>NZ_JBHMDN010000031.1:0-109451 GCF_042431195.1 Cohnella cellulosilytica
CCAAGGTTGATGTCCTTCTTCTATTCGTTCTTTCGACGAACCTTCTAATATCCTGGCTTTAACCGGCTTTCGTCGACAACATATTTTTCGCAACACTCAAGTTAAGGAGTTAAACTTACGAAACTTTCAGAATATGTAGGAGAGATTTATGTCGAACATAATAATGATGAATAAAAGTGAGGTTTAATCAAAAAGTCAGCGGATCTGATAGCATCATTTTACGCTTTGTTGAGAAGAGGAGGAGAGAAGGTAGTGGAGATAAGAAACAAAAAAGGAGATATGATTGGAAAGATTCAATTTCAATCACTTCAAGATGAAAATATTATTAACAAAATTATTAGGGGATTAAATCCAGGCGAGGGGAAGGCTATCTATATCGCAGACGCTGTAGATAACAAATTTACTCAACAAACAAATTATGTTGCAAGAGATTGGGGGGAAGGGTTAGAAAGTTTAAAAGAAAAAATAACCCCTTGGCAACCACGGTTTCCGATTTACTCTGAAATGCATAAAATTCAAGTATATTATGGATTTGACAATTTATTACCACATGAAATCGATGGAATGATTGAAGAAAGTGAGAGGACTGGAAGTAATGTCGTTGTACGAGACCTCAGGCCTAACAATACGCTCGTAGGCGTCAATATTTCGTACCAAACATCAGATTGTGGAACATATGCGTTCCGAATATTCGGAACAACAAAAAGTCGAATTCAAGTACCGAACAGCAAACAATCTAAAATCGAACAATTAAATGTACGCGGAAATGAAGCATTCTATATCTCAAATATCGAATATAATCAACTAATTTGGATCGAGGAAGATGTCAATGGGAAGGCATTGCAATATGAAATTATGGGGAGAGATATTTCTCAAGAATTTATTTTTACAATAGCGGAATCAATGATTTAAGGATGTCGTCCGAAGAAGCGAGGTCGTTATAGAATTTCGTATTCGGACATCGCAGGAGACAGGATTTGTCACTCGTCCTCTGCCAGTAAACAGCTGAAAATCAAAGAATTTAGGTGAAACATGAAGAAAATTCTATTTGTTAGTGGTATCGCGCTTGCGATAGTGCTTCTATTTTTTTGGAATGATATTCGTGGATATAGCACTTTGGATAAGGCTGTTCAATCTCAATGGAAAACGCCAATAGAAGTAGTCAATAACGACGAAGCTAACAAATTAGTTTTATACCTTGATCAAACTCAGTATGTTTTTGGTGTATATCGATTTACGAATGGGAGATATTATTACAAAAATGATAGTCAAAGTTCCGGATGGACGGCAAGTTCAGATAATGGTCTTGCATTTCTGGTAAGAGCAGAATCCAAGAAGGATAGAGGGAACTTTATCTGGGGAGTATTGTATACGGAGCTTCCCATTGAAAAATTTCTAATAGAATATGAAAACGGTGAAAATCAGGAGGTGGAGTCTGTAAATAATACTTTTATTATGAAAATGCCCAAGACATATGAAGACGTACAGGAAGTAAATTTGATGACTACCTTCAAAAATGTGAAAGCTTTTGATAGAGATAATAGATTAATTGAATCTTGGCGTAACTAAAGCATTATAAGTTTTTTTAGGTGTCAACAGCAGCGCATAACATCGCATTATGCGTAGTGTTTTTTGAACCCCACAAAATGCCTCCAGCCCTTGTGCCACAAGGGTTTTCTTTGTTCTCTCACTTCGTTTTTTTCGCGTGCGCCACGCAGTACTTTGATTTGGTCGGAATACAGAGACGAAATGACATCAATCTTATGAAAGCGACAATGCCGTTCCCACTGATACGCCGTTCCGTTTTACGTCTGCTAATGGTTTGCCCGAAGTGCCCATCGGAGCGGGAGGATTCTGCTTTGGTAAGCGCACTGTGCGACGAGACGGTTCATATCTCGGCAACTTCGCCGAACCAATCATTCTTAAATAGGAATTCGTTCTGTCGCTGTCCGAGCAGTTGATCGGCGGATATCAGCTTGGAGAGATCGGCAGCTCTCACATTCCCTTTACGGACAAGCTTTTTTGGGGAACATCAACACCTCCTAAATGATATTGATAATCAAATTCATTTGGACTACCATACAGAGTAAGAAGCTTGACGAGGGAGTGCGGACAGATGCGAGAAGAAACTGGAGCGATGCAAATCTTTACACCGGAAATGCTCGAAACGATGGCATATATATGGACACGTTCCTCCGTTTCATTGATAGATGTGCGTCACCAATCGATTTATCCTGAACAACCGCTGCGGCAATATAAAATGCCCAGCAGCACGCTGGTCTATGCTTATGGTGGAACTGCTCATGTTCAACTGAACGACACGGCTTTCGCAATGGAAAGGTTTGGTCTTTTTCATGGTGGAAAGGGAACTTTGCTAAGCATCACTCCTGAAGAGGCGGCACTTAGAAGTTACATGGTGTTGTTTAAGGCGGAGACGCCGCCCTTCTTTAAGAAGGACTTGCAGCGCTTGCTGGAGCAGGTGAATCCATTTGTGTTGCAGTTTGGTTATGCGCCGAGCAATCCGGTGTGGCTGGTTTATTTATTTGAGCAGATGATAGACAACTGGAGTCGTACAACGGCGATGAATCATTTTCATACTAAAAATTTGTTTTTTCAATCCATGCATGAAATATATAAGGATTTGGAGCAAGAGCAGCCATCGTTTCTTCAACCGGATCCTGTCCTATCGGCTAAACGGTATTTGGATGAGCATTATATGCAGCCGATCTTGTTTCAGGACATTGCGGATATGTTTGCAATTAGTGGAGGGCAACTGACAAGGCTATTCAAGAAAAGGGAAGGCAAGAGCCCGCAGGAATATTTAACGATGAAGAGACTGGGGGCCGCTCGATATCAATTGATCAATACAAATGCAACAATGAGGGAGATAGCCGACGGATGTGGTTTTGTAGATGAAAATACGCTGTTTCGAATGTTCAAGAGGTACTATAACATTTCGCCGGGCGACTATCGGAAAAAATTAGGGGTGATGATGCAGGGTTATACAATTGATAATCATTCTCAACGTCTCTACAATAAGAAAGGACTGGATCACCTGGTCAAATCTCGAAGAGACGGGGAGTTAAGCATGTTTGGACAAGCAAGAAGCAAGGAAATGATCGTAGCCGCAGCAATGAGTCTAATGTTGTTGTTATCGGCATGCTCAACAGCAGCGCCGACCAGTACAGGTTCGTCAAGTCCGGCACCGGCAAGTACGCAAGCTCAAATGACCGTTGATGTCGAGACCAATGGAGCCGAGCAGGGGGCGCAAACAAGAGTGGTTCAAACGCCGCAAGGAGAGGTAGAGGTGCCGATGAATCCGAAACGGGTGGTCGTGGCCTCTATAGCAGGAGACTTGCTTGAATTAGGTATAACGCCGGTAGGTGTGCAAGTGAATGGTTCGCTTAAGGATACCGCCTATGCCGATAGGGCAACAGGGATAACGGTTATAAACAGCTTTGAACCTGAAGAAATTATGACGTTCGATCCTGACTTGATCATTGTCGATAATGAAAAGAAACTTGATAGTATGTCAAAAATAGCTCCGACTATTTTCCTTACATGGGATGAAACCGTGTTGACCAAAGAAGATCGAGTTAAACTGCTTGGTGAAATCTTTAATAAACAAAAAGAGGCAGGGCAAGCGATTGAAAAATACCACAATAAAATAGCAGAGGCGAAAACACGGTTGGAAGAAGCCGGACTATACGATTCAACCGTTACCGTGCTGGGCGGGACAATACAGAATCCTTGGGTCGGCGGGAATGTATATGGAATCGGCAAGTTAGTATACGATACTTTAGGGCTTACGCCTCCACCTGCAATTGAAAAAGATGTATTTACGCTTGGGGAACAGTGGGGATTTCCTTCTATAGAAGTTTTGCCTGACTATTGCGGCGAATATATTATTTATATCGGTGATGGTGGAGATACCATCCATGGTATTGATGATTTTGGAAGCAACGAAATTTGGGAGGCTGTTCCAGCTGTTATAAGAGGGAATATCAGTTATCTTCCATATACGCTTGCATGGTATTGGGATGTGTACTCGACAATGGCGCAAATAGATAGAATTGTGGATGGATTAATTGAATCCGCACAAGGCTGAGAGGAAAGCATATGAAATGAAAAACGGGCCTGAACAAAAGCGCCGTGGAGCGGCATATTTTACGCTCTATATGGCGGTTGGGCTTGGGTTAATGGTGCTCATGTGTGCGGCGTCGATTAGCTTCGGCGCAGCCGATATGCGCTTAATGACCGCATGGGAAGCTCTGTTTCGATTTGATCCAACGCTCACCGACCATCAAATTATTCTCACGCTCCGCTTTCCGCGTACAGTCGCCGATCTGGTTGTCGGCTGCAGCCTTGCGGTGTGCGGAGCAATTATGCAAGGTACAACACGGAATCCGCTGGCGGATTCGGGACTAATGGGCATCAGTTCCGGCGCAGCGTTTGCGATTGCGCTTGGTCTGGCGTTTGTGCCGGGTCATACCTATGGACAAATGATGATATTCGCTTGCCTGGGCGCGGCGCTCGCGACGGGCATGACCTACTTCATCGCCTCGCTGGGCAAACGGGGGATGACACCGCAGCGGCTTGTATTGGCAGGGTTGTCGATCTCGATGTTGTTTGGCGCGCTCAGTCAGTATCTGGCGATCAATTATAACCTTGGACGAGCGCTCGCCTTCTGGACAGCCGGCAGCACGGCAGGAGCGAAATGGGGGGAACTGCTGATCATCTCTCCTTTGTTCTTTGGCGGCGTACTGCTGGCGATTGCATTGTCGCCCTCAGTGACATTATTAAGCTTGGGCGAGGATGCGGCTAGCGGGCTTGGCATCCGCAGTCGATGGGTTAAGGGCTTGTCCACAGTGATTGTCCTGGTATTGACGGGAATTTCCGTTGTTGTGGTAGGACCAATCGGCTTTGTCGGGCTGATTACCCCGCATATTGTCCGATATATGGTCTGGGTGGATTATCGCTATATTATTCCCGCCGCCGCTGTTTATGGCGCGCTGCTTACCGTTTCGGCAGATCTGATCGGGCGACTGATCAACAAGCCGTTTGAGACACCGCTCGGTATTATTTTCTCCATCATCGGCGTACCTTTCTTTCTCTTCCTGGCCCGCAGGCAAAGGAGGGAGTTTGAATGACAAAGCAACGTTATACGGTTCAACGGGGAATCGTGGTCATTGCCATTTTATTCGCGCTTATGGTCATTTTTTCTGTCGTGAGTGTGAACTCAGGCAAAATGAATCTTTCTCCGTTGGAAGTGCTGAATGTGCTTCTCGGAAAAGGAACCGAAAAGCAGAACTTGATCGTGTTTGACTTTCGTCTTCCCCGGATTGTATTGTCCATTCTGGTCGGTCTTGGCATGGGAGCGGCGGGTGTAGTGATGCAAAGCTTGCTGCGAAATGACATGGCCAGTCCGGGAACGCTGGGAATCAGTTCGGGATCGGGCTTGTTTGTGCTGATTTTTGTTGTGTATGTGGCGTCGATGGGGAGCAACTCCTTTATCGTCTTGCCCTTGCTCGCTTTTCTCGGAGGACTTTTGGCCGCAGGTTTGATTTTCTTGCTGTCGTATCGCCGAGGGCGGGATATCTCGCCGATCGGTCTCATTTTGACCGGAGTGGCGCTGGGCAGCGGGTATGGCGGGCTGACAACTTTTTTGACGCTGAAGCTGAATGACACCCAAATGGACTTTATGCTGCGCTGGGCAGCGGGAAGCCTATGGGGGGATGATTGGCGATATATTAGCCTGCTCGCTCCATGGATTGTGGTGCTGTTGGTGTATATCTTCTATAAAGCGCGAATACTCAACACCCTCCATCTGGGCAATCAGACAGCGGAGGGTTTGGGGCTTGCGGTAAAGCCGGAGTTTTTAGGCTTATCGATTGCGGCTGTGGCTCTATCCTCCGGCAGCGTGGCTGTAGGAGGCAGTTTCTTTTTTGTCGGACTGATCGCTCCCCATATGGCGCGAAAACTGGTCGGGCCCGATCATAAGCTGCTCGTTCCGGCTGCCAGCTTGGCGGGGGGATTGATCGTAGTGCTGGCCGATACCATTACGCGTACCATTAGTCTGGGTGGCGATGTACCGACGGGGATTGTCATAACGGTGATCAGTGTCCCCTACTTTCTCTATCTATTAGCCAAAGCGAATTAGGAGGACGTCATGCAATGTATTGCAGCGGAACAAATCGATATTGCGTATGAGGCAACACTCATTGTCAAGAAACTGGATCTGAACATCCCTCGGGGACAGATTACGTCGATTATCGGGCCGAATGGATGCGGGAAATCGACGGTGCTCAAAGCATTGGGGCGGCTGCTCAAGACGAAGAATGGCACGGTCTATCTCAACGGCGCAGATATTCGTGCATTGCCGACCAAAGAGGTCGCGAAGCAGATGGCGATCTTGCCGCAAACGCCAACGGCGCCAAGCGGACTGACGGTAGGGCAATTGGTCGCGTATGGACGCTTCCCGCACCAGAGAGGATTTGGCAAGCTGACAAAAGAGGACAATCAGATTGTTGCCTGGGCTTTAACGGTAACGAAGTTAACCGAGTTTGAGCATCGCGAAGTCGATACGTTATCGGGCGGGCAACGACAGCGTGTGTGGATCGCGATGGCACTGGCGCAGCAGACGGATTTGATCTTACTGGACGAACCCACGACATACTTGGATTTGGCGCACCAACTGGAAGTGCTGGAGCTGCTATACGAGCTCAATCGCAGTCAGCAGGTGACGATTGTCATGGTGCTGCATGATTTGAATCTGGCTGCGCGTTTCTCTGACTACATGGTCGCGATTCGCGAGGGGCAGGTGGTGGAGCGCGGAACGCCTGAACGGGTGATGACCGCACAGACATTGCGTGAGGTGTTTGCCATCGATGCGGATATTATGCTGGAGCCCCGGACGGGCCGTCCCGTGTACGTGACCTATCAGCTACTGCGCGAATCCAAAACGCAACAGCAGGCGAAGAAGATGGTGATGGCAACATGAAGACGGCGTGGCGTGTTTTAATCGGCGCAAAAAAATACTGGATGCAGTTGGGAATTGGATTCGCGGGTGTCGTAGTCGCCACGATTGCGGGATTTTATCTGCCCTGGGCGCTTCGCACTCTGACGCAGTTGGCCACGGAAGGCAGTACCCGTTTTGCCGCAGAGGCGCTGACGATCGGTCTGTTGCTGCTGGGAGCGACTTTGTTGCAAGCCATTGGCACTTCACTGGCAGGCTATATGAATCATTACGCCGCACTTCACTATGTGGCGGATTTGCGGACACGATTATATGGCAAATATCAGCAAATGAGTCTGCGTTATTTCAATCGAAATCGAACAGGCGATTTGACGGGGCGTGTTGTGAATGATGCGATGGAGGCTGAAGTTTTTATCGCGCATGTGATTCCCGATTTTGTTATCCATGTCTTGACGTTCGCTGGAGTAGGAATTTTGCTGCTTGCGATCAATGTCAAACTGGCGTTAATCTGTCTGATCACCGTTCCTTTATTGCTGGCGATTACGGCTTGGCAGAGTAAGCGAATGTCGCCCTTGTGGAGTGAAAATTCCAAGGTTCGAGGTGAAATCGCAGGCAAGGTACAGGAAAATTTGTCGGGAATCAAGGAAATCCAAATCTTTAATCGTCAAGAGGAAGAGCAAGGCAACGTGAACCGTCTTGCGCTCAAGCATACGAAAACGTATTTGCGCGCCAGCCTGTTCAATGAAACATCTGCGCCGCTGCTTACGTTTGTGACTGCGCTTGGAACAGTGCTCGTTGTTATTGTTGGCGGTCGGTTGATCGCAACAGGTGAAGCGAATATAGCAGACATTGTCGGTTTCGTTGCCTATCTGGGGATGTTTTATCATCCCGTGAAGTCTTTTTCACATTTAGTGGAACTGGCAGGTCGAGCTGAGGCCGGTCTGAAACGTGTATTTGATGTGTTGAAGGAGGAGGAAGACGTGCAAGAGAAGCGTCATGCCGTTACTCTGCCGCGTGTAAAGGGAAGGGTTTCCTTCCAGAATGTAACGTTTGCTTACCAGGATGGGATACCCGTATTGGAACAGCTCAATCTGTCCATTGAACCGGGACAGACGGTTGCTCTGGTGGGAACAACCGGAGTGGGGAAGACGTCATTAGCCAGTCTGATTAATCGTTTCTATGACCCGCAAGCAGGCTCGATTCAAGTAGACGGCATTGATATTCGTGATGTGACGTTAGCCAGCTTACGGGATAATATTTCGATGGTCCTGCAAGATACGTTTTTGTTTGACGGGACGGTATATGACAATATCGCTTATGGTTGGAAAGGAGCGACGCAGGAAGAGATAGTCTCCGCAGCGCAAGCCGCCAAAGCGCATGATTTTATTACGCACATGGAACAAGGGTATGATACGGTGATTGGCGAACGCGGAGTGCGTTTGTCGGGCGGACAGAAGCAGCGACTATCGATTGCGCGGGCTATTCTGCGCAATGCGCCGATCCTGATTCTTGATGAGGCGACATCGGCGCTCGACACGAAGACGGAGCAGGATATTCAGGCGGCGCTTGAAGAGATCTCGAAAGATCGTACAACGTTGGTTATTGCACATCGGTTATCCACGATTCGCCATGCCGATCGGATTATCGTCTTGGAAGGCACAGGCATTGCCGAGATGGGAACTCACGAAGAATTGCTTGGTCGCTGCGGCATTTATGCGCGTTTATATGCAACGCAGGTCTCTTGAGGAGCTTGAGGATTGAGAAAGGCGGGAATGATAGATGAGGTGCTATACGATCTGACGATTATTGGCGGCGTTCCCGCAGGACTGTTGGCGCACCAGTACGAGTTGGTCATGACGGGCGGTTCGGACTTTCATGGATTCTAAGGAGACAAGTTGAGTCCGCTCGGGTCTCGGCATCGACAGCGTCAGAGCGTTACAAGAAAAAAAGAAGCTTCGCAAGTAACAAACGTATTCGCATCGTATTTGGAGAACATTGCGGAAGCGGCGGATGTTACTCTAAGTTGCTTAACGTCGCTTCCATGGACTTTGCCGACGGACACTGCCAATAAGGTGGTGTCCGATTTCTATTTATGCGGCACGATGTTAAGGAGAACAGGATGATTGATCGCATACACGTCTTGTTTGTATCCGACGATGACATGCGAAGAGACGCGGCGGAACGAGCCAAACGAAGAGGATATCTCTCTCCGAATCTGTAGCATTTTTCGTATAACCGTTCGGTAATCGCTACGTCGGACGGCTATTATCTCCTTCGAAAAGCTGTATAATGAGTCTATCTCCGCTTATATTTACCTATCGTAAGCTTTTCAAGAGGGGGTTACTTCATCAAGCACCATATTCACATGTTTCTCTATTTCTTAATACATGAGGGATTACAATGAAAAATCCTAAACCGTTTGTAGTTGCACTTGCCGCAGTATCGGGTGGTGGAAAAACCACTATAACAAAGAAATTAGCTGAAACATTGAATAATTCGGAAGCTCTATATTTTGACAATTATGAATTTACTAATCAACCTGATGATATTTGTGAATGGGTGGAGAAAGGGGCGAATCCCAATGAATGGGATTTGACGCCATTAATCAATGATCTGAAAAGACTATTAACCGTTCCTGCAAAACCTCTTAGTTATATATTTGTCGACTATCCATTTGCATATGCTCATTTTGGAATGAATGATTTAATCAATTTTACTGTTTTTGTTGATACTCCATTAGATATCGCCATGGCAAGGAGGATTCTGAGGGATTTTGCTCAAGCATCTATAGAAGAAGTCAAAGCCGAATTAATTCATTACCTAATACGAAGTAGGAACGCTTATATAAATGCATTAAGCACCATAAAACCAAATTCTGATTTTACCATTGACGGTTCATCCTCAGTTGAAGCAATAGTGGATATGATTGTTGAAGAGATTAAAAAACGAGCCAATTAGCATGTGCCAAGGTGCTAAGGGAGTATACTTGATTTTGTTGCAAAGGAGTGAAGCAAATGAATCCACCAAAGCATATCGTTTCGGCAGCTGCGATAGTAATAAATGATAAAAACGAAATATTACTTATCAAAGGACCCAGAAGAGGTTGGGAAATGCCCGGAGGCCAAGTTGAAGAAGGGGAATCATTAACCGATGCTGCGGTAAGAGAGACAAAAGAAGAATCAGGAATTGACATCGAAATTATCAAGTTCTGCGGGATATTTCAGAATGTTGGAAATTCGATTTGCAACACACTTTTCTTGGCAAAACCTATTGGTGGGGAGTTAATTCAAACATCCGAAAGCTTGGAGTCTGGATTTTTCCCGATCAAAGAAGCACTCGAAAAGGTGAAATGGAAAGATTTCAGACAAAGAATAGAGTATTGTTTAAGACCTGAAACACAACCTTTTTGTATTGAGTTTAATGATAAGATGAATATTTGAAAGTATCTTAAGAAGCCGTATGCCAGCAGGATCAGACAAATCTATGGACGGGGTGAAGAATGAAGCGTAAATATGCTGATCTGTCTCATTGGTCTATTAAACCTACGTTTAAATACCAACAATTATTTATAGATGAAATAGATTTTAAAGGACATATTTGTATGATGGAATTTGAGGACATAAAGAACCAATAACATTTCGAATAGGGCAAACAGAGGGCAGTAAGGCTGTGTTCGTTTAGCGGCGTTTCCAAGAGGTAAGGGAAATTAAAGACCGTTATTATAGTAGTATAGAAATAAACCGCCTTTGTATGAAAAGGCGGTAATTGAGCTATTGTCTTCCCTTAGCTTATGTGACAAGGTCATCTTACCGTCCGGTAAAAGAGACCTAGGGCTCCGGAATCAAAGGTCTTGTTTTCGATTAGCTTAAGATTGATCTTCTCCTTTAGACCTTGGAATAACGGCAATCCCTTGCCGATCAGGACGGGAGAAACCGTAATTTTATACTCATCAATTAAATCAAGCTGCATAAGGTGATGTGCGAACCTGGGACTGCCAAGGATGACCATATCCTTGCCTGGCTGCTGTTTAAGGTTATTGATCTCTTCCTCGACATTTTCTTTCACGAGTCTGGAATTATTCCATTCGACTTTCTCTAGCGTCGTGGAAAAGACGATTTTGGCTGTCTTTTCGATCCACTCGGCATGATTTCGTTCATACTGCGAAGCTGATGGGTTCGAAGGCACAGATGGCCAGTAACTGTGCATCATCTGATAAGTCCCACGTCCCCAAATGACCGTGTCGGCAGTACTCAGAATTTCTTTCGCGTGGTTCTCCAAATCGGCATCGTAGGAAACCCAGCCAATATCCATTTGACCATTCGGTCCTTCTACAAAACCATCAAGCGATGCGTGCAGAAATAGAACGAGTTTTCTCATTTTGAGTTCTCCTTTGTTCATGAGGGATATACGCATTATACATTAACTATTTTAGCAGAATTCAACGTGGTACTTTTGACGAAAGGGGGGGATGCTGCAGCTATGGAAACTATAGTGTATTTTATCAGACATGCGAGTCTGTTAATGTGGAGGGTAAAGAAAGAACTAGAGAGTTATCCGAACAGGGAATTATTGATGCAATAAGATAAGAGAAGTGGCATCAACTGACACCCTAATCGCTGCGGTCATGGACTTCGCGAACACAAGAACGGGATGAGAAATCATTGGAATACCAAAAAATCCATTAGAGTTCGGGAGTGCCTCAATGAAAATCCGAATAATTGGATCTTGCGGGAGCGGGAAATCAACAATTGCAAAGGAATTATCTGAAAAGTACGAAATACCTTACTATGAGATTGATAATATGATTTGGGACAGAAGTTCAGATAATTTGAGATTTCCAGAAGAAGTAAGGGATTTGACTTTTAGCGTAGTCATAAACTCGGATGCTTGGATCGTAGAGGGAGTTCAGTATAAAGACTGGACATTGGATTCAATTGGAAAAGCCGATATGGTTTTTTTGCTTAATCCGAATGTATTTGTAAGAGATTATCGGATTATAAAGAGATTTATTTTGTCCCGGCTTGGGGTACGTCCTTGGAATTATAAGCAGTCATTAAGAAATCTAGGTAAGATGATAATGAAGTGGAACCATCAATATGAGGTTAAAACTGTAATAGAGCTTGTTAAGAAGTGCGGCAAAGAGCCCATCATCATAAAAAATAAGAGAGAAATAATCAATCGAATTGCAAAGTATTTGAGCGTAAATCGATGATAAATGATCGGAAATTAGCATGATTAAAAAGAAAATACAGAGGTCATATCATGAAAATCGAATATGCAACACAGGAAGATTATCAATTCATAATTGAAAGGGACAAACATATCAATGGATTGCTAATACGATCGAAGATTAGAGAACATGAAATTTTTATTCTTAGGGACCAAAATCAAGAAATCGGATGGATGAGGTATGGTCATTTTTGGGATAACATCCCTTTTATGAATATGATATGGATTGATGAAGATTACCGGGGACGGGGATTCGGCAAAGAAGTTGTTCTCCATTGGGAAGAATTGATGAGACAGAGAGGATTCAAATTAGTCATGACTTCCACCTTGTCCAACGAAGACGCGCAACATTTTTATAGAAAGCTTGGATATCGTGATTCAGGGTGTTTACTACTGGAGGACGAGCCGTTGGAAGTGATACTGGTGAAAAAACTATAAGGACATTGTCGTTTATACGAAGAGTTGAAAATCTGATATGCATAGAGGGAGCCACAAGATGCCTTTACTAAATGCGTATAACCGGAATCTATCTGATCAAGTACACGTCTTAACTACGATTATCGCGCGGAACAAGGTCGTGCATGATGTGATTTTGAGAGCACAGGATTTCAAGATTGACAATTATTATATCGGCGCGGGATGTATTGCCCAAACCGTATGGAATTACTTGTGCGAGTTCCCGCTTGACTATGGCATTAAAGATATTGATTTTGCTTACTTTAATGATAGTGATGTTAGTGAAGAAGCTGAGGACAAGAATATTGAACTCATTAACAATCATTTTTGCAATTTACCGATTAAGCTGGATATTAAGAATCAGGCAAGAGTGCATCTGTGGTATAAAGATCATTTTGGATATGAGATTAAGCCCTATCCATCTCTGGAAGACGCGATTAATACCTGGCCGACAACTTCCACCGCTATCGGGATAAGGAAACAAGATGATCAATGGCATGTTTACGCTCCGTATGGTTTGAATGATTTGTTTGGGATGATCGTACGAGCCAATAAGATTCAAATCACTCAACAAATCTATGAGAAAAAGATAGAAAGTTGGACAAGAATATGGACAAAGCTTCAAGTAATTCCTTGGGCGTGATTGGAAAACCTGCAATAGGATAAGGCCAGAGATTTTGACAATGAGAATTGTTATCAATAAAATAAACAATATCTTTACTTTTTTGTTGAAGGAATGACACACCATGACGATGGATCCCCATGACCCGCTCTCGATCAAACCACTGAACATAGAGCTGCTTCAAAACGCATGGATCAGACTGGTGGAGGTTTCCATAGAGAAGGACTTCTCCGTTTATCCTTTATTATATGGAATCGCCAGCGATCAATTGCTGTATGCGGCCGCTCCCTCGCACATCTGCATTGTGCCTGTCCACCGATATGGCAATATTGTGATTGACGGCTTGCTCTACCCGCTGCATCCGGACACGGTGCATATCATTCGTTCTGGACAGCGGGTGGAGTTGAATGCACCGCCGGGAGGAAAGCAGTTCTTATATTTGTTTCATTTCGAAATATGGATCAGGGGGGAGCACGCTCCGGCTTCAAATTTTGCGATATTGGGTCCGGAAGTGGCGAGTGTATCCTCATCCATCGTCCAATTGATGACCCTTTGCAAGAAAGTCGCCGATCACTGGGGCACCGGCGATCCCGCAGATCGGTTTGCCAGTCAGGCCGGGTTTCAGGATATTCTGCATCTGATCTTTAGGAAAAGCAGCCCAAGCGAGGCCATGCTGGACCAAGCGCACGAGTATATAAAGCATCATTATCGCAATGAAATAACGATCGAACAGCTAGCCGAATCGGCGGGTATGAATCGATATTCATTCATGAGGGCGTTCAAAGAAAGATTCGGTCAAAGCGTGATGGGTTATCTCGCGGAGGTTCGTACGAACCAAGCCAAACGGTTGATGGAGGAAGGCTATTCCCTGCAGCATGTAGCGGATGAGACAGGCTACAAGGACGCCTTGTATTTCAGCAGTCAATTTAAAAAACATGTCGGCTTTTCGCCGAAAATCTACCAAGCGAACCGGCAAAGCAAAGTCGCCGCTTACAGTTGGCCCAATATCGATCATTTGCTTGCTTTGCAAATCATCCCGTTTGCTGCCCCGATCGATCATTTCTGGACCCAGCATTATCGCAACAAATACCGATTTGATGTCAAAGTGGTTCTGAGTCACGATTATGATTTTAATAGAGAAGCTTTAATGCGTGCCCGTCCGGATCGAATTGTCGCTTTGGCGGAGCTGGTTCCTGACGAGGAAAAGGAGAAATTGCTGCAAATCGCGCCTGTATTATTTCTGCCATGGTTTGAGGAAAACTGGAGGGACCACTTACGGCTGACTGCCCAGTTTCTGAACAGAGAACGGGAAGGGGAGAACTGGCTCGCTCAGTATGACGACAAAGTGCAGGCCGTTCGGGAAAAAGTACCCGATTTCTTCAGACGGGGCACGTTGCTTATTCTGAATGTGTCTCCCAAGGGGATCAGAATTTGGGGGGAAAGAGCAGGGACGGTCTTATATGATGATTTACAGTTCAACTGCGCCAAAGGGGTAGAGCAGATCAAGTACACCCAGTACATGGAAAGCTTTGATGCGGAGCCGTTGACGGCATTTGAAGCGGATATGCTGCTGGTTAATGTGATGAAGGATCGACAATCGCAAATGGGCTGGGAGCGGCTTCAGCAGTCGCAGGCCTGGCAGGGATTGAAGGCGGTGCAGAATCACAGGGTGTATTGCATCTCGAGAAACGTGCGGACGGGGGATCCGATTGTGGATTATACAGCTTATCAACAAAATCTGTTGCTGCATGAGTTGGATATGTTATTTCGTGAGCTATAATGTGTTGTAACCTGCACTTATTCCTATTTCTATCCCCTGAATCGTGAGATATACTTATCAAGTCGAAAATGATAATCAATATCAATCAGGGGGAGAAATATGATAGTTCAGCAGGCAGTAAGAAGATTTTCAAGGTTACTCACGGTGTTCATGGCGTTCATGCTTGCGGTATGCATCAGCGCTTGCGGGGATAAGACAAATACCGATGCGAATGGCGCCGAACAATCCGCTCAGACGAATAGCCCTCAGCCAGCCGTACAAACGAAGGAATCCCAAACTCAAAAGGTAAATCATGTATATGGAGAGACAGAAGTTCCAGCGCATCCAGAACGGATCGCCGTTCATGGATTTGAAGATATTATGCTGTCTTTAAACGCTCCGATGGTGTATGCGTTCAGTATGGACGGTTATTATCTGGATGACCAGTTAAAGGAATTAAAGGTTCCGACATTCAATACCTGGGCGCCGAATTTGGAAGCCATTCTGGCAGAGCAGCCTGATTTAATTCTAATCAGCAAAAATGCAATCGATCAGGACGCATACGATCAGCTTAGCAAAATAGCTCCAACGGTGGCCTTTGATCCGTCTGATTGGAAAACAAACATTGTGGACATCGGCAGGATGTTGGGTTTGGAGGACCAAGCACAAGCGGTGATTCAAGCTTATGATGATAAAATAAAACAAGCTAAAGAGACCATCGTACAGGCGGTTGGAATTGATAAAACAGTATCATTCATGCGCCCAAGCGAAAAAGATGTATATTTGTTCACCAATTTTACATTCGGCAGAGTGCTGTATAATGATCTGGGTCTGCTTCCGGCTAAAATGGTAGAGGATACGCTCAAAACGGAGGATGGGGATGTTGGCGCTTCGTTGTCGCTGGAGCAGCTTCCGGATTTTGACTCCGATTATCTGTTCGTCGTTGTGGGAGGCAGCATTTCTACGGTCAAAGACTATCAAGAAGCGTTAGATAATGTGATAAAATTGGAAGAATCGCAATTGTGGATGTCGATTCCCGCTGCGAAACAAAATCACGTATTTAATGTATCGGCTAGACATTGGATGTCTGTTGGTCCTATCGCTGCCAGTATGGGAGTTGACGATGTGGTGGCCGCGGTAACAGGAAAGCAGCAGCCATAGGGTGTTGGCATAACCTGTGAGTTAAGCGCGGAAAGGCTGCTTGTTTGGAAGCAGCCTTTTTTGCTACGTATATAAAGTGTAGAGTTCTGTTACTTGAAGGTTGGGAATTCAATCTTAGGCTTTTCTACAAAGAAATGGTACAATAATTTCAAGTCGATTTGAGATGATGTTTAAAGCATTTACTTTGAAGCATCTGCAATGATTATTGCAGATTTTTTTGTAGGCATATTGAGGAAGAAGAACATTCGGAGATAGCAGACCTTGTTTGGCATCATAATAAAACGGATAATTATATCCTATGCGGAAAGGCTCCCAATACAATGAATCTCTCTTTATCAATTGAAGATATCATTAAGAAACACAATGAAACACTCCCTTTTTCGGGGGCAATATTAATTAAAGATAAAGATGTGATCTTCGGACAAGGATTCGGGTTCGCTAATCGATCCGAACGAATAGAAAATACTTTAAATACACGATTTGGAATGGCATCTGGATGTAAAATTTTCACTGCCGTTGCAATTTGCCAACTTGTTCAGAATAATATGTTGACATTTGATACCTATTTGAAGGATTGTGTAGATTTTTCATTTCCTAATTTCGATGCCGGAGTAACAATACATCATTTATTAACTCATAGTTCTGGAATACCGGATTACTTTGATGAAGAGTTCATGGATGATTTTGAAGGATTGTGGAAGGCATTGCCTATGTATTCCGTTCAATCACCTAAAGACTTTTTGCCTATGTTTCAGAATAAACAAATGAAGTTTTCTCCGGGAGAAAGATTCTCGTACAATAATGCAGGATTTATACTTTTGGGTCTAGTGGTTGAGCACTTGACCGGGTTAAATTTTACAGCCTATGTTGAAAAGAATATTTTTCGTAAATGCGGAATGTTGGATTCTGGGTACTTTAGAATGGATCAACTGCCGGAGCGAACAGCAATCGGATATATAGATAGTGAGCAATCCTGGAGGAGCAATATATATTCCGTTCCAATTATAGGCGGGCCTGATGGCGGTTCATTTGCTACAGTTTATGATTTGCATAAATTTTGGGATGCATTACTTAACAATCAATTGCTTTCACCTGAATACACAAATATTTTATTAACTCCTCATATACAAGAAAATGAACATATATATTATGGATATGGAGTATGGATTATGATGATCGGAAACAGCATTTTTAAGTACTATGTTATGGGAAGCGATCCAGGTGTAATCATGCAATCATCCGTATATGCAAAAAGTAAAATACATGCCCATATTATTGGTAATATTAATAAAGGAGCCGGAATGATTGCAAGCAAAATTGATGAAATAATATTATGTTAAGATGTGATCATAAGAAAACCGCCTTGGTAAAAAGGGCGGTTTTTAAGCTGTCGTTCCCCATTAGTGGAATGAGCAATATAACTTGGAAGGATTAAAATTTACGTTTATGATAGGGGATGCCTTCGCCATCTTCACAATAGCATTTGAGACTGTAAAGGAAAAAAGCCCAGTTGTAGTTACAGGAGCGATAGAATGGCGTTACTTCTTTCCAGTTCATATGACGCAAAGTAATAAAAGATTTTCCGTTCTTCTCTTGAATATCAAAGGAAATAATCGTACCAATCCATTCTGCATCTGAGTCTATACACTGCCAAACGACTTTTTCATTGGCAATCAATTCCTCAATTTTCATCTTAGTTACGTCATCGCTGCCGAATCGAAATTCATTAATAAAGCCAATCTGATTATTAACAATGAGTTCATTGGTCTATATTTCCGACAGTCCTTCAGCGGTGGTTAAAGTTTCATACACCTTAGACGCCGGAGCATTTACGGTTTGCAAGTGTTCGATATTTGCCATGCCTTACTCCTTTCTAACCGCAATCATTGATGTTTGATGCTTATGATAACATAATGATGAATGTAGCAGTTTCTTTTGAATTGCTATGTTGCAGTATACCAGTTGAGGAGGGGACAGACTTTGGTTGCGGTAGCCCTAAATAAGCTGATAAATATATTTTTACCGGCGTGACTAAAACCAACTGATTTAAGGATGATCCCATGAAGAAGAAAATTATACTAGTTGAAGGTATACCTGGTTCGGGCAAATCTACATTTGCACGATTTTTATCGAATCAGTTCGAACGGAATGGATTTACCTGTAGATTATTTCTTGAAACGACGTATGATCATCCGATTATTGAATCGACAGGGTATACCGATCATTCTTTATTCCTTGAAGCTTATTATGAGAGATGGGCTAAGTTTCTTAACAATTTTCCGGATGAAGAAATTGTATTGATGGAATCTGCCTTTTTTCAGAGTCCTATCGTTCATTTACTGCACAAAGATGTCGATAGAGAAATTATTAAAACATTGATTAGTAAAGTCGGCAATCGGTTGAACCAGGAAGAGTGTAGGTTGATCTATTTTTACCAACAGGATGCACCAACCGCTATTCATAAGATGATTGAGATCCGGGGCGGAAGAGAATATTTGGTACGCAAGCATAATGAATACGGGAATGAGCCTTACTTTATAAATCGCAAGGAACAGGGACCTGAATCTCACATCGCATTTTTCCTTGAATATTCCCGTATTGCTGCCGAGATTATTCATGAGATCAACGTTTCGGCCGAGATAATTGAAAACTCTTCTGGAGACTACGGGTTATACCAGAAACAGATTCTCGAAAAACTCAATTTAAAGTATTTTCCGGACCCTGATCTTGGAACCTCATTACTGAAAAAATATTCAGGTCAATATTATAATCAGGATATGGATCTGAGAATTTCAGTGGAATTGAAGGATGACAGTTTGTGGATTTTCGGAAATAAAAGAATGAATCCGAAAAGTACTACCCAATTCTATCTGGATGATATAAGCGTGCTTGTAAGTTTTATTTCGGATAAATCGAAGGTTACGGGCTTATGGATAACGGAAAAGGATTTATTTGCTAACAGGAAGGACGAAGGAACCGTATTTGAGAGGATTTCATAGACATGCCCAAAGATCAGGAAACGAGGAGCCAGGATGAATTCAGAAGTGCAGTATAAGCTCTTAACCTTATGCATGATTCAAGACGGTAATCGAATATTGCTTATGAATCGGCCTGAAAAATTGGGGTTTCCAGGCTACATCTCACCTGGCGGGAAAGTAGATTTTCCAGAGAGTATTGTAGATGGCGCCATTCGGGAGGTGAGAGAAGAAACGGGATTAATCGTCAAAGAGATCATCTATAAAGGTCTGAATGAATTTTGTGAGATAAATGCCGGCCTTAGATATATGGTGTTTAATTATCTGGTTACCTCTTTCGAAGGCGAACTGTTGGAGAATCCTCCGGAAGGAGAATTGTTGTGGGTCGATAAGGACCAAACGGACGATCTCCCGATGCAAGAGTGGTTTCGGAAAAGAATTCCTTTATTTTTTCAACCGGGAGTATTTGAACAATCAACGATTTGGGACAAGAATAACGATGTAGAATTGAAAAAAACAGAAAAGTACTATATTGAGGGCAGACTCGAGGGAGTCAGTTCCTCCAGAACAGGATATCAACCAGGGAGCGATGAAGATGTTTGATGCTTTTACGAAAAAGAGAATTGAAAAAATTCTTCAAAGCTATATCGATAAAAAAATACCGAAACATCTCAAAAATGAAATTCAAATTCATTATAAATTTAGGGGTAAAACAGTCACTTTAAGTCAAGAAAAACCAGGATATAGGGGAGGACGGTTTGAGTACCCGATTGCCCAGTTCAGATATGAAGAAGCATTATGGAAGGTCTATTGGCAGGATAGCAGAAATAAGTGGCATTTTGTTGATGACATAAATCCTGATCAAGATTTCGAAAAACAATTAAAGGAAATCGATAAAAACGATATTTTTTGGGCTTGAGGGACAGGAGAGACCAAAGGATAGCTAAACCATTCTGAAAGGAGGTCAATACAAATGGGCCGATTGGTCCCAAGTATAATCATGATTTCTTTTATATTCATTGTACTAACAGGATGTAATTCGGAGCCGCAGGTCAAAACCACGGACATCGATCAAATAAAAATCGAACTTATTGAAAAATCCGAAATGCCGAATGGAACAGCCTATACCTTCAAACTAAAGAACTTGTCCAGATTCACGATCGCTCAAAACAATGTATACCTAAGTTACCCAATAAAAACATCAAATGGTTCGAGAGGCAATGAATTTAAAATTGAGGCTAAAAATAATAGATTACATATCAAGTCCGGTGAAGAGATTATTTTGAACGCTTTTGCGCCGGCTGAGGAATGGGAAGACAACCGAAAGTTGGATACAGAAAACTTTATTTTGGACATCATCGGATATATCGGGGAGGTTAAGGAGGGAAGGCGATTTCAAAAATCCGGAGGAATAGAAAGCTTTAAAATGTAGGAGGAGTAAATGAGGATTCAGGTAATATTTCTGAGATTGAAGGATATACTCCTCAAATAGGAAGACATGGGAATCAGCAATAAATCGGCATATAAGATCGCCTTCGAAAGCAAAATTGAAGGTGATTTTTTCGTATATTCGTATATCTATCATCGTAGTTTTAGGCAAGAATCAGGCAGAATCCGACTATCTCCTTCACTATGATCGCCTTACAATAATAGACACAAGGCCACCGGAGAGGCCTGCTAAGCAACACAATCTTAAATCAGAGGAGCGAATTGCATGTCAAAAGTGTGGCTCATTTCGGGAAGCGGAAACGGATTGGGACGAAATATTACGGAAGCAGCGCTTGCCAAGGGTGATAACGTAGTCGCAACAGCTCGCAATGTCGAACAGCTGAGTGATTTCATTCAGCAATATGGCGACGCTCGGATTCGAGTCGCCACCTTGGATGTGACCGATGAGGAAGCGTCACAGGCCGCGGTCCAACTCGCGCTGGATGCCTTTGGCCGGCTTGATGTCCTGGTAAACAATGCCGGCTATGGAGATACTCGTCCTTTCGAGCAGGTACCGTCCGAGGATTTCCGTCGGCTGGTCGACACCTGCTTCTTCGGGGTTGTGAATCTTAGTCGTGCGGCAATCCCGATCATGCGCCGACAGCGCAGCGGTCATATCTTCCACGTGTCTTCGGCTGGCGGTCGCTTCGCCACCGCAGGTAATGCAGCTTACCACGCGTCTAAATGGGCCGTCGGCGGCTTTACCGAGGCAGTCGCAGCAGAGATCGCTTCGTTCGGGGTCAAGATGACCGCTCTGGAACCGGGGGGCATGCGCACCAACTGGGGCAAACGCGCCTTCGACAATCGTCCCTCCTTGCTGCCCGAATATCAACCATCGGTCGGCAAGGTTATGGAGGAGCTTGCAGGTTACTGGGGCAACGAACCGGGAGATCCCGCGAAGGTCGCCGAGGTCGTTCTATGCCTTGCCGACGCCGAGACATTGCCCGCTCACCTTCTGCTCGGCGGCGATTCCGTCAAGACGATTCGTCAGATCGAAGCGGTAAGAATGGCCGAGGCAGAACGATGGTCGGCTATAAGCGACTGGATCGATTTTGCTGCCAATGGGCCGCTGCCGGCGCTGCCAAACCCCTGATCAACCCTTCTATTTCGGCAGACGATCTCGAAAAAAACGAAAACAAGCGAACCCGAACGAACAGACAGGGCTCGCTTGTTTGGTTGTTTTTGGCTCAGGATGAACACCCCTTTTTTTCGTACACGCAATTTGATTTCTGTACCTACTAGTATGTATAATGCAATTAAATCTAAGCTTGAGGAGGGAGTATATGTCTTCGCGGGATAGTTTGTTGAAGACGACTAAAGAGCTATTGTGGGATCGAGGCTATGACGCTTTGAGCCCACGAACGATTCAAGCAGAGAGCGGCACAGGACAAGGGAGCTTTTATCACCATTTTCGGGGCAAGGAAGATCTCGCTCGCCATGCCGTGAATGAAGTGTCGAAGGAGATGCGCGAGGCGCTTCAATCGCTTTTTGCGACCGATAAGAAGCCCATGGATCGAATCAGAGATTACCTATTAAACAGCAGAGCGGGATTGCGAGGCTGTCGTCTTGGCAAGCTTGCGCAGGAAGAAGCCGTGGTTGGAAATTCGCTGATCCATCCGATAGCCGAGTATTTTTCTTATTTGGAGGAAATATTGGTCCGCACGCTCGAACAAGCGAAGCAGGAAGGCGAGCTTGAGCAAGATATTGCGGTTGAAGCTTTGGTGGCCATGATCGCTTCCGTCGTTCAGGGAGGTTATGTGTTGTCCCGAGCCAGACAGAATCCGCAGCAGATGGACATGGCCGTAAACGGAGCGTGGGATCTCCTGGAAAGGATGAAAAGGAGACCTTCCGATGACGTTTGATGTTCGCATTTGGGAGTTCGGCGGCAATTCCATCTGGCGATACGGATTCTGGAGCGGAACGGGGAAGGATAGATGAAGAAGCAAACCGTTATTCTTTTAATTGGCGGCATTGCCGCCTTGATGGCAGCGATGGGCATAGGGCGCTTCGCCTTTACGCCGATTCTGCCGCTGATGCTCGAGCATCATTTATTGTCTCCGGCCGGTGCGGGTTATTTGGCCTCAAGCAACTACTTGGGGTATTTGATCGGCGCCTTGGTCCTGTCGTTTATTCAAGTGAGGAGCCGGACTGTGTTTTTGCTGGGAGGCTTGGCGGCCAGCCTGTTAACAACATGGGGAATGGGGGAGTTGATCGATTTCGACGGATGGCTGCTGCTGCGATTTTTATCCGGTATCGCCAGCGCGGTTGTGTTCGTGATCGCTTCCAGTATCGTGATGGATCGGCTTTCCGGATTTCAAGCCGGATTGTTTTATGGCGGGGTTGGAGCGGGGATTTTACTGACGGGACTGGCGGTTCCGATTTTGGCGGATGGTGGAGATTGGGCGATGGCCTGGAAGGGACTTGGCGCAATCAGCTTGATCTTGGGAGCGGCGGCTTGGCTGATGATGAAAGAACGGTCGGATTCTCCTGCTTCAATCTCCGTTTCCTCCCGGGAGCAAACCGCGTCCGTCAGACACATTCTGGTCTGGTTAATGATTGCTTATGGGCTTGAAGGGTTGGGCTACATCGTAACGGGTACCTATCTTGTCGCCTATGCCAAGACGATCTCCGGCATTTCGAATATCGGAGCCATTAGCTGGACGTTGGTTGGCGTAGCGGGAGTGATTTCATGTCTCGTTTGGTCCGTGCTTGCTTCTCGTTGGGGGAAAAAGTGGACACTCGCCATCTCCATGGCGCTTCAGGCTGCGGGAATCGCGCTGCCGGTTCTTTTTCCGTCATCCGTCAGCTTGATTGTCAGCGCGCTTTTGTTCGGCGGAACGTTTATGGGCATTACGATGTTATTTGTTGCCTATGCAAAGGATATATATCCGCAAAATAACCGGCAAATCATCGGACTGCTTACGACCTTCTTCGGAACGGGACAGATTATCGGTCCGCTTGTGGCCGGCAGCCTGATTTCGGCCTACGGAAGCTACAGCAGCGCTTTGATCGGCGCGGCCGCTGTCGTGCTGTTGGGGGCAATCGGCTTGCCGATTGGGATCAGTTGTATACGAATGCCCGAATGATACCGATATATTAAGAGACGATGTCAAACAAATGAGGAATAAGGCTCAGGCATTTATCGACTTCCCGCATAGAGGGAGAATTGTTCCAGAGAGGGATCTGAAGCCTATCCTGGCAATATTTCGTTCCGACTACACGTAAGGGGAAGGTTCAAATGGTTATTGAAACTAAGCTGAATATCCCGAAAGCGAGGACCGCGCTTGTCGCGCGTCCTCGTCTGCACGGGAGGCTGGAGCGGGGGCTGGGGGTTAAACTTACGCTGATTACAGCGCCGGCAGGTTATGGAAAGACGACCCTGATGGCCGAGTGGGCAGCGCAGTTGGAAGGCCCTGTCGCGTGGATCTCATTGGATCGCCAGGATCGTCAAGGACTGCGCTTCTGGCATCATACGATTGCTGCGTTAAAGCGGGCCCTTCCTTCGTTCGATGACGAATCCGTTGTTCGCTGCGCAACGGCGGATCCGTCCGGCGAAACGTTTGTTGCCGCGCTCCTGAACAGCTTGAATCGCGTGGCCGAGTCAACGGTAATCGTATGGGACGATTTCCACTACGCAGACGATCCGTTATTGCTGCGGGGGATCGGATATTTGCTCGAATGCTTGCCGGATCACCTGCATCTGTATATGGCCAGTCGCATATGCCCTGCGCTGCCGCTTGCCAAGATGCGCGCTGCAGGAACCTTGAATGAACTGGATTTAAGCGAGCTCGCCTTCACTGCGCAAGAATCCTTCGTTTTCTTTAACGAGAATCAGAAAATGAGCCTGACGGAACAAGAGATGGAAGTCGTCCTGCGGCAGACCGAGGGCTGGGCGGCAGGAATGCGCTTAATTGCGCTTTCTTCTCACGATCAGACCGGGCGGGCGATGATTATTCAAGGGTTGATCGGCGAACATCGCAACATTGCGGATTATTTTTTCGAAGAAGTATTCCATCTGCAATCCCGCGACGTCCAACAATTTCTGCTGCGCACCTCCATACTCGAACGGATGAATGCGGAGCTGTGTCAAGCTGTGACAGAGATCGACCGCTGCCATGAGATATTGCAGCAGTTGGATCAGATGAGTTTGTTTCTTATCCCCTTGGACAAGAAGCGGGAGTGGTACCGCTATCATCATTTGTTCCAGGACTTCCTAAGATTGAAATTATACGATCAGGGTCAGATGCTGCAGCAGGACCTTCACCTGGCTTCCGGGGACTGGCTGGCAGCCCACGACCATTCGGCCGAAGCGATGGAGCATTATCTGGCGGGCGAGCATAACCGACAAGCATTGAATTTGCTTGAGCGGTTGATGCCCGGTCTGATGCAAAGCGATCTGGACGCTTTTTTGCGCTGGGCAAACCGGATTCCGGACGATCTGCTGTACGACAAGCTGTCCGTGCTCACCAGCGTCCTGACGGCGATGCTGTTGACTGGCAAGATCGATGCGGCGAAAGAGAAAATAAGGCGGGCATCCGAGCAACTCGCTCGCATGCAATCGGAATTGCCGGAATCGGCACTGCAGCAATTTCGAAGCGGGCTACTGGTCGCACAGATGCAATGCGCCTATTTTGATAAGGACTTCGACACCGAGATTTACCTGGCCGAACGGGTTGTCAGCGAATTTCCCGATGGCGTGCATCTTACGAATCTTGGATGCGAAGGAGATTTGCAAATTCCGGTGTGGGCGCTTGTGGACACCCTTGGCAATATGAAGGAACAGGTAAGCGTCTATCGTCGTTATTTGGCGGTCTGGACGGGAATCCGGCATTATTTCGCCGAAGCGGATGTGAATATGGGGTACGGGGAGTACATGTATGAATGGAATCGGCTGGAGGAAGCAGAGCGACATTGGGAGCGGACGAAACAATTGGGCGAGGCCTACCATAATCCGATTGCTATCGCCTTCGGTCATATTCTTCTTGCCAAGCTTGCTTGTGCTCGCGGGCAATTCGACAGGATGAATCAATTGCTGAACGATGTCGAGGAGAAGATCGAGCCCCGATTGTATCCGAACCTCAACGCCTATATCGATGTCTATCAGGCTTACATTCGCTGGATGGCCGGCGACGTACCGAAGGCGATGCGCTGGCTGCAGCGTACGAATCTGCGCTGGAAGGACGAAATTCCAAGCACGATGCTGCTGGAATACGGAACGCTTGCCTGCCTGTTAATGGAACAAGGCAAGCTTAACGAAGCGGAATTTCTGTTGGGGCGGCTGATTCATGCAGCCGAGCGCTCGGGAAGGAAACGCGATCGACTGCGTCTGCTCATTCAGCACAGTCTGCTTGCCGAACGGCAGGGGAACACGATGCTGAGTATGGACCGATTGGAGGAGGTATTGTCATGGGCGGAACCGGAAGGTTACTTGCGTACGTTCATCGACGCGGGAAGCCCGCTGATGGCGTTATTGCGTCAATATTTCAAAATCCGACAGAAGCAGCACCGTCAGCAAAAGCATAAAGTCAGCCTGGCCTACGTGAAACGGTTATTAAAATATGAACCGTTTGTCTACGGCGGCGGGGAAACTGAGGTTGGCCTCAGCTTGGACATTCATCTAACCGCCAAGGAAGAAGCCATCTTGCAACTGTTAACGACAGACCTGACCAACCAACAGATCGCAAGCAGGCAGGGCGTCTCGATCTCAACGGTGAAAACCCACATTGCGAATCTGTACGACAAGCTCAGGGTTCACAACAGGATGGCCGCCTTGGAGCGCGCCAAGCAACGAGGACTTCTGCCGCAGCAAGATGAGGGTTCGAATGGAATCCGATAATGGGTGTTGACTCGACAAACTTCTCATCCACCCCTTTCATCCTTTTAGCCATTTTAATGGAGAGGCCGATTTTATAACGAAGCCCTGCCTTGTATCATACAAGGCAGGGCTTCATTTATGGAAAGGATGGGGAAAATGGGCAGATTTCGTTGGAAAACAATCGGGATGCTTATTCTTGCTACCCTGCTGATAGGGATAGAAATGCCGGTAACAGTTGTTGCTGCACCGTTAATTGAGGATGGTTTTGAATATACGGATAATGGAGATGGCACAGCGACAATTACGGGTTATACAGGAAGCGAGACGGAAATCAATATCCCCAACCAATTAGAGGGGCTATCCGTGAGAAAGATAGGGGCTGGAGCATTCAGGGAAAAGGAGTTAGTGAAAGTTGAAATCCCTTACGGCGTTACCTTTATCGGACTGAATGCTTTTGCTTACAACAGTTTGAATGAAATTGAGATTCCAGGAAGTGTAACTACAATCGATGCTTATGCGTTTCGGAGTAATGGACTAACGAAGGTTCAACTTTCCAGTGGTCTGGAAATCATATACTCAGGCGCGTTTTATGAGAATTATCTTATAGAAATTACCATACCCGATCATGTGGCACAGATTTCGTCAAATGCCTTTGGCAAAAATAAGCTGACGGAGATTCATATTCCGAGAAATGTCACGCAAACTGAACTTGCCTTCATCTATAATCCGTTAGTAAAAATTACCGTTGATGAGGATAATGCAGTGTACAAAGATATCGACCAGAAGGGGCTATATACGAAGGATGGAAAGACGTTGGTTCAGGGGACGATCAGCGGCGATATTCATTCGGACACGGAGGAAATCGGAAACAG
Organism: Cohnella cellulosilytica; assembly: GCF_042431195.1. Lineage (NCBI taxonomy): Bacteria > Bacillati > Bacillota > Bacilli > Caryophanales > Paenibacillaceae > Cohnella > Cohnella cellulosilytica. The sequence continues at coordinate 27,354 of NZ_JBHMDN010000031.1, forward strand.
CGCCTTTATGGGCATCGGACTAACGGAAGCGGACATTCCGAATGGCGTGAGAAGGATTGGGCCCCAAGCGTTTCAGGACAATGATATGGAACGATTATCATTGCCGGATAGCTTGCAGACCCTATCTATGTTTGCATTTGCCGGGAATAAACTGAACAAAATTGTTGTGCCTGAACATGTAGGGGAAATTGCGAGGGAGGCATTTGCCGGAAATGAGCTGACAGAGGCCGTCATTCTGGGTGATCCTGAATTTGGGGAAGATGTTTTTAAGGGCAATGCAGCGGAATTTGTGTTGCGGGGATATACCGGAACGTCGGTCAGGGCGTATGCCGAAGCGAATCATCATGCCTTCGAACCATTAAATACTTATGCAGGCGGCTCGGGAATAGGGGAAGATCCATACATCATTATAACACCCGAACAACTGGATGACGTGCGCCATGATCTTCAAGCCCACTACAAGCTTGGAGCCGATATTGATTTATCGGATTATCAATCAGGAGAAGGCTGGGCGCCGATCGCAGAAGGGTATGACCCGTCGAATCATAATGTTCCTTTTAACGGCAGTTTCGACGGAGACGGGCACGCCATTACGGGATTGACGATTAATCGGTCCAGCAATTATCAAGGATTATTCTCAGCTGTGGGGGAGACCGGCATAGTCCGCAACGTCCGGCTGGATCATGTTTCCATCAGCGGAGGGAACTACGTCGGCGGTCTGGCAGGGGCCAATTTCGGAGTTATTGAGAACGACTCGATCAACAGCGGTACTGTGGGGGGAGAGAATAGAGTCGGCGGTTTGACGGGATGGAATTATGGCGCCGCGATCACCTCATCATTCGCTGCTGTTAACGTATCAGGTGCTGACTATGTAGGCGGCTTGGTAGGAGACAATGAAGGCAGTCATGGCGCGACAAAAACGATTCGTTACTCATATGCGTCGGGCGAGGTCACAGGCAATGCGCAGGTGGGGGGCTTGATCGGAAATAACGAGACGGCTAATGCCGGCAGTACGAATGAAATTATCGGTTCTTATGCGACAGGCAAAGTCACAGGTCAAAAACAAACGGGTGGTTTGGTAGGGAGGAACTTCTCCTTGCCGGGCGGCACGATCAGGATTGAGGATTCCTATGCGACAGGGGAAGTCTATGGAGAAGAACAATATGTGGGTGGTTTGATCGGGTATAACCGAGCCAATGCTTTGCCCAGCAGTACGATTGAAGTCATCCATTCTTATGCGATTGGTGAAGTGACAGGTGCGGCGGACGTTGGCGGATTGGTAGGCGAAAATGCTGCTTCTACAGGGGCTGCAATTAATATAGACAGCTCCTACTGGAACGAGAGCGCATATGCGGGGACGCTGCCGGATAACGGGATCGGCATGCCTAGGACAGCGGATGAATTAATGACGCGGAGCACGTTTGCAGATTGGGATTTCACGAATGCGTGGTACCAATACAATGAACAAACAATGCCATTCCTGCAATGGCAAAACCCGATTCTATCATGGGATGCCGACATCGCCAAGAACGTATTGGACCTCGACGAATCGACAGAGATCACGGTGAACGTGACGCATGAGAATCATGAATCGTATGCCGGTACGGCTATTGCCGCCTATTCGGTGAATCCAGAGATCGCCAGCGTGGATCAGGGAACCGTTACCGCCCTAAAAGGGGGTAAAGCGGTTATTACCGTTTCTTTGTTCGGCGAATCGCGGACAATCGATTTAACCGTCGATGGCGGCAAACCGACAGCACCGACCATCACGCTTGATCCAGGGGGATGGACGAATGCAACTGAAGTGAACGTAACCATTGAGCAAGAATCTGCAGACGAGAGGTTAAACGAAGTGCAGACGATTCGTGTTAAAGTCGGCGATGCAGGATGGCAAGATTATCCCTATGGCGATCTACCCATTGTTTTGAAAGTCGCAGCAGAAGGAACGACCCTTATTCAAGCGCAGGCGATCGATGAATTGGGGGACGCGAGCGAAATCGCCGAGCAGACGGTGAAGATCAGCAGAAGCGGATTAATGGTGGAACCCAGGCTGGTATATGCAGACGATGATCAAGAAGAATATATTAGCGGGGCATGGACGAATCGCAGTGTCACCGCCGACGTCTATGCCGGGCATGCGCAAGGGCTAACTGTCACTTCCGTCGTTTATTCGTTGGATGAAGGAGAGACATGGGTCGATTACAGCGGACCGCTTATTTTCTCGGAAGAAGGGGATCATTCGTTAGGGTTGAAGGCCAGCGATGAAGCGGGCAATGCATTAACGGATCAATTTCGTATCCGTATCGACAGGACGGCGCCTGTGATCGGGTTTACGCCGGATGGAAGCGTGGGCGCATTACGGAGCATTGCCAGCAAGGTTACTGTGCTTGATGATAGTAGCGGTGTCAATGCAGCCACCCTCCGTTATGTCTGGTCGACAAGTCCGGATTTGCCGGATGAACAAGCCGATTGGCAAGGGTTTATTAACGGGAATACGTTGAATCGTCATGGCCCCAATGGCAATTGGTATTTGCACATTCGAGCCGAGGATCAAGCGGGGAACGAAGGTTACGCGGTTTCCGAACGATTCCGGATTCGAGCGGATGACCAGAGCGGCAGCGGAGGGGCTTATATCGGCTCCAACAATGCGAAATTAAGCGAACTGATCTTGTCGGAGGGACGGTTAACGCCCGCGTTTTCCGAGGATGTCACCGAGTACGAGGCGCAAGTTGCGCATAGTGCAGCAAACGTAATCTTAACCGTCCAGGCGGCACATCGTCTTGCCACAATCAAGGTTAATGGTGAAGTGCTAACGATCGATAACGCCAATGTACGTATTCCTCTCATGGAAGGCACGAACCTGATTGAAATCTTGGTCATGGCAGAAGATGGTACGCACAGGACCTATACGCTAACGATTGAGCGCGAGAAGACGGAACCGGAACCGCCTCAACCGTCATTTGCCGATATTGCCGGTCATTGGGCGGAACGGTCTATTCGGGAAGCCGTAATGAAGGGTTTTGTTCACGGCTACCCGGACGGTACCTTTAGACCGAATGCTTTCATTACGCGCGCCGAATTTACCGTGATGCTGATCGGGGCATGGCAGCCGGACGAAGCCGGGGCTGCGCCGCGCTTTACCGATGCCGCGCAGATTGGAGCCTGGGCGCGACAAGCCGTTGCCCAAGCCGTGCAGTCGGGCATCATCGCGGGATATGACGACGGCAGCTTCCGTCCGGCCGCATCGCTTACTCGCGCGGAGATGGCGACCATGATCGCGCGAGCGCTGGGACTGCCGACTGCCGGCGGAGTATCCACCGACTTCGCCGATGATGCGGATATTCCGCGTTGGGCGAAAGGGGCAGTTGAAGCTATGCGCGAGCATGGCCTTGTGGATGGCCGCGGCGTCAACCGCTTCGTGCCGCACGATGCGGCGACCCGTGCGGAAGCTGTGGTCCTGCTTCTTAGAATGCTGGAAAATCAAGATAACGAATAGTCGTCACACGGCAGGTCTGATTTCTGAAGGTGCGTAGAAGCACCTTCATTGAAAAATAATTTATAGTAGATAGTTTTGAAATTCGAAGGGTAGAATAATCAGGAGGATACATTCCTAATTCAGGAGAGATAATATGGACCGAATAATAGTCATTGGATCAGCCGGTTCGGGTAAGTCGACCCTTTCTCAAGAATTAAGCAGGGCAACGGATCTGCCCATCATTCATTTGGACAGATATTATTGGAAACCGCATTGGGTGCCGACTCCTAACGAGGAATGGGATCATTTTGTAGAAGAAATTGCAAAGCAAGAACGATGGATAATGGACGGTAATTACTCAAGAACATTAGACTTAAGATTAAAGAAGGCAGATGCAGTCATTTTTCTAGATCTGCCAAGGATATTGTGTATCTATCGAATTATCAAGCGAAGGATACAATATCATGGAAAAACCAGACCTGATTTGAATGAAGAATGCCCGGAAAAACTGGACTGGGCGTTTTTTGTATGGGTTTGGAACTACAAGAAGAGAAGCGGATCGAGGATCATCGGCAAATTAGAGGCCGTGAAAGATAGCAAACAGGTGATCATTTTAAGGACAAGAAAACAGGTAAATGAATTCATAAATCGAATAAAGATTAAAGGGGAATTTTAGGTAAAGTCGAAGACATCTATTCCCCCGACATTCACGGCCAGCAGAGACCGAAGCAGATTCGTTCAAATTTGGAGGATAAATCCGAATGGTTAAAAACCTTTTTATAGAGACAAAACGATTGATTATCCGACCGTATAATCTAAGCGATTTAGAGCCTTCCTATCGCTTGATGCAGGACAAAGAATTATATAGATTCCTTGAATTTGATGTTCTGTCCTATGAGGAATATCAGGGACTTTTTAGATGGTTATTGGAAAGCTATGAGGTAAGTTATGAAGAGGAGTTTAAGTATTCGTTTGCGGTTATTTTGAAGGAGACGGGGCAGGTCATCGGATGGTGCGGGATTGGAATACTGGAGTTCAGCAAGCCGGACAAGGAAGTTTATTATCTCATTGGAAAAGAGCATTGGGGAAGAGGATATGCTTTCGAAGCCATGCAATCGTTTGTGAAATACTGTTTGGAGAATCTGGGGCAGCAGAGGGTCGTCGCAAAAGTAGATCCGGAGAACATAGCCTCAAAGAAGATTATTGAGAAGCTGGGGTTTCATTTTGAACGGGTGATCGAGGGTCTGCCTGAGGAATTCAGCCATTGTCATGGGGAATGGCTATACTCGTTATCAAGATAAGCATAGGTCCAAGAAAAGGTAAAATTGATGTGAAGGAGCAGCTAAAATCGATACCATTGTGCAAATCGTGATGGGTTTAATTGTTTTTTTGTATCTTCCTCTTTTGTTTTCACTTGCAAAACTGGAGACAAAAACGATATATAAGCTCCTAATCGCATTTGTGGAAGTTTTGACGATACTAATCATTGCGGCTTATTTCTGGACAATGATGTATTTGTTTCACGCGAAGCCCTTTAGTTTGGGCGTAGTAGTGGGACAAATTCTTGCTCTCGTATTAAGCTTAATCGTGAATGGAATTATTCTTATCGTTTATAATATGGTTTTTTTGAGTCCCCGGAGAAAAAACAAAGCAGGGGTGCTTATTTTAGCGGTAGGAGTCATGATTCTTGTTCATTTCATCTTCTCGTTTTCATTTGGCTGGAAAACCGTTCATAATGACGACGAGTACAGGTACACGAACACTCAAGCGATTGTCGAGAATGATACCTTGAAGAATCAACGCTACCTTGTGATGGGGGAGACAATAGGACCGGACTAAAATCGTGATGGCAGCAGAACAAGGAGTGAACGGTTTCCCCCGTTTGCTCTTTTTTTTATGCAAGGATTCGGCAGCCTGAATGATATTCACTGTGTTATTTTGCCCCATTCCCGGAGATTTATCTTCGTAAGATTAACTCTTTGTAAATGAGCGCTTCAATTTTTTTACAGGTAGATAATCATTCGATAACAAAGGGCTTGTATGATGAATTTGGGTTTGCGCAAGATGAGGCAAGGCACCGGGCGAATCCGAATTATAAGAGTGGGGGTATTGGATCGTGAAGAACAGATGGATGTTAACTGCAGTATTTGCATTGGGCGTAGGCCTTCTTGCAGGGTGCGGTTCTAACGGAAACACGGCAAATAACGGAGCGGCAGAGGAGAGTACGACTCCTGCATCTCAGACGAATACGGCGCAAGAATCAACCCCGTCCGCAACAGAGATCAAGGAGCTTAAAGTCAGCTTCGTTCCCTCCAAAGACCCTGATCAAATCATTACGGCAACAGATCCATTGAAGGACCTGCTGAAAGAGCAATTGGCTGCTGAAGGCTACAATGTGGAAAAGGTTACGATCGATGTAGGTACGACCTATGAGGCGGTTGGCGAGGCTTTAACGGCAGGGACGACGGACATCGGTTTCATCCCGGGCGGAACGTATGCCCTGTACGATGACGGCGCAGACGTTATTCTGACCGCTACCCGCGCGGGTCTATCCAACGATTCCGACAATCCGAAGGATTGGAACGACAACAAACCGACGGGGCCTACAGACAAGCAAGCCACCTACTACCGTTCGCTTGTTATTGCCGGCCCAACGGATAAAGGGAAAGAACTGGCAGACAAGGTGAACGCAGGCGAATCCTTGACGTGGGAAGACCTGGACAGCGCGAACTGGGCCGTAATGTCCACTTCGTCTTCCGCGGGCTACATTTATCCGACACTGTGGCTTCAGAAAAACTACAACAAGAGCATCACTGACCTGAAGCATGTGGTGACTTCGGACTCTTACGGAAGCTCGTTCGCCCGTCTGGCAGCCGGTCAAGTGGATATTATTGTTGTTTTTGCCGACGCAAGAAGGGATTATGAGGGAAATTGGACAACCGAGTACAGCCGTTCCGCTTCAATCTGGGACGAGACGAACGTGATCGGGGTTACGCAAGGGATCTATAACGATACGATCAGCGTAAGCAAAAACTCTTCGCTGATGGACGATTCGTTCAAGTCCGCCTTGCAAAAGGCCTTTATCGCCATTGCCCAAACCGACAAAGGAAAAGAAGTTATCGCCGTGTACAGTCATGAAGGCTACCAGGAAGCACAATCCTCGGATTACGATAATGAGCGCAAGGCTCAAGAGCTGATCAAGAGTCAAAAGCAGTAAACGAGAATTAAGGCGAGGAAGCTGGAAGGAAGCGTGGGAATGAAATGAGTGCATCATGGCAACGTGATGCCCTCATTTTTTCACGTTTTTACGCAGACTAAAGGATCGGAGCTTATGCCATGATTGAATTCAAACAGGTGGAGAAGAAATACGCCAACGGAACAACCGCCTTGAAAAATATTAATCTGTCCATCGAGCAGGGCGAATTCGTCGCCATCATCGGTCTCTCCGGTGCGGGGAAGTCTACGCTGATCCGCTGCATTAATCGAATGCATGAGATTACCGGAGGCCAGCTTCATGTGGACGGCGTAGACGTAGGGAAGCTGAAGGGCAGCCAGGTTCGCCGGTTCCGCCGGAGAATCGGCATGATTTTTCAATCCTTCAATCTGGTGACAAGAACTTCCGTGATCAAGAATGTACTGGTTTCCTTTGTCCCTGATCTGCCGTTGTGGCGCAAGCTGACCGGAATCTTCAGGAAGGATCATAAGATCAAGGCACTGGAGGCATTGGATAAGGTCGGGATTCTCGATAAGGCCTATGTGCGCGTGGATCAGTTGTCGGGCGGTCAGCAGCAGCGGGTAGCGCTGGCGCGGACGCTTGCTCAGAATCCGGATATTATTTTGGCGGATGAGCCGATCGCTTCGCTTGATCCGGTGACCTCCCGGATGGTTATGGATGATTTCAAACGCATTAACCGGGAGATGAACATCTCGGTCATTATGAATATTCACCATGTCGAGGTAGCGCTGGAATATGCCGACCGCATTATCGGCATTCGCCAGGGCGAGGTTGTCTTTGACGGGAAATCTTCCGGAGTCACTACGGCAGTGCTGGGCGAAATTTACGGCGGCCGTTTCGAGGAGGAAATGTCAGTCCTAACGGAGGCCGGGATCGCTTATGTATGACAAACTGTTTCCGCCTAAAAAGGTGGCTCTGCCAAACGGCAAGATCGTTCTGGAGAAACGCTCCCGCACGCCGCTGATTCTATTGCTTATCCTTGCGGCGGTTGCCCTGTCCGTGGAATTTACGAATTTTAATCTGAAAGTGCTGTTTTTGCGAATCGGCAAACTGTTCGGGATGATCGGCGAAATGTTTCCGCCGGATTGGGCGTATTTTCCCAAATTGTGGGGAGCGCTTGTAGACACCTTGCAGATGTCGCTTATCGGCTCCATGATCGGCGCGCTGCTTGCGCTGCCGATCGCGATTTTGTCCTCCTCCAATGTCATTCCCAATCGGCTGGTGACCGCCTGTTTTAAAATTGTTCTGAGTCTGCTGCGCACCTTGCCGACGCTGGTCACCGCCTTGATTGCCACCTTTATCTTTGGCTTGGGACCAACCGCGGGCGTAGTCGCGATTCTGCTGTTCACGCTGTCTTATGTAGGCAAGCTGCTGTACGAGCAGATTGAAAATGTGGATATGGGGCCATTCGAAGCGATGGAATCCCTCGGCATGACAAGAATTCAGGCCTTCCGCTATGCCTTGTTTCCACAGGTGCTGCCCAGCTATTTGTCCAATTCGCTGTTCTGCTTCGAGGGAAACGTACGTTATGCGGCGATTCTGGGATATGTGGGCGCAGGCGGAGTCGGTCTGTTAATTAAGGAAGATTTGGGCTGGCGCGATTATCAGAACGTAGGGATGATCATTCTCGCTCTCGTAATCACGGTTTATCTGATTGAGACCGTCAGCGAGCACTTCCGTAAAAAACTGATTTGAAAGAGAGGAGGTTAGCGAGTGACGACGATTGAGAAGCAGCTTCAAGCCCACCCTCGTAATCTGCGGTATGTGCTGACGCTAACGGTGATTATTATTGCGCTGTTTATTTGGTCGCTTGCCGCGGTTAATCTGAACGACATCCATCAGAGCGGTCTCAACATCGCTCAGAATATTATAACGGGCATTTTGAGTCCCGACTTGAACCTGCTGCTCAGCGTCTCCAAACAGAGCGTGCTGTATTTGCTGGTGGAGACGGTGGCTATCGCGTTTCTGGGAACGATTGTAGGGGCGATTTTCTCCATTCCGCTTGCCTTTCTGGCTGCTTCGAATATCGTACCCAAGCCGGTAGCTTGGCTTACCCGCCTGCTGCTGATCTTCATCCGGACGATTCCGGCCCTCGTGTATGGCTTGATGTTCATCCGCGTCTCCGGTCCCGGACCGTTCTCGGGCGTGATGACGATAGGGATTACGTCGGTCGGCATGCTGGCCAAGCTGTATGTGGACGCGATTGAAGAGCTGGATACCAAGGTGCTCGAATCCATGACCTCCATCGGCTGCACAACCTTTGAGAAGGTACGCTACGGCATTTTGCCGCAATTGATGTCGTTGTTCCTCTCCGTAACCATTTACCGGTTCGATATGAATATGCGCGAAGCGTCCATCCTGGGCTTGGTCGGTGCAGGGGGGATCGGCGCGCCGCTGATCTTTGCCATGAACGGGTACAAGTGGAATCAGGTCGGGGCGATTCTGATCGGGTTGGTCATTCTGATTCTGATCATCGAGTGGATATCCAACAAGCTTCGGACCAGGCTGGTAAAAGGATAAGCGGGAGACAGACAGCTTTAACCCCAAAAGGGCGACGTCAGAGGATTTACCTCTGGCGTCGCCCTTTTTTCAGTAGACAACCTTCCAATTCTGATTGCAGGTCGCCTGGATCACGCCCGCCCGGGAAATGTAATCCGCAAGAATCTCTGTCATATCGGTCGGAATTTCACGAACGACGGGCGCGTCCTTCAGCATGTCGAAATTGCCTCCGCCGCCGGCGCGGTAGCTGTTCATGACGACCTCGCAGCTGGCCTCCGGCTCAAGCGGCGCTCCGTGGCGCTCCAATCTGACCACTCGCTGCCCGACAGGCTTTGAGATATCGAGCGTATAGTCGATGCCTTCCCACATATCATAATTGAAATGCTGCGGCTTGGGCTCCAGATAAGACGGGGCAACGCGCAGGCCGTCGCCGCTCTCATTCACCTCGAAGTATCGGGCATTCTGCTCCAGCATGGCCCGGATGTCGCTGCCCCGCATGCGGACAACCTTTAACGTATTCGGATAAATGTAGTTGGACACCACATCCCGCATGGTAATGAATTCTCCGAAGCCTCTGGCTTCATCGGTAAAGATGGCGGCCAGAGAGATCTCCGCCCCGGTTACCTCCATCTGAATCCGATTGATCATTTCCGTAAAAGCATGATCTCCTTGACGAGCGGTGAACGGATCGGGAATCGACAGATCCCCCTCAGTACGGCCGATAGGTTGATCGAGCCATTGCTGCGTTTGCCGTTCATCTTCGGCAAATAGAGCCAGAAAGTCCTCATCCGCCTGCACCCCTTCATCTACAAGAAGCAAAGAAGAGGATTTGCCCGATAGCCGCCATCCTCCCTCCGGAGCCGCCTGAAATTCAAGCTCCACCTTGGCCACCGCTTGGCCGGCGTTGCCGGGCTGCGTAATGATCACGCCGTTAATCTGCCCGTTCAGCAGGCGGTGTTGATGGCCGGTGAGCAGGACGTCGACCCCCTCGATCGTTTCGCATATGGCATAACCTTCATTTTCACCGGTTAAGGGTTCGGTTGCTTCGCCAGTCACGGGATCGCGTTCGAAGCCCCCGTGATAACTCAAAATTACCGCATCCGGCCGCTCCGTCGAACGGATCTTGTCTACCCATTCTTTGGCCGCATCCAGCGTATTCATAAAGGATAAGCCCTCGATATGGCTCGGCTCCTCCCAATTCGGAATGAAAGGCGTGGTAAGCCCCAGCAGGGCGATGCGAATGCCTTGCGGAAGCTCAAAGATCCGATAAGGCTTACCGAATGCAGGCTTCCCGTCAGCCTGGTTCAGGATGTTAGCGGATAGCCAGGGGCAATCGGAATCGCGGATCGCCTGTCTAAGCAGCTCCTGCCCGTAATTGAACTCATGATTTCCAAGCACGACCGCGTCATAGCCAAGCGCATTCAGCGCTCGGGCTGCAGGATGCAGTCCGTGGCGGTTTAACTTGGCATAGTGATACATCAGCGGCGTTCCTTGAAGCAGGTCTCCGTTATCCATCAGGAGCAGATGGGCGTTCCGGCTTCTTTCCTTCCGAATCAGACGCGACAGCTTGGCGAGGCCAAGCGGCTTGTCGCCAGGGCCGCGGTAATCGGTCGGATACAGGTGACCGTGAATATCGCTTGTATGCAAAATTGTCAGATTGATAGAATTCATGGATGTCATGAAATAGACGGCCTCCTTATATCGAACAGACAATAGTAAAGCCTGCATGGAATACAGCTAGTATAAACAACTGCGTCCGCGGCATGGTAAACGCCGTGTTATTTTTTGCAGCATATTTACATAACCCGGATTTTTAGCTAATAATTCCATGCCAGAATAAAGGGGATAGACGACTCTTAATCTTATGGGAGGGAAATTATGAGCAGGAAGTGGGTTGGACTTGGGAAGAAAGTCGGGACGAAGGGGTTGCGGATCGGACTTGCCGTATCCTTGGCATTTACGATTCAACTGGGACTGGGCGCGATTCTCGCACCCGTGCATGCCGAGGGACCGAACGATCCCGCACCCTACATTGCCGCCAAAGTGGCAAACGAGAATGCCGGCAAGAAAATTCTTTTTGACAACACGCATGCCCAGACCGCAGGCGCCGCAGATTGGGTGATAGACGGCGGCTTTTCCGATTTTGGACAAGCGCTGGCAGCTGACGGATTTGATGTCGCCGAGCTGCGCAAGTCGACACCGATTACCTACAGCGATCTAAGCGGCTATTCCGTATTTGTTATTGCCGAGCCGAACGTTCCCTTCAAGCAGAGCGAGCAGGCGGCGATGGAGCTGTATGTACACAACGGAGGAAGTATTTTCTTCATTGGCGACCACTACAATGCCGATCGCAACAAGAACCGCTGGGATGGCTCCGAGGCGATCAACGGGTATCGCAGAGGGGCTTGGGAGGATCCGGCTAAGGGCATGAGCTCGGAGGAGAGAAATTCGGAGGCGATGCAAGGCGTCGTCAGCTCGGATTGGCTCGCGGACAATTTCGGCGTTCGCTTCCGGTACAACGCATTGGGCGATATTACGGCCAATCATATCGTAGAACCGGATCAGGCCTTCGGAATTACCGAGGGAGTGGACGGAGTTGCGATGCATGCCGGTTCCACGCTGGCGATCACCGATCCGGCCAAGGCCAAGGGCATTGTGTATCTCCCGCAGACGAATGAGGCATGGGGAAGCGCGGTCGATCAGGGCGTATATAACGGCGGCAGCGTTGCGGAGGGACCCTATGTTGCCGTAGCCAAGGTCGGATTGGGCAAAGCGGCCTTCATCGGCGATTCCTCGCCGGTCGAAGACGCCACGCCCAAATATTTACGCGAAGAAACAGGAGCTAAGAAGACAACCTATGACGGCTTTAAGGAGCAGGACGATGCCGTTTTGTTGGTCAATTTGATCAATTGGCTGGCGGATCAGGAGAGCTATACAAGTCTGGCGCAAGTCGACGACCTTCAATTGGACGAGGTAACGGAGCTGCACGCCTTCGAAGCGCCCGAGGCTTCGACGGAGCCTCAGCCCGAACCTTGGTCCGCGCCGGCCGCCGGCTATAAATGGTGGGACAGTTCGACCTTCAAGCCGGGTTCTTACGGCGGGGCAACGGTGAACGGATCGCCGGTCTACAGCTTTGTTCACCAAGCCGTGTTACCGAATACGGCAGAGTTTCAAATCCGCGTTCTGATCGAGAACCTGCCTGCCCATGCAACGGTGACCGGATTTAGCGCAGGGATCTATTTGACGGGCGGAACCCAGGTCGCGATGACACAGAGAGCGGACGGGACCTGGCCAACCGCTTATGGATACGGGGACACCTTCAGCTTGACCGCCGACAGTCAAGGGCGGGCCTATAAGGATTTGACGCTGCGCATTAAGCCGGGCACTTCCGGAGCAGCCAATCTTCGTCTGCGGCAGAACGGCAATAATCTGTTGACCCAATCCGTGACGCTGGATAACGTGCCTGCCGAGCCGCTGCCGGATGCAGGCAGCCAGATTCCGGAATTAATTACGATCGCGGAAGGAAGAAGCAAGCCGGAAGGAAGCCTGATCACGGTTCAAGGCACTGTAACGACCGAACCGGGCATCTACGGCGGACAAACCTTCTATTTGCAGGATGCGACCGGCGGAGTTTATGTGTATCAGAGCAGCGCGGGATTTCATCAGGGCGATGTGGTGAAGCTTACAGCGTCGACGGCCCTTTTCAACACGGAGCTGGAATTGGCGAGCCCGGTCGTCATCGAAAAGGTGGGTACGGCGGAACTGCCGGAGGCCGTTGTGACGGACGCGGTAAATGCCGCCAATCAAGGCCAACTGCTTGCGCTTCAGCAGGTGCAAATCGCGAATATCATTACGGCATCCCCAACGGGCTCCTTCGAATTTGATGCGATCAGCGCAAGCGGAGTCAGCAACCATGTTCGCGTAGATGTCAGAACAGGGCTGAGCTTGAGCGATTTTCCTTATGAAGAAGGACAAGTGGTCAATCTTCAAGGCGTATCCTCGATCTTTAGAGATATCTATCAACTGAAGGTTCGGGGAATAAACGATATTTCGCTTGCGCAGGCGACCGTTCCTCCGACCACCTCTGCCGCGCTATCGGAGCAGCCGAACTCGAACGGCTGGTTGAACCGGAATGTGACCCTTACTTTGACGGCTGAGGGTGCGGAGCCGACCTTGACGACCTATCGGTTGAATGACGAAGCGGAGTCCGTATACTCGGGTCCTGTGGTCATCGACAGAGAGGGCATCAACGTCATTCAATACTCCTCTTCTGCCGGCGGTGCGGTCGAAGAGAGGAAGACGATGCAGATCAAACTGGATAAGACCGCTCCCGCCGTGACGTTGACTCAATCGGGGAATCAGATCGGAGACGTCTGGGAGCAGGATACCTTAAAGTTCGAGCTTCATAGCACGGACGAAGTTTCCGGTGTCATTACCCGTCAGCTTTTGCTGGACGGACAGCCGATTGAAGCGGGTCAGACGATCAGCGCCAAGGAGCTGGGAGCAGGAGAGCATGTCATTGAATACCGTGTGGAGGACGCCGCAGGCAACGCGGCCTCGGGTCGGGCCGTCTTCCAGGTGAAGCAGCCGCATGCCGCTGCAGCGCCGGGCGTACCTGATCTGTCAGACGATAATGGTCATGATACAGGCCTTCGAGACGGAGACTACAAGGTGACGATGAATTTGTGGTGGGGCAATAACGGCTCGGAGTTCAAGCTGTATGAAGACGGCATCCTGATTCAAACGATCCCCTTGAAGGAGGCTACTCCTTCGATGCAGACGGCTTCCGTCGATATTACGGGAAAGGCCAACGGCGTATATACGTATGTCGGCGAATTGGTCAATGCATGGGGCGCAACGCAGTCTCAACCGCTTCGCGTAACGGTGACGGATGCTTCGCCGGGCAAGCCGGTATTGTCGCACGATAATTGGGACGGGGATGGCAGCTACCTGATTAGCGCGAACCTGTGGTGGGGGACGAATGCAACCGAATACCGTCTCTATGAGAACGGCGTCCTGATCGACACCCAAGCTTTGACCAACGCTTCGCCTGGCATGCAGCGGGCAGTCACGGAAATCCATGATCGGGCGCCGGGTACTTACGAATATTATGCCGAGTGGATCAATGCTGCAGGCGTCACTCAAAGCGACCGTATTCAGGTCCGTGTCGAAGTATGGAGCTTCCTGCCCAGGCACGCCGCTTAAACTATTTTAAGGTATACTCGCGAAAGGCCGATCGGACCCGGGGGAGCCCGGAGCCGATCGGTCTTTCTCTTAACGAGTGGGTCTGTCAGGGCTCCAGGTACCCGTTGACGGCCACGCGGTAGTCGGAAGGCGAGACGCCGTGCACCTGCTTGAATTTGCGGAAGAAGTAGTTCGGATCGAGAAAACCGACCTCTGTTGCGATATCCGATATTTTGAGCGTCGTGTCGGAGAGCAGCCGCTGGGCATGCTCGAGCCTGACGCGGTTCAGATAGTCGTTGAAAAACTCCCCGGTTTCATTCTTGAACAAGCGGCCCAAATAAGCGCTGTTCGCGTTGAAGCGGCGGGACAACAGTGCCAAAGACAATTCCTCTCTGTAGCTCGTCTGGACGTAACGCTCCACCTGCCTGACGACCGGATTGTGGGAGATCAGGTTGAGATGCGGGGAAGGGTCGGCTTTGTCATTCTCCCGATGGTACAGCGCCATCGCTTCGTTATAAGATTCGTGCACATGATGGGGCAGCTGCTTCACTTCCCCGAAATAGTTGAACCATGGCGTCTTCAAAATTTCTCCGTACTGCTTGGACAAGGGAACGATCCACGCTTCGTTGCTCTCGCGGAAGGTATCGGCGTTCATGTCTTCATCCGCGAACAAGACGACGATCTGCCGCTGTTCGTTCAGGAAGGCTGCGCCGCGCCCGGATTCGGCCAACGCTTCCTCTATGCTGTTGAGGATGGCGAACGAACGGAATTGCTCCTCCGTACGCGCAAGCTCTCCGTCCTGCGGATCGCGCCAATCGATGACGCAAACCTGATATTGTTCCTGCATAAGCAGCGAAAGCTGCAAAAATTTCAGCTTCTCCCGCAGCTGTTCGGGCTGAATGCGGTTCTGCGCCCAGCGCAGCAGCACGTTGTTTCGCAGCAGCTGGAAGGACTCGCGCTGCATTTGTTCGGCAATGTATTGCCCCTGATGCCGCTCCGCGCAGGAGGAGATAATTTCGGCCAGCTCGGAAGCGTCAATCGGTTTCAGCAAATAATCCTCCACCTGGTACTTCATCGCCTTCCGGACATAGGAGTAGTCGTTGTAGCCGCTCAGCACGACGATGAAGGTTTTCCAGTCCCGGAGCCGGATCTGCTCGATCAGATAAAGCCCGTCCCCCTTGGGCATGCGAATGTCCGTAAGCACGATAAGCGGCCTGTTCGCTTCGATAATTTCCAGCGCTTCATGTCCACCCTGAGCCTCGTACAGCCGTGTAATATTCAATTCTTCCCAATCGATCAGCCGCTTCAAGCCTTCTCTGATATACTGATCGTCATCGACAATCAACAGTTCCGCCATAATGTCCTCCTCGTCGGCAATCCGCGTCAGCGCTTGTACGGAAACGTCATGAACAACCGGAAGGGCTCCGAATCGCTTGGCGAAGCGGGGAGCGACAATCCGTATTGAACGCCGTAAAAGTGTTTGATGCGCTCGTGAATATTTTTCAGGCCCAGATGCTGACCGGGAAACGCGTTGGAATCTTGAAGCTGCGAGAGCAGCCGTTCGCGTTCGTCTTCCGTCATCGTCCGTCCGTTGTTCTGAATTTGAATCAGCAGCAAACCGTCTTCCTTCCGGATATCGACCCGAATGACGGGGTCCTCGTATTCCTCCAGCCGTCCGTGCTGAATCGCATTTTCGACGATCGGTTGCAAGGTGAACTTGAGCATAAAACAATTCTCCAAATTCACCTCGGCATCGACCCGAAGCTCGATCCGGTTGGACTTGCCCAGCATGAGCAGCTCCAAATAGTCGCGGGTGTTCGCCAGCTCTTCCTGAACGGAGATCAGCTCGTCCGTCGGCTGCAGCATCCAGCGGTACAATCTTCCCAGCAAGTGCAGCTTCTCGGCAATATACGGCTGCTCGGAGATGACGGCCTGCATGCGCAGCGATTCCAGCGTGTTGTACAGAAAATGCGGGTGGATCTGGGTTTTGAGGGCGATGAACTCCGCGTTGCGCTTCCGAATCTCGGATACGTACACCTGGTTGATATGATTTTGCAGCTCCTGCGCCATCCGATTGAATCTCGCCATCAAATCGCCGATCTCATCCTCGCCCCGCACGGGCATAAGGGGAGTGAAGGGATTGCGCTGCACTTTTTTGAAGTGGGCGCTCATCTGGTTGAACCGTCCGACGACGAAGCGCTGGATGAGATGAACGACGGCGACGCAGATGATCCAGCAGGCTCCAAGGATAAGCGAAATCCGCAGCGTAATATCTGCCAGCTTGCTCTGGAGATTGGACTTGTAGCTGATGCCGACGATCTCGATTCGGTAACGATCCATGGACGCGCGGGCGACAAGATCGTCGGACGCCTGCCAGTCGGACGTCTCGTCCGGCCTGCTGTCGAGCAGAACGGCGTCGTCCTGCTTGATGATGAGACGGTAGGCCGAGCTCCGGGAATCGAATTCGTTGGCGATGGCTTTCGCATTCAGCGCCGTCAGATGGTAGCCGTACACTTGATCCGGATGGATGGTAAGCGGATTATAGATCGGATTCACAATGTAGATCTGGCGATCCGCCGGCGTCAGAAGCTCGTCCGAGCTGCCGAGATACGGGTGGCGGTAGCCCTTCGGGAACGAGTCGAAAAATCGGTCGAACGGGTAGCTCTCATTGAGGCGATGCTCCTGCCGCTGGAACTCCGCGAACAAGCGGCCGTCCTCGATCCGGTACATAATGACTGCGGATGCGAACGGATTGCGCGTCAGCATGTTGGTCAGTACGTTTTTCATGTAATTTTGCTCGAAAACCGCCTGCTTGCCGTCCCGGCCTTCGGCGACGTTGTCCGGCAGGAAGAGCTCGTACATGCTTCGCTCGTCGCCGCCCCCCATGTTCTGGTACACGGTTCCCGTATCGTATTTGAATCGTTCCAGGATGTCGGTCAGTTGAAGCTTCAGCTTCTCCGTGCGGAACTCCAGCAGCTCCCGTTCCTTCTGCTCCAGAAGGGTATAAACGTTATTGTAGATAACCAGGCCGAGCAGCAGAAACACCAGCAGCAGAGCCGCGCCGATGCCGATATTCAACTTGCGGAAAATAAAGCGGCCTATCCATTTGCGATACCATGTTCCGAACAAGCGGCACGTCCTCCCCGGCTTACGATCGATCGATAAAAGCGTCTTCATCGTTTCTATCGTCATTGTATGGACATCGCGGGCGCGCGTCAATGAAGCGTCGAAAGAGAAGTATAATCGCTCCAGAGAAAGTGGAATTTATGCTGTGGCGGCCCAGCTTGCGCTATTTCATAATAGGTTCCGGGATCCTTAATCGAGATGAAGAGGTGGTCATGAAAATGAGAAAATGGTTGGCGCTTGGCATGACAGTGTCGCTGGCGGCATCGTTGGCGGCTTGCGGGACAGATAACGGCAATGGTGGGAACGCGGGGAACGCCTCGGCTTCGAACCCTCCGGCGACAAACTCGGAGGGCGGCGGACAAGCCGGCAATGCCGAAAACGTGGAAATCGTCTTTCAATCCTGGATTACGCCGAACCTGACGGCGGAATATTACGACGGCCTGATCGAGCGCTTCGAGAGCGCCAATCCCGGCATCAAGGTCAAGCGCATTCAGCCGCCGGCCAACGAAGGCTCGCCGGACAGCTACCTGAAGACGCTGCTGGCCTCCGGAGATTTCCCGGACGTCGTCCAGAACGCGACGATCCAGATGTTCGTCGACGCGGACGCGCTGCTGGAAATTCCGATCGACGCCGACATCGAGCAAATCAACAACTACGAAGCCGAGATGATTGACGGCAAGCTGTACAACATCTCCGCGATCCGGCAGCCGCAATCGCTGGTCTTCTACAACAAGAAGCTGTTCGCTGAGGCGGGGATCGAAGCTACGCCGAAGACGTGGGCGGAGCTGGAAGCGGCCGCGGAGAAGCTGAAGGCGCAAGGCATTACGCCGCTCTTGACGGCAGGCGACTGGACTTCCGGCTTCACGTTCTCGGTGATGACGTCTCCGACGGTCTACAAGGCCAACAAAGAATGGTATGCGGACCGTTACGACAACAAGGTGAAGTTCACCGACCCCGACTGGATGGAAGCGGCCTCGTATTATGCCGGTCTCATCGAGAAGGGCTATTTTAACAAAGGCGCGCTGAGCATCGATTATACGGCGGTCGAGCAGGAATTCCTGAAGGGCAACGGCGCCATGTATCCGATGGGATCGTGGTTCAGCGCCGCGGAAGCGACGGCGGCCAAAGACTTCGAGGTCGGCGTGTTCGCGACGCCGACGAAGGATGGCGAGCAGTATGTGCTCGGCGGAGAGAACGCCGGAGGCTACGCGGTATCCAAGACGTCCAACCATCCGGAGGCCGCGATTCAATTCGCCAAGTTTATGATGCTGGACCCGGAGGCGCATAAAGGATATTTGCAAGCGGACGCGCTGTTCTCCAATCTGAAGGAACCGCTCAAGTGGGACATGTCGCCGCTGCAGTCGGAAATATACGAGCTGCTGCTGAACAACCCTCCGATGGTCGGCCATATGAACAACAAGGTCGGCCGCGTGCCGGTAGCCGGCATTCAGGATCAATACAACAAGGTCGCGCAAAATCTGCTGTTGGGCGAGCTTGACGTGGCTGACGGCTTGCAGTCGCTGGACGACTATTGGGACAAGAACAACAAGTAAACGACCGGGGAAGGGACGGGCCTCGCGGTCCGTCCCGTTTCCCGGCGGCATTCCCGAAGAAAGCTTGGCGGTGATCGGATTTGAACAAGAAGGATCGATGGGCATATGCGTTGATGTTTTCGCCCGGCATACTTATCTATTTCTGTTTTCTGTTAATTCCTATAGCGCTGCTCTTGTATTATTCGTTCTACGATTGGAACGGCATCAGTCCGAAGTATTCGTTCGCGGGACTGGACAACTACGCGGAAGCCTGGCAGGACAAGGCGTTCCTGCGGGCGCTTAAGGTGACGATGTTCATTACAGTCGTGTCGACCGTGGTCGTGAACGCGCTGGGCATCGGCTTCGCGGTGCTGCTGAACGTCAAGAGCCGAATGACGAACGTGTATCGGTCGGTCTTCTTTTTCCCGCTGCTGCTGAGCACGGTATCGGTCGGTTTTATCTGGAAAAGTATTCTGAGCTATAACGGCTTGTTGAATAATTTGCTGGAGAAGCTCGGAGCGGAGCGAATCGAATTTTTCGGCAATCCGACGCTCGCCGTCGCGACGATTACGTTCCTCGCCGTGTGGCAATCCACGGGCTTCATCATCGTCATCTATCTGGCGGGATTGCAATCGATTCCGGGAAGCCTCTACGAGGCGGTGAAGATCGACGGCGCGAACCGGTGGCAGCAATTCCGGCATATTACGTTCCCGATGCTGGCTCCTGCGTTCACGATGAGCATCATCTTCATGTTCACGGGCTCCATGCGCGAATACGACCGCGTGGCCGTATTGACGTATGGGGGACCGGCGGGAGCGACGGAGACGATCGCTTATCAGGTGGTGAAGGTCGGGTTCAGCGCGAACCGGCTCAGCTATTCGGCGAGCCTGGCGGTATACATGCTTGTTATTGTAGGGATTTTATCCGTTTCGTTGACGCTGTACTTGCGCAGAAGGGAGGAGAGGCTGCTATGAGCGATCGGCTGGCCAGAATATTCCGTCACGCGTTTCTTGTTCCTCTGTCTCTGTTTCTGCTCGTTCCGTTCTATATCGCGATCGTTAACGCCTTCAAGACGAGGGAGGCGATTCTGGGCAATCCGTTTTCGCTGCCTGTCGGCGAGCTGACGCTGGACAATTTCGTCCGGTCGGCGGTGACTCCTTCCTTTAACATTTTCAAGGCGTACGGAACGTCCATCCTGATCACGTCGGTGTCCGTAATCCTGCTGATCGCGTTGTGTTCCATGATGTCCTACGTATTCGCCCGGGCGAGCAGCCGGCTGCTGTCGACTTGTTACCTGCTGCTTCTGTCGGGCCTCATGATTCCGCCGCAGGTCATTCTGATTCCGCTGGTCAAGGTGCTGGCGAAGCTCGGGCTGATGTTTACGCCGCAGGGCCTCATTTTATACAACATCGGCTTTTACGTCCCGTTCACCGTCTTTATCTTCGCCGGCTTCATCCGGGCGCTGTCGAGAGAGCTGGACGAATCGGCCAAGATCGACGGAGCGGGACCGCTTCGGATTTTCTGGCAAATCATCTTTCCGCTGCTGAGGCCGGCTACGGCGTCCGCGGTCATCTTTCTGTGCTTGTGGATTTGGAACGACTTCATCAACCCCGTCATTATTCTCGGCTCCGCCAAAAGCTACACGGTCACGACCGGCATTTTCCAGGCGGTCGGACAATACAGCACGAACTGGGAAGACGTGTTCGCGCTTGTCGTGCTCGCTTCGGCGCCGATTCTGCTGCTGTACCTGTTCATGCAGCGGCAATTCATCGCGGGGCTGACGGAAGGCTCGCTTAAAGGTTAACGAAAAATCGACATGAACGAATATAAGGAGGAGCATGACTGTGAAAAAAATGATGGCCGGCATCCTGTCGATTAGCATGGCTGCAAGCTTGTTCATCCCCCTCGGTCAGGGGGAGGTTCAGGCTGCCGTACAGACAAGCTTTTATGTATCCCCATCGGGCGACGACGGCAACGCGGGCACCGCGGAGCTGCCGTTCCGTACGCTCGGAAGAGCGCAGCAGGCGGTTCGCGCCGTCAATGCCGGCATGACCGGGGACATTCTCGTTTATTTGCAGGACGGCGAATATCGGCTGGACGATACGCTGACGTTCGACGCGGCGGATTCCGGCAATAACGGATTCGACGTCGTCTACACCGCCGAGGCTGGCGCGAATCCCGTCATTAGCGGTGGTGTCGATCTAAGCGGCGGCTGGGAGCTCTACGACGAGGAAGACAACATCTATAAACGGACGGGCGTCGATTGGGAGTTTCGGCAGCTCTATGTCGGGGACGATCGCGGCATCCGCGCCCGGCAGCCCAATCTGACGGACGAGACGATCATGGGCCCGTATTACCGGGCGCAGAACGGGGAGTATCCGTACGAGATTGGAGAAGCGGAACGCTCGTGGGCGCTTGGCCTGACCGGCTCCAAGGCGGAGATGGTCATTCTGCAAAGCTGGAGCCAGGTGCGCGGACGTATCGCCAGCGTTAATCCGCAGTCGGGCCAGGTTTTATTCCAGTTCCCTGAAAGCGGTTTCTCCTACAATCACCACAGTCAAGGCAACTCGCCGTATTTTCTCGAGAACGACCTGTCGCTGCTGGACGCGGAAGGCGAATGGTTCCTCGACACGGATGCGGATACGCTCTACTACAAGCCGAGAAGCGGGGAAACGATGAACGCGACCCGCATCGTCGCGCCCAAGCTGGAGACGGTCGTCAAGTTCGAGGGCGAATCGGGAGCTGCGGCGCACGACATCGAGCTCTCCGGGATTACGTTTATGCACAGCAACTGGCTGGCGCCTTCGAGCTACGGCTATGTGGACGTGCAGGCGGGCTTCCGCTATCAGTCCGAGTCCGGAGGCAACAACGCGGAAATTCGCAATACCGCCCGCTACACGGCGGCGCGCGCCCTTCTGGAGCTGAAGCATACGGAAGGCATTACAATCAGGGACAATGTGTTCCGGCACGGAGGCAGCTGGGGCATTATGAGCTATGAGGATACGGCGAATACTCTGATTACCTGGAACACGTTTGCCGAGATGGCCGGAGGCGGCGTGGCGATGGGCATCGTCGGCGACCGGTGGGACGACGAGGAGGGCCAGGAGCCCGATTATACGATCCCCGACGGCCAGAGCCGCCGCGATACGATCACGCACAACACGATTCACGATGTGGCGCTCGATTACGGGGACATGGTCGGTATCGGCGCCATGCTGCCGCAAGAGATGACCATCGCGAACAACGAAATCTACAATATGCCGTACTCCGGCATCAGTCTCGGCTGGAACTGGTCGGACGTCTACCACGGCATGACGAACAACCAGGTGCATAACAATTACATCCACGACGGCGTGCGTCTGATTCAGGACGGCGGGGGCATCTATACGCTCGGACGGATGGACGGTCTGTCCAATATTTACTACAACTATATTAAAAACATGCGCCAAGGGCCCTATGCCGCATGGAATCATATTATGGGCGTCTATCTGGACGGCATGACGAGCTACCGGATGGTGGAGCGCAACGTCATCGACAATACGGAGCATGGCTTCTCGGGCTCGGCGCACGACAACATTGTCCGCTACAACTACTACAACGTCGACTTCGGCGGCGTTAACGCGTCCAGTACCGCATATGGCAACATTGCGGTAGCCGGCACGAACTGGCCGCAGGAAGCGTTGGACATCATCGCGGCGGCCGGTCCCGGCAAGGCTCCGCTGCCGGCGCCGACGGAACCCGTCAACCTGGCGCTCAAGAAGCCGGTTACGGCTTTCACGCAGAGCAAGGACCCGGCCTTCGCGGTCGACGGCGATCCGAGCACCCGCTGGGCGCAGGAGGAAGGCAGAACCGATCCGCAGTGGCTGACGGTGGATTTGGGCGGTATTTACGCCATCTCGTCTACGAGCATTATGTTTGAATTGAACAGCGGCTATAAATACAAGATCGAATATTCGACCGACGGAGAAACCTGGCAAACCTACGCGGACAAGACAGCCGCAGAGACGACAGCGCAGACGAACGTCGATGCCGGCGAAGTCTCGGCCCGGTTCCTGCGCGTCACGATGACGCATGCTTGGGGCGGAAGCCTCTACGAATTCAGCGTATTTCCGGGAGACGGGGGCGCGCCTCCGCAGGCCAATTCGCTGATTTTGAAGACGGAAGCCTCGTTCGACAAAAATCCGCTGCGCCAGTCCGACATCCAGGTCAAGATGGCGCTAAACGGCGGGAAGCTTGAAGGCTTGTACAACGGGGGCATCGAGCTGGTCGAGGGGCGGGATTACGTCCTGTTCTGGGATCAGGTGCTCCTGAACAAGTCGTATTTGCTTGGACTGGCCGGAGGCGCGCACACGCTGACGTTCGACTTCGCCTCGGGCGAGGATCCGGAGCTAACGCTGACGGTCGTCGAGGACGACGGCTCGATCAACGTCGCGCTGGGCAAGCCGGCGACAGCCTCCTCGCAGAGCCGCGAGCCGGGGCTGGCGGTCGACGGCAATACGGGCACGCGCTGGGCGCAGCAGGAAGGGCTTTGGAATACCGAAGGCTGGCTGATGGTCGATCTGCAAGGCGTCTACGACATCCAGTCCGTTACGACCATGTTCGAGCTGCCAAGCGGCTACCGCTACAAGATTGAATCTTCGCTGGACGGACAGAACTGGGCGACTTACGCGGATCGCACCGGCAGCGATACGACCCGGCAAACGTATGAGGATCGCCTTGACGACGGAGTCGCCGCCAGATTTATGCGCATCAAGGCCACGTATAGTCTGGGGCCGAGCATTTTCGAATTCAGCGTATTTGGCCGGCCGACTTCGCCGAATTCATCCATCGACGCGGCGACCGCCTCCTTCGACAAACGTCCGGGCAAGCAAGCGGATATCGTCGTGGAGCTGGATCTGCAGGGCAATGCGCTCGCGGGCATCAAAAACCGCTCGCTCTATCTGAACCCCGAGACGGATTACAGCCTGGAGGGAAGCGCGGTAACCATTCATAGCTCGTATCTCGCCACCTTGGGGGAAGGCGCCAGCGATCTGGAGTTCGAATTCAGCTCGGGCGCGAACGACCGTCTGACGGTTAACGTAAGGGACGTTGGCGGCGCGGAGATCGACATCGCATTAAGCAAAGCGGCTTCGGCCTCGTCGCAAAGCAAAAGTCCGCAGCTCGCCTTCGACGGCGATCCGACGACCCGTTGGGCGCAGCAGGAAGGGCTGACCATTCCGCAATGGCTGCGAGTCGATCTGAGCGACGTGTTCGACATTACGGGGATCCGTACCGTATTCGAGCTGCCATCCGGCTACAAGTACAAGCTTGAATATTCGACCGACGGCATCGGCTGGACGACGTACGCCGATAAGACGGGAGCGGCCACGACGCAAAGCGTTAACGAGGACCGGCTGCCCGAACCCGTCGCAGCCCGCTACGTCCGCCTGAGCGTCACCGATTCTAGCGGCAACGGCGCGAGCGTGTACGACCTCAGCGTCTACGTCGCGAAAGAGCCGGACGAAGATGACGGCGGCAACAACGGCGGTAACAATGGCGGCAATAATGGTGGCAACAACGGTAGCAATAACGGTGGTAACACCGGTGGTAACAATGGTGGAAATAACGGCAGCAATAACGGCAGCGACAACGGTGGTAATAACGGCGGTAACAATGGTGGAAACAACGGCAGCAACAATAGCAGCGGCAACGGAGGAGAAGGCGAGAATAATGGAACGCAGACGCCAACGTTCCAGGACGTCTCCGGTCACTGGGCGGAAGCGAGTCTGGCGGAAGCGATCAAACGCGGCATCGTCCAAGGATACGAGGATGGCACGTTCCGTCCCGATAAGACTGTATCGCGGGCCGAGTTCACGGTTATGCTGGTCGGCGCTCTGAAGCTTGACGGCGCGCAGGCGCAACCGGGCTTTGCGGATGACTCGGCGATCGGGGCCTGGGCGCGTCAAGCCATCGCGCAAGCCGTATCCGCCGGCCTTGTGTCGGGTTACGAGGACGGCAGCTTCCGTCCGGGAGCAGGCGTCACAAGGGCGCAGCTGGCGGTGATGCTGGCCAGGGCGCTTAATGCAAGCGAAGAAACAGCCGCAGCCACCGACTTCGCGGACGACAGCGATATTCCGGCCTGGGCCAAAAGCTCTGTCGCGTTTCTTAAGGAGAAAGGCATTCTGCAAGGACGTTCGGGCAATCGGTTCGCTCCCGGAGCGGAGACGACCCGAGCGGAAGCGATTACGGTTATCCTGAGAGTTCTGCAATTTATGGAGCAATAAGCAAGGGGGCAGTCTCTTACGTCGTTCGCGACGAAGAGGCTGTCTTTTTTTTGATTCACACTCCTCGGAAATAATTCCAAGCGCCCCCGATTGAAAAGGACTTTCGAGCGGGTAAAAATCAGAAAGCGCGGTAAAGGGAGGCGTTCCGATGCAGGATTACGCAGAAATATCGGTTAAGCTCGCGATAGCTTTTGCCGGGCTGTGGGCGATGACGCGTCTGCTCGGCAAAAGGGAAATCGCTCAACTGACGCCATTCGACTTTGTCTCTTCGTTGGTGCTCGGCGATCTGGTCGGCGATACGATCTACGACAAGCAGGTAAGCTTCTGGAAGCTCCTTTTCGCGTTAGCCGTCTGGGCGTTTCTGTCCTATTCGTTCGAGAAGCTGATGGCCCTCGGCAAGCCGATTCGCAGACATCTGGAGGGGAGGCCGGAGATGATTATCGCGGACGGAAAAATCGATCGGGTAGTCATGAGGCGCAACAACATGGAGCTCGAGGAGCTGTGCATGATGCTGCGTCAGCAAGGAATTTTCTCGGTTAGCGAGGTTGCTTACGCCATCTACGAGACGAACGGTTCTCTCAGCGTGCTGAAAAAATCCGATTACGACGTCGTTCGAAGAGCCGATCTCGAGCTGGAGTCCTCCAGGGTCGTCTTGCCGAGAAGCTTGGTCGAAAAGGGAGCTATCCAGCCTGACGGTCTCGCCGCGATCGGACGGGACGAAGCGTGGCTTCGTCGCGAGCTGCGGGCGCTCGGATATGCGATCGATTCAGTCGCCTTCGCGGAATGGACGGAAGCGGAAAAGTTGCGGGTGATCGGTTATTCTTCTTCAACTCGAGAATGTGGGTTATAATACCAATTAAGCAACCTGCTGTTTGGGAGCTCGAAAGAGGGCTGCATAATAAATACGGACTTTAACGATCACAATGGGGGCGCGCCGTGAAGAAGGAATCGATTTTCGTTTTCGCTATTCTGCTTGCTCTATTTTTTGTAACGAACAATCATCTACATTCTTCTTTTGGAGATTTAGTTTTTGAGTTTTTTGGAATCTCACCTTGGTCTAAAGAAAACCACAACGGAGTTCACCTGCCGGTTGTTCTGGGGATAATCCTTCTTATTATCGGGATCATTGGAACAGTTAAATATTACAGTCCGAGACACCCCAAAATTCGAAGCCGAATCTTTATTTTCTGTGTCGCATTTATACTCCTTTACCCGGTAGCGACAGAGAAGGCGTTGTTTCTATTAAGGCATAACTCCAGTGGTATTAGATCAATCGATATATTAACTGAGGAGAGTCGGTGCAGCATTCGAACTGTAGACGATACGGTTAGGGCCAACTGCTCTTTAACTATTTTTAATTACGGAAATGAAGAGCAGCTAACCATTAGACCTATTTTATTGGATGCTTCTCCAGATATCGTTTTTGAGGAGAGGACAGTCTCAATAATTCCACATACTAAAATCGGTGTTGGAACAGAGCTTGACGGATTTCAAAGGAAGGCCGCTGACGTTCAGGGAAATATAAATAGACTAGGGTATGAAATTGAGATAGACGGAAAGAGCAAGATATTTGAATAGAAACGATCTGTTTAAAGATTATCGGATAACGCAATGTGCAATTGCCGAAGAGTAAATCATAGGGAGATTCCAATGAAACATATAATTCTGATCAGACATTGTAAGGCCGGCGGGCAAGAACCGACTGCTCCGTTAACGGACGAGGGGCGGCTGCAAGCCGAACAATTAGCCGAGTTTCTGACCGGGAGGCGCATCGATTATATGGTTTCCAGCCCATTTGACCGGGCAATCGCTACCATTCGCCCGCTGGCTCAGAGACGCAGCCTGGAGATCCATATCGAGGATCGGCTGTGCGAGAGGGGATTATCTTCGGAGCAATTGCCGGATTGGATGGAGAAGCTCAGCGAATCGTTCGTTGATCTGGATTTGAAGTTTCCCGGCGGCGAATCGTCGCGGGAAGCCATGAATCGCGGGATTTCCGTCATCAAGGAACTGATCGAACGGCAGGAGAGGAACATTGCGGTTGTGACGCACGGCAATCTTTTATCCTTGATATTGAAGCATTACAACGATCGATTCGGGTTTAACGAATGGAGAAGCCTGACGAATCCGGACGTATACGAGCTTGCACTATCCGATAAGGAGATGACCCCGTCCATCAAGCGGATTTGGAAGTGACTCGGAATTCCGACCGGCGCAGCAGAGCGGCCAGCAATCCCATTCCAACCCTTTCAGTGAGCAAAATGCTCCTGCCATTCAATGACTCCTTCATCCATCCGGAAAGCCCGATAGCCTTCAGCCTGCAATTTCTGGACAGCGATTGCGGAATAAGCGCAGAGCGGACCTCGGCAGTACGCGATAATTTCGGCGTCCTGGGGCAGTTCGCGTATAAAAAGCTCCAGTTCCTCCATCGGAACGGAGATCGCGCCCCGGATATGGCCGATTTCGAACTCTTCTTTGGGACGCAAATCCAGCAGAAGAATCGACTCCGTACTTAATTTTTCCATCACTTGATCCATCGTCAGCGTCTGAATCGAATCCAGATTGTTCATAAAGTCGTCTTTAAGCTTGGCGATATCCGGAAGCTGCTTCTCGCTAATTCGCCACAGGGAGGTTAACAGATCGACAATATCGGGGGAAGCCAGGGAATAGATGACGTGGGTGCCTCTTTTAGTGAATTTGACAAGCTTGGCTTCCAATAAAATCTGCAGATGGCGGGATACATTGGCGAAATTCATCCCCGAGGAAGTAGCCAGCTTATCTACGGTTTTGGAGCCCTGGGACAATAAAGTCAGAATTTCCAGACGCTTGTCGCTCGACAGGCATTTACCGATTCTCGATAATTGCCTGTAGAGCTCATCTTTTAAGAGATTCGCGGAATCCATTGGATGATGATCCTTCATAATGAATTTTCCTCGATTCTTAAAAAGTTAATCCAACACCGCGGAGATATGCGCCTTGGTGACGGACCAGTGCGAGGTCGTCCAATACTTGGCTTTGTCCTTTACGAAAATAATTTGCGGAGATTCGTGCTTAACGTTCAAATCCTCTGCAATTTGGTTGGATACCGGACGAGATTCGATCACCTTGACCAGCACATAATCCAAATTTTCATTCGGCGTACCTTCCAGATACTGTTCGTATTCTCGAAGCGCATTCGCGCTTACCGGGCAAGTCGTACTGTGCTTAAGCAGCACCTGTCCGCGCTCGGAAGACTTGTTCAACGCTTCATTCCATTCCTCAATCGTCGTAATTTCAGTCCAATTCATAGGAAAGGCTCCTTTCGCGATCCGATTGATCGTCAAGTCATCAACTGAAGTTTTTATTTAGTGTACATCAAGCAGTTCAATTATTCAATTGAGTAGAGCGATTGACGACATCCGGATTTGGCTCTATAATTCAATGGAATAATTGAATATGAATAGGGAGAATAGAAATGCCGGAGAATCCTGTAGCTCTTGGGGAACGGGCGCAAGGTCCGAACCCTGCCATTATGGAATACGTAAACTCATCGGAAAAACAGCGTCAATTGCATGCCAGGACGATGAAGATCGTCATTTTATCGCAAATTCTTGCCGGAGCGGGTTTGGCGGCAGGGATTACCGTAGGCGCACTGCTTGCGCAGGATATGCTGGGGACGGATCGTTACGCCGGAGTTCCCTCCGCGCTTTTTACGCTCGGCTCTGCCGGCGCCGCTTACGGGATCGGCCGTCTGTCGCAGCGTTGGGGCCGTAGGCCCGGACTGGCTATCGGGTTCATTGCGGGCGGCATGGGCGCCATCGGCGTTGTGCTCTCCGCTCTGTTTAACAGCATTCCTTTACTTTTTCTTTCGATGCTGTTATACGGGGCGGGCACGGCCACCAATTTGCAGGCGCGGTATGCGGGCACCGATTTGGCGCTGCCGGCGCATCGGGCGAAAGCGATCAGCACGGCTATGGTTTTCACCACGTTCGGCGCGGTTGCCGGTCCGAACCTGGTTATATTGACCGGACAATTCGCCGCCTCCATAGGGGCTCCGCGGTTGTCCGGGCCTTTTATGCTGGCAGCGGCGGCGTATCTGATCGCCGGACTGGTGCTGCTTATTTTCCTGCGGCCCGATCCGTTCCTTGTCGCGAAGGCCGTGGCGGATAAGCAGCGGCTCGAATCCCTTCCCGAAAATGCGGAAAAATCCCGCACCCAAGAAAATGCCCTCAATAAAAAGGGGATTGGCATCGGCGCGACCGTCATGGTCCTCACGCAGATTGTGATGGTGGCGATTATGACGATGACGCCCGTTCATATGCAGCATCACGGCCATGATCTGGGTCAAGTCGGGATTGTCATCGGCATTCACGTCGCCGCGATGTATTTGCCGTCCCTGATCACAGGCGTGTTCGTCGATAAATTCGGTCACATCGCGATGTCGTACGCTTCCGGGATTACGCTGCTGCTGTCGGGTTTGCTGGCGGCGTTCGGCCCCGGAGATTCCATGGGGGTGCTCGTTCTGGCGCTCGCGCTTCTGGGGCTGGGGTGGAATTTCGGCATGATTAGCGGGACGACGGCGATCGTTCATGCGACGCCTCCGCAGATTCGCGCGAAAACCCAAGGCACGGTGGACGTGCTGATCGCATTGGGAGGAGCTTCCGGCGGCGCCTTGTCCGGTATGGTCGTCGCGCAATCCAGCTATACGGCGCTTTCCTTGTGCGGCTCTTTCCTGTCGCTGCTTTTGATTCCGGTCGTTCTGTGGTTCCGCGCGAAGAAAAATTGATCTTCCGCAGCGATACGCGCTGCCGAAGCAATCACTATAATCTGGAGCCTATTTACATATTGAAGTATAATAAATAGGATTGATCAGGAGTCACTAGGGAGGAAGTTAGTATGAATAGAAAAGATTATTACTACGACATTGATGCGCCAAAGCCGAATGTTATTGTTGCTGCTGCTTCTGCCGTGGTTACTAATGACAAAAATCAAATCTTGTTACATAAGAGAAGAGACAATAACTCCTGGTCCCTGCTCGGTGGAGCCATGGAATGCGGTGAAAATATTGGAGCAACGATAATAAGAGAAGTGAAAGAGGAATCTGGTTTGGACGTCCGAATTGAAAAGCTTATTGGAGTATATTCTGATCCTAATCACGTGATTGAATATTCAGATGGAGAGATTAGACAACAATTTTCTATTTGTTTTCATTGTATTGTAGAGTCTGGGGGGATTACTGTCAGTAAGGAATCATTTGAGGTTCAATTTTTTGATAAAGAAGAGTTATCAAGTTTATTAATGCACCCCGCACAAAGAATTAGATTGGATGACTTTTTCTTAGATTCTACAAAGTCGGTGATTAGGTAGGAGACTTGCATGAAAAAAAATAAAAGTGAGTCATTAGTATACACTGTTGTTGTATTATTGGGAGTTATCGCTATTATAGTCGGACAATTTTTGGGGAATACTCTGAATGGTGTACTCACTAGCGTAGGTACATCTGTAATTGCTTCTGCCATTATATATTTTTTATTAAATCATTTTGTTGGAAATCCTATTCTGCCCATTATATCAAGCTTGCAAAAATTAGATTTGAGTTTAAAAGAGTCAATAGAACTATTGAATCAAACTTCCAAGGTCGGGCTAGTGGGAATTTGGAGCAGAAGAGTATCAATAGATAATGAAATTTGGATAAAAAAGATTAAAGATTCAAGCAAGAGAATTGACATTCTAGGTTATGCGGTACATTTCTTGCCAGAACATTACGAGTTTAATAAATTGATAGAAAAGAAAAGCGAAGAGGGTTGCCAAATAAGGTTTTTGTTGGGGAAGCCTGATGGCGATTACGTTAAAGCAAGAAACATTGAGGAGAAGAATGAAGGATCTATTTCTCAGAGAATTGAAACAACCTTGGCTAGATTAAAGCCTTTATTAGAGCAGGGATTAATAGAGATTAGGCTGCACGATTTACCTCTCTATAATTCAATTTATAGATTTGATTCAGAGATGTTAGTAACGCCTCATTTATATGGGTTAAGAGGGGCCTCAGCTCCACTAATAAATTTAAAAGAAGTCGAGAAAGGCATTTTCGAAATATATGAGAAGCATTTTGAAGATATATGGCTGATTTCAGAAAAGTATGTGAGTGCGAACTAAGTCCCCTCCTTGTGAATTGCGAGATGTTGCTTAGGTCGCTCGATAACGCGTCCGATACGAGCTCGGCGGGATTTGGTACCGGGAACGGAACGCCCGGCAGAAATAAGGATAGCTGCGAAAGCCGCAAGTATCCGAGATTTCTTCAAGGGGAAGCTCCGTATGCACAATTCGTTCGGCCGCAACGGACAGCCGCACCTCCAAGGCGTAGCGAATGATCGATTTGGAGAATGTACGCTTGAAAAGGTGCACGGCGCTCGAGACGCTGACGCTGTGATGCTCCGCGATTTGGCCTAGAGTCAGCGCTTCCGTCGCATGCTGTTCAATGTACCTTTTGATCCGATAGGGCAAGTAGACTTCGGAGCGGGAAGCGTCCGTCGTTCGCTCGTTCGCCGCGCGTTCCAGCGTTAAACAGAGCGCCTTGAGCAGATGCTCCTTCAATTCCTCGTTATCCTCATGCAGATTTCGCTGCTCCTCGATCAGCCTTCTCCACAGGAACAGAATATCTTCCCTTGCTTCAATGCGCACTTTGCCGTCGGCTATTCTGCAGCGTTCGAGCCAACGCTCGGTCCAATCGCCTTCGCAAAACAAATAAAAATCGGCGCTTTCCCGATTCGGCATCGCATCGATGATCAACTGGTAGGTTTGTCCGGGTCTCGAGACGATCAAGTCGCCGGTGCCCACCTCCAGCAGCCGGTCATCGATGATCGCCTGGGCGTTGCCTTTGACCTGGAGGCGGATTAGCAGGGCCGATGTGATCCCCTTCCTGAAGCGGATAAATTTGCGATGAACGGAATAACCGGCCGACTGCAGTTGTATCGAAGAAGGTGTCATTTCGGCTGCCCCCTGGACGATGGATGTCGAAGCTTTGCTTTCTCTACAGCGTAATAATCTTTTGCCAGATAAGTCAAGAGTCATTAGATAAGCTATTCTTTCTTCGGGGGAATGGGAGTATGCTGATGTCGATGTGAAAGTCGATAACGTTTACAAGGAGGCAACGGGCTTGAAGCAGAAGATTTCCGTACAGCTGTATACTCTTCGCGAGGAGTGTGCGGCAGATTTTCCAGGGGTGCTTCGGAAGTTGGCGCAAATCGGGTACGGCGCCGTTCAATTTGCCGGATTTCACGGTTACGATCCCGCCTTGCTCAGATCCGTCTTGGAAGAGACGGGGCTTCGCGTATCGGGCTTGCATTATGGCGGCGACAATCTGCTGAACGAGACGGATCGCGTGATCGAGGAAGCCAAGTTTTTCGGAACGCCGGACATTGTGTGCTCCTCAATCGGGGCCGATCAACGCAACGAAGCGGGATATCGGGCGCTTAAGCGCAGGCTTAACGAGCTTGCGGGACGCTTGCAAAGCGAGGGTCTGAGGCTCAGTTACCATAACCATGCCTTCGAATTCGAGACGACAGTAGACGGAAAAGATGCATTGTCGTACTTGATCGCGCCGGACGCGGATAATATCATTCTGGCGGAACCGGACGTCTATTGGTTGAAAAAGGGAGGCCATGACCCGGTTACGTTCCTGAAGCCTTATGCCAACCGGGCGCCGATTCTGCACATGAAGGATATGACGGACGACGAGGAGCAGGCGTTTGCGGAAATCAGTACGGGCACGATCGATTTCGAAGCGATCCTCCGTTGGGGAGAGGCTTCCGGAGTCGAGTGGTACGTCGTGGAGCAGGACAGCTGCAAGACGGACCCGATGGAATGCGTCAAGACGAGTTATGTTAATTTGGCTGGACTGATGGACAAGCTGGCATAGAGCAGGGGGAATTGACGTGGATAAAGTAAAAGTGGGCATTATCGGCACAGGAAACATTAGCGGGATTTATCTGCAAAACGGCAAGCGCTTTGAGTCGATGGAGGTCGTAGCGTGCGCGGATCTGGATGCGGACCGCGCAAGAGCCAAGGCGGAGGAGTACGGGGTGCGCGGGTATACGGTAGAAGAACTGCTTGCCGACCCGGAAATTCAACTGGTCATCAATCTGACGATTCCCCAGGCCCATGCGCCGGTTGCGCTGCAGGCGCTCGAGGCGGGCAAGCACGTCTACACGGAGAAGCCGCTGGCCGCGACGCGCGAGGAAGGCAAGCGGGTGCTGGAGACGGCCCGCAGCAAAGGGCTGCTTGTAGGCGGCGCCCCGGATACCTTCCTGGGCGGCGGCATACAGACCTGCATCAAGCTGATTCAGGACGGCGCCATCGGGACGCCGATCGGCGCGACCGCTTTCATGATGGGCAGCGGACCGGAGGCGTGGCACCCGAACCCCGATTTCTTCTATCAATCGGGAGGCGGACCGCTGTTCGACATGGGGCCGTATTATTTAACCGCCCTGATTGCCATGCTGGGGCCTCTGAAGCGCGTCACGGGCTCGGCCCAAATTTCGTTCCCGGAGCGGACCGCGACGAGCGAGCAGCTCAACGGCAGGAAGATCAAAGTCGAAACGCCGACGCATATTGCGGGCGTGCTCGATTTTGCCTCCGGGCCGATGGCTACGCTGCTGACCAGCTTCGATATCAACGGCGGCTCGGTGCTTCCCCGAATCGAGCTGTACGGAAGCCATGGAACGCTGCTGGTTCCGGACCCGAACACCTTCGGCGGCCCCGTGCGGATTAGACGCGCCGGAGAGGAAGAATGGTCCGATGTGCCGCTGACGCACGGTAAAACCGAAAATGCCCGCGGCATCGGCGCCGCCGATATGGCCCAGGCGATTCTGAGCGGCCGCGACCATCGCGCCAGCGGCGACCTGGCCAATCATGTGCTGGACGCCATGTTCGGAATTCTCGAAGCCTCGGAGCGGAGCGCGCACTACGCGATGCAGAGCGGCTGCCGTCAGCCGGCTCCTTTTCCCGCAGGGCTGGCGGATGGCGAGCTGGACAAATCATAACAATAATCGAATGATGTTGATCGCATCTATCTCCTGGAGATAGATGCTTCTTCTTTTGTATCAGAAGATTAGACCGACCGGATGCGGTTATGTTGACGTTGAAGGCGATCGCTACTGGATCAGAAATGAAGCCGGCGAAAAACTTATTTTGTCCAAATATTCACTATTGTAAATATTCAAAAATACAAATAAAATGGAAATATGTCTTTTGGGCTACAATCCCTGGATAGACAAGCTTTGCAGGCGCAGAACGAATATTAGCTGGGTCATGTTCAATCATTTGCTTCATGATTCGGTATCCTTCTTCCCCTACACAAGAAGAAGAAATATGACTTTACATAATGGAGGAAGCGCAATGGACACCTTTCATGAAAATTCGCACGATCCGGTAACCAACGAACTGGTCTTCAAGGCATTGGAGCAAAATCTGGCCATTATTCGCTTTGATTTGAATCGCAGAGTTACCTATGTCAACGACATTTTCGCGGCAACGCTAGGCTATCCGAAGGAACAAATGATCGGCATGCATCATCAGGAGCTTTGTTTCGACGAATTTATCCGAAGCCGGGACTACGAGGAATTTTGGAGCAATCTGTTCAACGGGAACAGCTATCAGGATAAGATTGACCGGAAAAATGCCAATGGCGAGCATGTCTGGCTGGAAGCAACCTATATGCCTGTTTATGATGAACAATCCGAGCAGATACTCGGCGTGTCCAAAATTGCCACCGACATTACCAATCGTCAGAACAACATAACGGCCGTCGTGAAGGAACTAAGGATGATGTCCACGGATCTGAACGATCGCACGGCCCGAGGGACCGAACAGAGCAAGCAGCTGTCGTCAGGAATCTCGTCCATTGCTGCCGTATCCGAACAGAACCGGGAGATTCTCGTTCAGCTGCAGGAGCAGGCCAAGGCTATTCAAGGGATCGTTCAGACCATTCGCGATATTGCTTCGCAGACCCAACTGTTGTCCCTGAATGCAGCCATAGAAGCGGCACATGCCGGGGATTTCGGACGCAGCTTCGACGTAGTCGCCAAAGAAGTGCGCAAGTTGTCCGACAATGTAGCGCAATCCAGCATTGAAATCCGCGACAGCGTGAATGGAATTACCCAAGAGATCACCTACATGACGCAAGGGATGCTCAAGGTGCAGAGCCAGGTGGAGGATAGCCAAAAACAGATCCAAACCGCCCTTGCCGAGTTCGACGGTATTTCTGATGCTGCCAGCCAGTTGGATGCCAAAGCGGAGTACGTGACCCATATTGTATAAACGATATTCAAATGAAGCCGCATTTTTAACTTAAAGGAGAGGGACCGGCCCTCTTGAAGTCGTGGACAGCCGCTCCTTATTCATTTTCGTCATTCTCGAATAACGCCTTTAACAAGCGGTGAGCCTGGCGCTGCTTTCCCTCGTCCTGCTGCAGCAGAATAAGAATGCTTGCCCATACCCACTTGTTTTCCTGCAAGTTTCCTTCTTTTTCATCGAACAAATCGTAAACGGTTATATGTAAGCCGGCGGTAATTTTCTCGATAGTATTGAGTTTGACGTTTTTCTCACCGCGCTCGATCTGAGCGAGGTAGGTGCCGGCCATGCCGATCGATTCGGCAAGCTGTTCCTGCGTCATGTTGCGTGCCAAGCGATGCAAACGTATTTTTGCGCCGACTAACTCCGCAAGCGTAGCCGTTTTCAAGTTTCCCAACCCCTTAAAATTAAATTTTAGTCTACCCACTTTGAGGGTTGCAGATCCTTATAACTACAGTTGATTTTTGTAATTGTACTTTTGAGAGTTTAAAGATCTATAATTGGCTTATTGTGGGGAAATGTCGAATTATGTTACGATGGACGTGATTCTTTAGACGCAGACGTTACGGGAATTGCGGGGCCGGCGGATTCGTTTTTTTGCTGTGCGGAAGCGCGACAGGAAGGTATCGGCTGTGTTACAACCAAATCTTGATAAGGGGATGGACAAGCTGCGCCGCAACCTATCCATGCGCTCGAAAATCGTCTTCCTGTTCGCAGTAGTCATCATTATATTGTCCTTTAGCTTCGTCGCCTTTGACTTCTACACGCTGCGCAAGACGGTCGAGAAGACGTACGTAGCCCAGCTCGAAGGCGTCGCTACCGCCATCAACGGTCATTACGAGGGCTCGCATTCGATCGAGGATGTGCAGCAATTTCTGTCTTATATTCATGGCAAGGATCCGAATTTTCTCCAGCTTACCCTGACGGATACCGACGGGACGGTGCTAGCTTCGACCGACAGCGCGTCGATTGGCGGGCAATCGCCGAACGACACGGCCGGTCTGCTGGAACGGGGTCAAAGCGTCGTGTCCCATATTAAGGACAGCGGCGGTATGCCGCAAGTAATGCTGCTGGCGCCGATGTTCGAAGACGGGGCGACGATCGGCGTCCTGGAGGTTCTGTTCGACTCTTCGCAGGAGGAAGCGATCATCGACAAGCGCGAGCGGTGGATCTTCATCGTTGCCTGGTTCATTATCCTGCTTGCCGTCGGCTCCCTGTCGCTGATTATTCAGAGGCTGCTGATCGCGCCGCTGTTGATTCTGCGCAAGTCGGCGATGGCCGTGCAGCAGGGCGAACGCCACGTTCAGCTATCGCTGAACAGCGCGAGCCGCGAGATCAACGAGCTGTCCGGGGCCTTTAACGACATGGTGCTTAATCTCGAGAACCGTTACGAGGAGCTGCAGAACGCGCAGAAGCAATTGGTGCAGTCGGAGAAGATGGTCGCTCTCGGCAGCCTGGTGGCCGGCATCTCCCACGAAATCAATACGCCGGTCGGAATCGGCGTGACGGCCGTCTCTTTCCTCGATCAGAAAACGAACGAGTTTGCGGCCTTGTTCCGCGAGAACAAGGCGAAGCGCTCGGATGTGGAGACGTACCTGCGGACGATCGGCGATTCCATCGCGATCATCGGCACGAATCTGCAGCGCGCTTCCGATCTGGTGCGCAGCTTTAAGCAGGTGTCCGTCGATCAGTCCAGCGAGGCCAAGCGCACGTTTCAGGTGAAAGATTACCTGGAAGAGGTGCTGCTCAGCCTTCACCCCAGGCTGAAAAAAACGCATCATCGCGTCGTCGTCGATTGCGAGGAATCGCTTGAGATCACAAGCTACCCCGGCGCGATCTCGCAAATTGTAACCAATCTGCTGATGAATTCGCTCATCCACGCCTACGAACCGGACGACGAAGGAACGATCCGGCTCTCCGTGACCCGGTCCGGAGACAAGCTGACGCTGCGCTATTCGGATGACGGGAAAGGGATGGAGCCCGATGTGGCGGACAAAATGTTCGATCCGTTCTTCACGACGAATCGCGGCGGCGGCGGT
Source organism: Cohnella cellulosilytica (assembly GCF_042431195.1). Classification (NCBI taxonomy): domain Bacteria; kingdom Bacillati; phylum Bacillota; class Bacilli; order Caryophanales; family Paenibacillaceae; genus Cohnella; species Cohnella cellulosilytica. The sequence continues at coordinate 65,036 of NZ_JBHMDN010000031.1, forward strand.
ACGGGACTGGGCATGCACATCGTTTACAATTTGGCGACCCAGACGCTTGGCGGCACGATTCGCTGCGACAGCGAGCGGGGCCGCGGCATTACAGTGACGATCGAATTTTCCGTGGCGGCAACCGCCAGAGCAAGCGCGTTGGCCCGCAAGTCATAATCCGTCAGGCGAGACTGAGAGAGGAGAAATTGCGCGATGAGTGACGACAGACTGTCCGATCCGGTGCTGGATGAGGAGAATTGGTTTTTAGACGACGAGGATGAACAGCCGGGTGCCGTGCAGACGGATACGGAGAACTACTGGAAAATCATTATCGCCGACGACGAGCCGGAAATACACTATGTAACCAAGCTGGTGTTAAGCGACTTCGAATTCGACGGCAAGAAGCTGCAGTTCGTCAGCGCGACCTCGGCGTACGAAGCGGAACAGCTGCTCGCGCAGCATCCCGATGCGGCGCTCATTCTGCTCGATGTCGTCATGGAGGAAGAGGATTCGGGGCTAAAGCTTGTCAAATACATACGCGAGCAGCTTCGCAACAGCGCGATCCGGATCATTCTGCGCACCGGTCAGCCGGGCCAGGCGCCGGAGAAGCTGGTCATCATGGAATACGATATCAACGATTACAAGGAAAAAACCGAGCTGACGAGCCAGAAGCTGTTCACTACGATCGTGGCGTCTCTGCGCTCCTATCGCGATATCAAAGTGATCGAGAGCAATAAGACCGGATTGGAGGAAATCATCCAGGCGTCCTCGACGATCTTCGAGCTCCAATCGATGAAGAAATTCGCCTCCGGCGTTTTAACCCAGCTGGTCTCGATTGCGCATCTGCACAAAAACGCGCTGCACTGCTCGCTGGCCGTCACGAAGGACGGTTCCGACATCTTCATTCTCGCGGCAAGCGGCGATTTCGTCGTGCCGGAGAGTCACAAGCTGCGCGATGTGGCCAACGATACGATTGCCGACGACATCGAACGTTCGTTTGCGGAGAAGACGAGCCATTTCCATAACGACCGGCTGGTCATTTACGTGAAAAGCAAGACCGGCATCGAGAACGTCATCTATCTTAACGGTTTTCAGTCGCTGAGCGAATGGGATCGCTATCTGATCGAAATTTACTGCACCAACGTAACCATTGCTTTCGAGAACATCTACCTTAATCGGGAGATTGAGAATACGCAGAAAGAAATCATTTTTACCTTGGGAGAAATTACGGAGACGCGTTCGAAGGAAACCGGCTATCATGTCAAACGGGTGGCGGAGTATTCCAGGCTGCTCGCGCTGTCGTACGGCTTGTCCGAGGAGGAGACGGAGACGCTCCGGCTCGCTTCGCCGATGCATGACGTCGGGAAGGTGGGCATTCCGGACAGCATCCTGAACAAGCCCGGCAAGCTGACCGCCGAAGAGTTCGAGATCATGAAGACCCACACGACCATTGGGCACAGCATGCTGAAGCATTCGCAGATTAAGCTGCTGAACGCAGCGGCGATTATCGCCCACCAGCACCACGAACGTTATGACGGGACCGGCTACCCGAACGGTCTAAGGGGAGAGGACATCCACATTTACGGACGGATTACGGCGTTGGCCGACGTGTTCGACGCGCTCTGCAGCGAACGGGTATACAAGAAAGCGTGGGAGTTGCCGGACATTATAGCCCTGTTCAAGGAAGAACGGGGCAAGCATTTCGATCCCGTGCTCGTCGATATTTTCCTCGCCGACATGGACGGTATGGTGCAAATTCGCAACGAATATTCCGACCGAAAGGTATTTTGACGAAGCAGGGCAGGACCGTCGTCGCTTGGAGAACCCGCTTATCGGCGGGTTCTCGGTGCGATTAAAGGCGCCATTCAACCCCTAATTCAGTTTCCCTGTTCGTTCTTCCCCGTAAATTTCATCCAAGTGCTTGATATGAGAATCTCCCCAATCCGCCAATGCCATCATGACCGGCGCCATTTGTAAACCGTATTCCGTAATGGAATACTCCACTTTGGGCGGAACCTCCATATAGATTTTCCGATGCACAATATCGTGGTACTCCAGCTCTCTCAATTGGGCGGTCAGCATCTTTTTGGTGATTTGCGGCATCGCTCTTTGCAGCTCGCTGAAACGCATCGTCCCGTTATTGAAGAGTTGAAATAAAATGACGGGTTTCCATTTTCCCACTAATATTTCAAGCGCGGACTCGGTACTCCGGTTGCATTCATCTGTCACAAGAACCCCTCCTTTTATGAGCGACACCAAGGTATAGAATTTGATACCAGGTATATTTTAAGTGCCTACTTCCGAGCTCAGTCCCTTGAGTATATTATAGGTACTCAGGAGGAAGTAAATCAAGTAAAGTTACTATTTGAAGTAACTTACTAAATGTTATTGAGATGGAGGGGATATACATGAACAATTGCAAAATTACGGAAAACAAAGAAGCGGTTATGCGTCTATCAGTCTGGGAAAGGGGGATGTTGAAATGAACGTGTTTTTGTGGATCGTGCAAATTTTGCTCGCTGCGATGTTTCTGATGGCCGGAGGGCAGAAGGTCTTCAAGAAGCCGAAGGAAGATGAGCCCAATTCCTCCGGAATGAGGTTGATCGGCTTTGCGGAGCTGCTCGGAGCCGTCGGCTTGATCTTGCCGGGCGCCCTCAACATTGCGCCGATACTTACCGGAATTGCGGCAATCGGAATCGCCTTCATTATGCTGTTCGCCGCGATCTTCCATTCAAGACGCAAAGAAACGCAAGGCGTCGTCTTGACGGTCGTGCTGCTCATTATCGCTCTCTTTGTCATCATTGGCCGTTTCATGCTGGAGCCGTTTTAATCAGTCTTCTCTGTAAGATAACCGATTGACAAGGGGCTAGGGGAGGTACTTCCTTCTGCTGCAAGTCCCCTCCGCAAAGTGACGTTAAGCTGCGAAGTTTATTCCGGTTGCTTTGCAGGAGCCAAAATGACACACGTCCCCCCGTTAATCGGTGGCTCAATCGGGGCTCGAGACAACCTTATCCGGTTCTCCGTGGTCGATGATGCGCGAATAGGTACGTGCGACGGGCTTAAACGATCTGCCGAAGCCGGTAATGGATGAATAAGTATGTGCGACGGGCTTAGGCGGCCCACCGGAGCCGGTAATGGGCGAATAAGTATGTGCGACGGGCTTAGGCGGTCCACCGGAGCCGGTAATGGGTGAATAGAAATTCAAAACCAAAACAGACCAAGATTAGAGGTTAATTCCTATGCTTGGTCTGTTTTCTATTGCTCAAGTTTGCGTTGGCATTCGCGCAAACCAGTCAAATGAAGATAGAGAAAGAGGGAAAGAAATGTATTAGTCGAATTAAAGCAGAGGGACTATAGAGGGTGATAGATATATCTAAAGAAAGAGATGCTGGACTGATCTTGCTCGTCCGCCTCAGGATTCAGGGGGATTGGATGACGCGAAGGCCAGAGCGATACGGGGAATCGGCGCAAGTAATAAAGGAAAAAGGAAGAGAAAAATGCATTTCTTGGAGCTAAGCGCTTTATCGGAATCGCATATCTTTGAAATATTTAAATGGGCGGAGCAACTGAAAACGAAGCCCTGCAGAGAGCTTCTCAAGGGGAAAACATTTGTTTTATTTTTCCCCGAAACCAGCATCAGAACGAGAGTTACATTAAGAAGAATTTGATTTATGTTCATCAAGCCATCATACTTTGCAGCTTGGAATTAAAGGGATGAGCGGGGAGGAAAACAATGGACATTGCGCTTGAGGAAGGTTTAACGATAAATAAGGGGAGCTGGGATGCTGCGGCTGAACGTTTTTTTGGCAGAACGGCTTTGCCTGATTATGGCCCGCACGCACCTTCCGAAGAACAATTAAAACTTTTCGGAGAAATCGCTGGCAAGAAGGCTCTGGAAGTGGGCTGCGGAAGCGGCCATTCTATTTTGTATATGCTTAATCGCGGAATAGAGGAGATTTGGGGGATCGATCTGTCGTCCGTACAGATTCAGACGGCGCAAAGAGTTTGCGGGCTTAACGAAAAAGTGAAGCTGATAGAGTCTGCAATGGAACAGAATCCCGGAATCCCGCTCAATTATTTCGATGTTGTTTATTCCATCTATGCTTTGGGATGGACATTGGAGCTTCAAAAGACGTTTTACCATATCCATTCGTATTTGAAACCAGGAGGAACGTTCATTTTTAGTTGGGAACATCCTATACATAGTCGAGTCATTCAGGATAACGGGATCGTAAAATTTCATGCTTCGTACCATGAAGAGAAGCCGTCGTTACACGAGGCATGGAAGCCTCTACCAGCTGTTTTCTTCCATCGTAAGCTCAGCACATATATTAACGGACTTATTGAAGCCGGTTTTGTGATTGATAAGGTTTTCGAGGAAATAAGCATCGATAGAGACACTAAAAACGAGAATTCCTGGTACTCGAGTATTAAAGCCGAATTGTTCCCTGCAACGTTTATCATTAAGTGTACCAAAAGATTCGACTGAAACGACTCAATGACCGAGAAGCGACAACGACTGGAACAGGAGCAGCTATGGAATTTTACACACTTGTAGCATCAGGATTAATCGTTGTTTTGGCGGCGGGATTTATTCAGGGATTAACCAGCTTTGGGTTTGCTTTGCTGTCCTTGCCCTTGTTGACCCAGTTTATTCCGCTGCAGGAGGTTGTGCCGATTGTCGTGATTTTGAGTTTGTGCACGAATATTTTTATCTTCATTCATTCCCGGCGAGACGCAGAGCTTCGAAAAATCTGGATATTGATTTTTTCGAGTTTGGCGGCGGCTCCCTTTGGAACCTATTTATTGCTCTATCTGGACTCCAGTCTTCTCAAGCTTTGCACAGGCGTATTGATTACTCTATTCGCATTTATCCTCCTGTCAGGAAAGTCTGTTCCCGTGCAAAACGAGAGACTCGCCTACGTTCCGGTCGGAATAACGAGCGGAATCTTAAATGGCAGCATATCGATGAGCGGCCCGCCGGTAGCTTTATTTTTGTCCAATCAAGGGGTAGGCAAGGAAACGTTCAGGGCCAACATCTCCGCCTACGCCATCCTGCTGAATCTGATAACGGTTTGCACTTATTTCTATGGCGGATTGATTACGTCCGAAGTCATTCGATACACCTCGTGGTTTGTACCCGGCATGTTCGTCGGAGTATTCGTCGGCATATACGCGGTGAAAAGGTTAAACGATAAGCTGTTCAAGAGAATCGCTTTATGGCTCATTGTTCTATCCGGGGGTTGGACGACGATCACGGCGTTGGGGATTATATAAGGCTCCGGAGCGCGTCACATGAGCTTAGGCGAGCAACAGTCGGGAGTGAACGCAAAATGGTAGAGATACAAAGAGTCAAATACGGACAGAAAGCGGCGCTTCGCAATCTTCTTGAGCTCTACAAGTACGATTTCAGCGAGTTCGATCCGGAGGACGTTAACGAAAACGGCTTATACGAATACAGGTATCTGGATCATTATTGGACGGAAGAAGGCAGACATCCCTTTTTCATACGGGTGGATGACCGGTTAGCCGGTTTTGCCCTGGTCAGGGAGACCGGAACCGATGAACAGGATCGAAGCGTATACTGGATGGCCGAATTCTTCGTCATGAAGAAATACAGACGCCTGAAGGTAGGGCAGACGGCATCCCATCAATTGTTTAATCTCTTCCCCGGCGTATGGCAAGTCGGACAGATCGACACGAATGAACCTGCTCAACAATTTTGGAGAAAAACAATCGGCAAATACACGAACGGGAACTATCAAGAAACGAGGCAGGCGGATTGGGATGGACCGATACAACTATTTTCGACCCATCCGCAAGGATGAATCATTCCTCGCGCTTCTCCACCTGCTTGCGATAGGCGCCCGGCGATAGTTTCTTAAGCCGCACGAACGCCCGGGCGAAGTAAGAGAGGTTGTTGAAGCCGACTTTATCGGCGATTTCCTTAACGCTGTCGTTTGTCGTCAGCAGCAGTCGCGAGGCCTGCTCGATTCGGTAACGAATCGCGTATTCGTTCAAGGTCGTGCCGTAGATTTGCTTCATGCAGCGCGAGATATAAGAGGGATGAAAATTCAGTTCCTTGCGTATGACCGAATGCGTAATCGGCATTCGGTAATTTTTGCGAATATAGGTTGCCGCGCGCTCGGCAATCAGCTGCTTGTACGGATCGCGGCGGTTGGACTGGGCGGCTTGCAGCTCCAGCAGAATGCTCTGCAGAATTAATTGCTGGCGCAGCTGGTCTTCCTCGCGAGGCGACGTCTCCAGCTCGAGCAGGTCGCGGCAGCAGCGGATTACCTCTTCAGGATGAGGCAGGCTCGTAAACTGATTAAGCCGAATCGTATGGAATTTGACGTTTTTTCTGTCGTCCTCGGGATCTTCGAACAGCTTCACCTGTTCTCCGGCATGCTCGATCCATTCTCCCTCCACATATTCGGACCATTCCCCGAACACGTTGAAATGTATCCAATAGAACTCCGTTTGCTCCTCGCAGCCTTGGACCGGATATTGATGCCGATCCGGCTTCAGGATGACCGCGCAATTGGCTCTTACCTCCCAAGAAGTTTCATTTTCGCCGATATACAGCGCGCCTCTGGTGACCAGCAGAAGGTCGAATACGCCTAAGCGGTAGCGGGACGGATGGATGTCCCCGGGATGATACGTATCCGTTCCTCCCGCGATATAACAAGGAATCGGGGGATAGCGGAAGCATAAGTCGGCCATGTCGTTCCTCCTCGCTCGAAGTCAATTTTGTGTCCAACTAGGTTCATTATGATTCTGACGGGATCCGGTTTCAACCTCTACAATAGAAGTATCTTGAACAAAGGGGAGGGAGCGGACTGTCAACTCATTTCATGCTATCGTTGTCGGAGGAGCAAGCAGCGTATATGGACCGGGTCCCCTTGCTGGATTGCCCGGACGATATGCTGCTGGCCGCGTATTACAACCGATGGCGAACTTTCAGCAAACATATTAAACGGACGGCGGCCGGTTTCGTTATCACCGAGTTTCTCCCGCCCGTGAGCTGGGCAGGAAGCGGCAATACGATCGCTTGTCCGGCCGGTCATCATTTTTACGAAGGAAGATGGATTCGGGATAGCGCGTACTTGAACGATTACGCGAGATTCTGGTTCGGGGGAGAGGGAGAACCGCGGAAATACAGCTTTTGGGCGGCCGATTCGATCTATGCGTTCTACAAGGTTCATGGAGACTTGAAGCTGATCGCGGATCTGCTGCCCGAGCTCGTGCGCAATTACGGGGAATGGGAAGCGGACAGGCTGGACCCTTCGGGCCTGTTCTGGCAATTCGACGACCGGGACGGCATGGAGTATTCGCTTGGCGGGTCGGGGCTGCGGCCGACGATTAACAGCTACATGTACGGAGACGCCCAAGCGATCGCCGATATGGCGGAAGCGCTCGGAAATCGGGAAATTGCCGCTGCGTTTCGCGCCAAGGCGCTGCGCTTGAAGCGGCTGGTTCTGTCGACCCTGTGGGACGAGCGGGAACGGTTCTTCAAGACGCGGGTCAACGCTGAAGGCCTGGCCTACACGCAGAGACTTCCGAGCGAGTGGGTGAACAGGCTCGACGGGGGGCTTCTTACAGAGGGAGAACTCGTGAATGCGTGCGAGCTGCAGGGGTATCTTCCCTGGTATTTTCATCTGCCAAGCGACGGATATGAGAAGGCATGGGAGAAATTGATGGATCCGGCCTTTTTCCGCGCTCCCTATGGACTGACGACAGCGGAGCGGCGTCATCCCCAATTCATGATGGACTTTAAGCACGAATGCTTGTGGAACGGTCCGGTCTGGCCCTTCGCCACGTCGCAGACGCTGACCGCGATGGCCAACTTGCTGCGGGAGTACAAGCAGACAATCGTCACCAAGGACGATTATTGGCTGCTGCTCCAGCAGTACGCCCGGTCCCACCGACATACGGAAGCCGACGGCCGGGACGTCTTCTGGATCGACGAGAACCTGGACCCGTTCACGGGAGAATGGCTTGCCCGCAAGCGCTTGTACGAACGGAACGACCCGAACAAAGACCGCGGAGCCGACTACAACCATTCCACGTTCTGCGACTTGATCATTAGCGGCTTATGCGGGATTATCCCGCAAGCGGCGCCGGTATGCGTGGTCGATCCGCTGCTGCCCGACAACTTGTGGGATTATTTTCGACTGGAGAACGTCCCTTATCGCGGGCATCTGATTACCGTCAGCTTCGACCGGACGGGCGAGAAGTACGGCGAAGGCCGGGGGTTTCAGCTGTTCGTCGATGGCAGATGTAAAGCAAGGTCCGAGAGGCTCGGCAAATTATCCGCGAGTTTGCGTATTGAATAGGAGGAGGACGAGAAAATGACGATCAAACCGACTGCCGACTGGACGAAACACCCGCGCAATCCGTTAATTGGCGGCGACTATGGCACTTGCTTCGATCTGGCCGTGTTGAAGGACGGAGACAAGATCAGGATGTGGTTTTCTTGGCGACCGAAGAAAAGCATCGCCTTAACCGAGAGCGAGGACGGCGTACATTGGAGCGAGCCAGTGATCGTGCTTGAGCCAAACGGCGACACCGGCTGGGAGGACGACCTGAACCGACCGGTCGTGGTCAAGCGCGACGACGGTTATCATATGTGGTACACCGGACAGTTCAAGGACCCGGAGGGCTCCTGCATCGGATATGCGACCAGCGAGGACGGCGTCCGTTGGACGAGATCCGGCGACCGGCCCGTATTGGCGCCTGAGCTTGCGTGGGAGAAGGTTGCCGTGATGTGTCCGCATGTCATGTGGGATGAAAGCTTGCGCCTTTACCGCATGTGGTACTCCGGCGGGGAACAGTACGAGCCGAATGCCATCGGGTATGCCACGAGCGCCGACGGCATTCATTGGGACAAGCGGCCGGATAACCCGATATTCGCGAACGATCCGGGCAACCCCTGGGAGCAGCATAAAACGACGGCTTGTCAGGTTGTGCCCTACCAGGACGGGTTTGCGATGTTTTACGTCGGGTTTCACGACGAGCATTTCGCCCAGATCGGCCTGGCCTGGTCCAGCGACGGCATTGGCGATTGGACGCGTCATCCCGGCAACCCGATCCTTTCGCCGGATCGGGGAATGTGGGACGAGGATGCCGATTACAAGCCGTTTGCCCTCTACGACGAAAGCTCCGACCGATGGCTGCTCTGGTACAACGGGAGAAGAGCTGCCGTAGAGCAGATCGGGCTTGCGGTTAAGCAAGGCTATGACCTCGGTTTTGAATAAGGCGGCAAGCTGGACAGGGATTCGGTGACGAATGCCCTGTCTTTCGCCCTTTACTATCCTTGCAAAGGAGGAGGCGCATCCTATGGCTGTTCCGGCCGGCGCAATATCGATCCGCAAGCAAATGTTTCTGTCTTACATGCTGCTGTTTACCATCCCGCTGCTCGTCTTCTGCACCGTGCTCTATTCGATTATGGACGACCGCATTCGCACGGATGCGGACCGTACGTATAACAGTCTCCTGTCCAACGTGGCCAACGATATCGACGGTAAATTGGAAGAGCTGAACCAGTTCAACAGGCAACTGGCCAGCACCGATTGGGTGGCCCGAATCGCTCACATGCAGGGAACCACTATCGATTACACGCGCGTCGATCCGATCATGCTAAGGGAATATTCCCAACAATTCATCAACTATAAAGCCATTAACCGTATCATTGGCGATATCGCGCTTTACTTCGAGGGGAAGGATCTGGTGGTCTCTTCGTTGGGTGAAACGAACATCGCTTATTTCAAACGGCATATGCTCCACACCGACGATCTGGATCTGGATACGATGGTCCGCGGACATCCGAACGAGACGTTCGTGCCCGCTCGGCTTTACACCTACGGCATCGAACGCCCGGGGTATCTGTACGTTCAAACCGTGCCGATCTACGGACTCCGATCTCCGGTCCTGCTGATCTGCTTTATCAGCAAGCAGTCCATACAGGAAGCGCTGAACCCGCTGTTGATGCGCGAGCATAGCAGCGTTCTGGTTGCCGACAGTCAAGGCGTTCCGCTCATGAACGAATACACCGAAAACAACGAACCTTCGCGGGAGAAGCAGCCCTCTTACCGCTACGAATATGTTTCGACCCAGAACGGATGGCAATATACCGCCATCGTGCCGCATCGGTCCGTCAGCGCGGCCATCACGCAGCTGCGGCTATTGGTGTTGGGACTGGCGGTTTTGTCAGGATTCATCGGGTGGGCAGTGTCTCTGCGTCTGACCGACAGAGGCTACAAACCGTTAAACCGCTTGATCGGGCTCATTCAGAATCGATTAAGCAGCGCGCCGGGGAGCAAGCCGAAGATGAACGAGTACGACTGGCTCCAGAGCAGCCTTCACGATCTGTTCGCGCAAGAGGAAGCGGTTGCCGAAAAATTGCGCCAGCAGCAGCCCATTGTCAGGGACGCGTATCTGAAACGAATGCTGGAGGAGGGATTCGCGGCCAACCCGGAATTCGAGAAAGCGCTTACTATGCTGAGTTTGGCATTCCCGTGTCCCCTGTTCTCCGTTTGCATTGTGGACGGATCGCCGCTTATTCCGTCGGAGAGGCGGCGTGTCGTTCAGGCGGGGCGGCACGCTGGGATAACCGTTTATGAAGTAGACCACGACGGAAACACGGTGCTGCTATGCAACTATTTCTCGGCCGAAGCATTCGTGGCTTATCTCGCGCTGCTCACGCCGGAGGTGTACGGAAACCGCGCGGGCAAACGGGTCTTCTTCGCCGGCGGATGCGGCGATAGCTGGACGTCGCTGGCCCGTTCCTATACCCAGGCCAAGGAAACGATGGGGATGCGGTTCGTGCAGCGGGAGCAGCATGTGCTGCTGTACGAGCTGCTCGGCGCGGAGACCGCCTCCTATTATTATCCTCGGGAGACGGAGGAGCGCCTCTCGAACCTGATCCGAGCGGGCGACCGGGCCCGCGCCGCCGATTTATTGAACGAAATCTTCAGCCGGAATATGGATCGGGACGCCATTCCTCCCGCCGCATTCCGGAATCTGCTGCTTCATATGGAATGGACGGTGCATCGTATGGCACAGGAGGCGGGACTTGCGGACTCGGTGCCGATCATGCTGCAGACCGTTACGAATTTCCGGACTCTAAGCGAATCCCAAAGCTATATTCGGGAGCTCTGCGAGCAAATATCCGATTATTACGAGGCGCTCCTGCTGCGCAAAGGATGCGAGCAGAGGGACCGCATCCTTGCGTTCATCGAGGACAGCCTCACCGATCCGTCATTGTCGCTGACGAGGGTCGCCGACCGCTTTCAGGTATCGGCTTCTTATTTGAGCCGTTATTTCAAAGAGCATATCGGCAGCAACTTCCTCGATTACGTCAGCTACAGAAGATACGAGCTGGCGAAGGCTTTGCTGGCCGACGACAAACAGGACATCAAATCGATCTGCAGAATCGTCGGATATGACAGCGAGGTCACCTTCAGAAGACTGTTCAAGAAATATGCGGGCATCGCGCCAAGTCTGTACCGGGACAGAATTGTTGACACCGGCCGCCCAAGCGCACCGATCGAAAATTTCGTCCCGCCCAAGATCAAAAATTGATTGCCGCTGCAAAAAACAGCGGCTAGTCTGAACAACCTGATATCCTCTATGATGGCCCTGAAAGCGACATGACGCGCTTTTACGCGCGGCTGCCAGGCAGCCAGCGTACTTAAACAAAGGAGATGAAGTCAAATGAAACATCGCACGGGGGCATTCATTACGGCTGTCAGTCTAGTCGCGCTAATCGCGATCGCCGGCTGCGGGAACGGAGCGGGGGAGAACGCAGGGTCGAGCGGCCAGCCAGGCGGCGAGGCGGCAAGCGGTTCATCGTCGGCCGGAACGAAGCAGGGCTATTCGCTGCCGATCGTTCGAGATGGAAGCGTTACCTTGACGTTGGGAGGGTTCGACAGCTGGTACCCGGCGGCAAGCTATACGATGAATTTGCCGGTGTGGCAGGAAATAGAGAAGAAAACCGGCGTGAAAATTGATTTTCAGGTCGTGCCGGCGGACCAGTACGATGCCAAAATGCAAACGCAAATCGCGGCCGGCAGCGATCTGCCCGACATTATGGAACTGACGCCGACCTGGACGAACGCCGGCGTGTACCGTCTGGCGCAGCAAGACGTCATCCGGCCTCTCGACGATCTGATCGAGCAATATGCGCCCGACATCAAGCAGTTCTTCGAAGCGCGTCCGGATATCAAGAAGCTGCTTACGGCTCCGGACGGGAAAATTTATTCCATCGCCGACCTGCCGCTGCAGCAGGTTCCGAGTCCGTTCTTTATTCGTCAGGACTGGCTCGACAAGCTGGGCTTAAGCGCGCCGAGCACGCCCGACCAATGGGTCGAAGTGCTGACCGCGTTTAAGGACAAGGACCCGAACAATAACGGCAAGCAGGATGAAATCCCGCTCGTTCTCCGGCCTGGCGGCTACACGTATTTCGGCAGCGCGTTCGGCATGCAGTCGCCGGTTCAACCTTTCTGGGCCGACGAAAGCGGCAAGGTGGAATATCAGTTCTTGTCCCCGAAATTCAAAGAGCTGCTCGCGTTTACGCACGACCTCTACGCCAAGGGGCTGCTGGACAAGGAGATGAACCGGGACGAATCGAACTTTAACGCGCTGGTCAGCACGAATGTCGTCGGCGCAAGCCCGACGGTGCTCGATTACTTGCTGCAGCAGGACAGCATTCTGAAATCCGCCGGCGTGGCGGACGCCAATACCGTCGCCCTCCAAGCGCCGCAAAGCGCGAGCGGGCAGTCGGGCAACTATATGATGCGGCCTCCGCTGTGGAGTCATTACGGCATTCCGACGAAGAGCAAACATCCCGAAATCGCCATGCAATGGATCAATTACGCCTGGATCAGCGACGAAGGCAATCTGTACAAGGATTATGGCGTTGAAGGCCAGTCGTTCACGATGGGGGCGAACGGTCCGGAATATACGGATTGGGTCGCGAACAATCCCGAAAAGCTGGATTCCATGAGCGCGCTCAGAAGCCTGGGAGCGGCTCCGAGCATCCTTGTGAAAGATTCGCTGGACGTATTCAAGCAGAAATATGCCGGTACGAAGGTCGAGCAGTTCATGTTCCTGGCCGACGACCTGCTGCAGCCGTTCCCGAGTCCGATTCCTCTGGAAGAGGAAAGCGAAGTGATTAACCAGATTATGCCGGATATCAATACCTATGTGGATGAAATGGTCGTCAAATTCATTTTCGGCAAAGAACCGATCGACAACTTCGACAAGTTCGTCCAGAAGGTGGAAAGCATGGGGATCGACAACGTAGTCAAGGTCGTGCAAGCGCAGTACGACCGATACAGCAAATAAAACCCGGTGAGGGGATGGCGGTAGGCAGGCAGCTGCCGCTGCCATCCCGTCGCTTCTCCGGAAAGGAGCTATGCCCATGTTGATTAAAAATTTGGCGCGGGATAAATTTTTACTGCTTATGATCTTGCCTGTCGTCGTTTACTATATCGTGTTCCATTACGTGCCGATGTCCGGTATCGTGATTGCTTTCAAGAACTTTACCGTGTCCAAGGGCATATGGGGCAGCGACTGGGTAGGGGTTAAGTGGTTCGAGCAATTTTTCAATTCCATCTTCTTCTGGCGCCTGCTTCGCAACACGCTGCTTATCAGCGTATACGGACTCCTATTCGGCTTCTGGGTACCGATCGCTTTCGCGCTGCTGCTGTCCGAGCTGAAGAACGGTTATTTCAAGCGATTTGCTCAAACGGTCAGCTACTTGCCGCATTTCGTCTCGATTGTCGTGGTAGTCGGCATGATGGTCATGTTCCTGTCTCCTACGAACGGAGTCGTGAATTTGCTGCTTAACCGTCTCGGCCTGTCGAGCATTGCGTTCTTCGACGATTCGGCCTGGTTTAGAACGCTGTATGTCGGCTCGGATATTTGGCAGTCGTTCGGCTGGAATTCGATCATTTATTTGGCCGCCATTGCCGGCATCAACACCCAGCTCTACGAGGCGGCCAAGTGCGACGGAGCCAATCGCTGGCGGCAGATATGGCATATTACTTTGCCGGGGATCCGGCCGACGATCATGATTCTGCTCATTCTGAGCGTCGGCAATATGATGAACGTAGGCTTCGAGAAAATATTGCTCATGTACAACCCGGGAACCTATGAGGTTTCCGACGTGATCTCGACTTATGTGTACCGGCGGGGCATACTCGCTGCGGATTATAGCTATGGCGCCGCGGTCGGCTTGTTCAACTCGGCGGTTAATTTCATCTTGTTAATCGCCGTCAATCAAACATCTCGCAAAATGAACCAGGCCAGCCTATGGTAACCGCGGACGGGAGGAACAAGATGAATCGCTTAAATTCGCAGCCTGCCGTCTCGACGCGTCGACGATCGTCCTCTTCGTTAAACGGCAGTCGGCTGACCCAAATTTTCATATCGATCGCGGTAACGCTTTGCATTGCAGTCACATTGTATCCGTTCCTGTATGTGTTCAGTATGTCGTTAAGCGACCCGAAATACGTCATCGACCGCAGCGTCTGGCTGCTGCCCAAGGGGCTCACCTTCGATGCCTACCGGCTTGTGCTGGAAAATCCTTTCGTCTGGAAAGCCTATTCCAACACGATCTGGTATACGAGCGTCGGAACTCTGATTAACGTGGTGATGACCATTCTGGCCGCTTATCCCTTGTCGAGACGAACGTTCGTGCTGCGCTATCCGCTTATGGTGTTTATTGTGATTACGATGTTTTTCAGCGGCGGACTGATTCCGACCTTCATTGTGGTAAGCGATCTGGGGTTATACAATACGCGCTGGGCCATGGTGCTGCCGGGTGCGGTATGGGCGTTCAACATCATCATTGCGCGCACGTTCTTCCAGTCGATCCCGGAAGAGCTCGTCGAGGCGGCCAAGATCGACGGCGCGAACGATCTCACCATATTGGCCCGCGTCATTCTGCCCTTGTCGAAGCCGATTATTGCGGTATTGACGCTGTTCTACGCGGTAGGCCATTGGAACAGTTATTTTAACGCCGTGCTGTACCTGTCATCCTCCTCGCTGCATCCTTTGCAGATCTATTTGCAGAAAATACTCGTCGCCCTGTCGGACCAATTTGCAGGCGCAACGACTGCGGGGATCGTGCGGACGGCGGAAGTCGAGCAATTGAAATATTCCTCGATCATGGTGACCATTTTACCGATTCTGTTCATTTATCCGTTCCTGCAAAAATATTTCGTACAAGGCGTTATGATCGGAGCGTTAAAGGATTAAAGGGGATCGGGCTGCCCCCGGCACTTCGGTGTCGGGGGGATTTTCATGTATGGGGAATGGAAGGACTTCTGTTCAGGGTTGAGGGTTCAATCGCGGGCATCGGCTAACGCCATAGTTGCGCTGGGGGCTTTCCCCCTTCGGTTGTCGGATGTATAATCATGGAAGAAGCCGAACAGACAACATACGACCCAGCTTAAGATAGGAGCTATCTCAGGCTGGGTTTGTTCGTAAAGGAGCTGAACATTTTGAATCTTGATCCATATTTGGGACAGTTCGTAAAAGTGAATACCCGAGAGCAAGAATGGTTTGTCGGTAAACTGCTCTCGATGAGAACGCATGGAAACGGGAGTATTGAATTCGAGTTTGATATTATCTCCACCAGTAAAGACGGAAAAATCGATCACAAGGAACTGAAAGAATTCAGAAAGAAAAATAAAGGAATCCAGCTTATTCAAGCTGGCAAGGTGGCGGGAATAGAGGAGCTGGATCCAAGAATTCAAGAAGGAATTAGACTGACGTTAACTAACGTGCCCAATATTCTGGATATCTATCATACCCTGGATGTAGAGAATCTGCCGCAGAGAATTGAATTCGGGAAGATAGAAAAACCTGATGATCTATGAATAAGTTTAATCGCGCTCGTGCAGAAGAGATCAAGTACCACGAATCTTTTTACCTGGAAAGTACGCTCTTTGAGCCCGGAACGTGGTTAGCTAGGCCGGTCAAGATCGTATTGGAAATGCTGGACAGACTGAACTCTCCGAATCTCCGAATACTTGATCTCGGCTGCGGAGTAGGGCGAAATAGTATTCCAATGGCCCAGAAAATAAAGGAACATCATGGAACGATTACTTGCGTGGATTTAATTCCGACCGCAATCGATTTATTGATCGCAAATGCCGAGAAGTTTAAGGTTCAGGATCAGATCGTTGCGGAAGTGGCGGATGCGGAGGGGTACAATATACCTCCCTGCGAATTTGATTACATAGTGGCTTGTTCCTGTTTGGAGCATGTATCATCCGTGGAAGCATTCAAGACGGTAGTCAAGCGGATGATTGCAGGCACAAAAGACAACGGGATAAATACAATTCTAATGAGTACCGAAATCAAGGAAACGGATATTGAAACGCAACAAGTGGCCGAGGGGCTAATAGAACTCAATTTGGAGACGGAAAAAACGTTTATGCTGCTCGAGGATCTTTATCGCGATTGGGAGATTCTGCATAAGAGAACTTTGCCTCAAACGATGAGGGAAACGAAATATGGCAAAGAAATAGAGTTCCAGAGCAACTGGATCACGTTTGCAGCTCGAAGAAGGGAGGCCATCGTATGAACCCTATTCTGATCGATTTCCCAAACGAGTTTACGACCGACAGATTACGGATAAGAATGCCTTTTCCCGGCGACGGCAAGATGGTCTATGAGAGCGTGTCAGCTTCGATAAATGAGTTGAAGCAATGGCTGCCATTCGCGCAGCACGAGCAAACGGAGCAGAGTATGGAAGCCAATATAAGAGAGGCGCATTCCAAGTTTATTCAGCGAGATGATCTTAGACTCCTGATTTTCGATAAGGAAACCAACCGGTTTATCGGATCGTCGGGGCTGCATCATCCGAATTGGCAGATCCCAAAGTTCGAAATCGGGTACTGGATAGACACGCGTTTAAGCGGAAAAGGCTATATGACAGAAGCGGTGGAAGGAATAGCGCGCTTTGCCTTTTCTGAACTGAAAGCAAGAAGGATTGAAATTCGGTGCGACACCCTAAACGTCAAGAGCAAAGCAATCCCCGAAAGATTGGGCTTTACATTGGAAGGCACCTTAAGAAACGATGATCTTTCTGCAGACGGCAGCCGTTTGAGAGATACTCATATTTTCGCCAAAACAAAGTAAGACCGGATCGATTAAGCAGGCTGCTGAGCAACCAACGATAAAAATGACAAACAGGAAGTCGAGGGTAAGGAGATATCCAATGTCCATACCTAACCGCATTCACATTATAGGATCAACAGGAAGCGGGAAGACTCGTCTGGCGCAGGCGTTATCAAGGGAATACGGTCTAATTTATGGTGAGCTGGATACGATCATGTGGAGTGGAAGAACGGAATTCGCGGGAAAACCTCTAAGGAACTTGTGCGATCGCTGAAGAGAAGTGCCTACATATCCGGCGATGATGGGGTTGACTATGTGACGTTTCCCAAAGAAGTGGACTGGTTGGTTAAGGAAACGGATTCTTACACAGCCGAACAGATCAATGAGATTATCGAATCTATTAAAAACGATGAGCGATTCCTCGTCAGGTGACTAACGAAGTACGCTGTCTAAAGGGATACAACGGCGCAAAGGAGTAACCATGGACATTCAAGAGATACCTGTTGAAATCATCGATCGAATTGGAAAGATTAAGGGCATTTCGTTTCCCCGTCAGGGTCATACTTCACGGGTGGCTGTATTGGAAACTGCAGATCATCGGTATGTGATCAAGAAAACCGAGCATGGCTTATATAATGAATGGTTGACCGAAGAGTATAAAGCGCTGCAATATCTGTCCGAGACCGGACTGCCGGTACCCAAGGTGTACGCTTTATGCACCGTTGGAACGTCCAGATGGCTTTTAATGGACTACATCAACGGAATCAGTCTGCGGGAATTTTTATCCGGAGGTCCCGAACTCAAGATTAAGGAAAAAGCGATCTCCCACTTTGGAGTTTGCTTGAAAACGATCCACGAATGCCCGTGTCCGGCCGAATTGCGCAAGAGCGAACATTTGTGGTTGGATGCCATGCTTATGAAAGCCGAGTACAATCTAACGCATTTTGAAGTTGACGGTTCACGAGAGCTGCTTGTTCATTTAAAGAAAAAGAAACCGGAGCCGATAGAAAATACGTTAATTCATGGAGACTTCACGATCGATAACGTCTTAATTAATAACGGAAACATCGTGGGAATCATTGACTGGTCCGGAGCCGCCTATGGAGATCCGCGATACGATGCAGCGCTGGCCACCCGACCGAATGCGAATGCCTTCGATAGTAGAAGAGACAGGGATATCTTTTTTGAGTCTTACGGCAGATTCAGAATAACAGATGAAGAATACGGCTATTTTGAAGAAGGGCTGTATGAGTTCTTTTAGTCTTTTGGCTTTGTGCGGGGCATGAGAGCCGGGGAAGAGAGGTAAAAGCCCGCCGGACGAGCTTAACTCTGGTCCGCGTGCCGATTCGAGGCCGATAAGCCCGCCGGGAGGGCTTAACACTCGCCTCCGTGCCGATTCCAGGCTTATAAGCCCGTCGGACGAGCTTAACACTTGTCCCTGCGCCGATTCCGGGCCGATAAGCCCGTCGGACGAGCTTAACTCTCGAACCCGTGCCGATTCCGGGCCGATAAGCCCGCCGGGAGGGCTTAACACTCGCCCCCGTGCCGATTCGAGGCCGATAAGCCCGCCGCGCGAGCTTAACACTTGTCCCTGCGCCGATTCGTGGCCGATAAGCCCATCGGACGAGCTTAACACTCGCCCCCGTGCCGATCCGGGCCGATAAGCCCGCCGGGAGGGCTTAACTCTCCTCCCCGTGCCGATTCCGGGCCGATAAGCCCGTCGGACGAGCTTAACACTCGCACCCCTGTCGATTCCAAGCACCTTACCCTTAAACCTCCCAAAAAAATACAATAAAATCCTACAAAATCCCAAATCATCCCGGAACCTCTCTAGATCTCCCCCAGAACTCACCATCCCCTTATCATCGATTATCTCCCACAGCAGCGAAGCCCTTATGATTCAGCCACCTCAGCCACTTTAGCCACTTCAGCCACGTTAGCCCCTGCTTCCTATTCCTTGATCGATCCGATCAACAGTCCCCGAATAAAATAGCGCTGCAGGAAAGGGTAGAACAGCACGATCGGGCCGATGGTCATGATGGCCGTCGCCATCTTGACGGATTCGCTGGGCAGCTGCGCCGATCCCATGCCGGATACCGTGGCCTGCATTTGCTGGATCATGCTGATCTCGGAGTTGAGCTTGAACAGCAGATACTGCAGAGGATACAGCTCGGTTTTGTCGACCAGCATGATGGCATTAAACCAGTTATTCCAGTAACTGATCCCGTAAAACAGCGTGATGGTCGCCAAGACCGGCATGCTTAACGGCAGGAAGATGCGGAACGCGATGAAGAGGTCGCCGGCTCCGTCGATTTTGGCCGCCTCGATCAGCCCGTCCGGAATTTGCTTCATATAATTGCGCACCAGAAACAGGTTAAAGGGCGAGAAGACGAGCGAAGGAATAATGAGCGCCCACAGCGTATTTTTCAAACCCAGCCCCGTGCTCATCATGTACCACGGCACAAGCCCGGTGTTGAATACCATCGTAATAAAGAAATACATCGCCAGATGGTTGCGATATTTGACATGCTTGGCGGCCAACGTATATCCGGCCAGAGAAGTGATCAGCACGGCCAGCAGCGTCCCGATGACGGTGACGGCAATCGACACCGTATAGCTCTGCAGCAGCGGCGAATTGCCCGAGAAGAGCAGCCTGTAGGCCGCCGTGGAGAACTGCTCCGGGAAGAAGCTGTAGCCGTTGGCGCTAATGGCGCTTTCATCCGTGAAGGAAACGGCGAGCACAAGCAGCAGCGGCAGCGTGCACAGGAGGGCAACGCCCGAAATGACGATGACGTTGACATAATCGAACCACGATCTTTTTGGCATACGGATGCTTTCCTCCTGTCTAGAATAAGGAATTGTCGGGATTTTTCTTGCGGACGATCCAGTTGACGCCGAAGACCAGAATGAAGCCGACTACGGATTGATAGACCCCCACGGCCATCGCCTGGGACGGGTTGCCGATCGTGCGCAAGGCTCTGAACACATACGTGTCGATGACGTCGACGGTCGGGTACAGCAGGCCGTTGTCTTTAATGATGGCGTAGATCATATCGAAGCTGCCGTACATGACCTTGCCCAGCGCCAGCAGGGAGAGAATCGATACGGTGGGCATAAGCAGCGGGAGCGTAATGCGGCGGATTTGCTGCCAGCGGTTGGCTCCGTCGATTTGCGCAGCCTCGTACAGCGTTCCGTCGATGCCGGTGATGGCCGCCAAATAAATGACCAGCGAAATCCCGACATCCTTCCAGATGTTCGCCCCCACCAGAATCGCCACCCAATATTGCGGAGAAGAATACCAATTTACCGGCTCCATGCCGAGCACGGTCAGCGCCCGGTTCACCAATCCGAAGTTGGTGGCGAACAAGCTGTAGATCACATAGCCGATGATGACCCAGGACAGAAAATTCGGAAACAGAATCGTCGACTGCGTGATTTTCGAAAACCATCTGCTCTTCAGCTCGTTGAACAGAATCGCGAGCGCCAGCGCGCACAGCGTACTGAAGACGATAAATAGAACGTTGAGCCGCACCGTGTTGAAGGTAACCTGCCAGGCGCGGTCGGAAGCGAAGAAGAAGTGGAAGTTTTCCCAGCCTACCCATTGCGAGCGCCAGATCCCCAGCTTGTAATTAAACTTCTGGAAGGCGATCAGCATATAAGGAAGCGTCAGATAGCCGAAAATAAACGTGTACAAAGCCGCCGGCAGCGCAAGCAGGTAAGCCGAACGGTTGCGGCCCAGTTCCCGGACAACGGCAAGCAAGCTGCGTCCTGTTCTCAAACGTAATCATCTCCTGTCGGGGTGTTTGTTTACACTTTAAGGAGCGGGCCCGGGGAAGTAAACTTCGATTACCTGCAAAGCCGCCACTTTCCGCGAGTAACGGACTTTGAATTTCTGAAATCCCTACAATTTTATTGAAAGAGGATGCAGGAATAGAGAATTTTTATATAATGGAGGAACTTGGCGGGCGAGCCATTCAAGCAAGCATTCTAGGCGGGTGACGACGATATTGAAGATGAAATCGAAGCTGCTCCGGTATCAGGCGTATCGCAGCATGCTCTTAAGCTTTATTTTCCTGGCCTCCTTCTTGGTTGCTCTGATCTGTGCGGCGCTGTTTACGCTGTTTGCCCACAGTTCCTCGCGCGATGTCGGGAAAATATCGGAGTCGATGCTGGGTCAGACAAGCTATGCCGCCAATATTATCGAAGAGCAGGTGTACGAGATCGGCAACCATCTGCTGAGCAACCGGACGATGGTGACCTCCATTTATTCGAAGGAGGTCGATTATATCGAGGAGTTTTATACAGTGAACGAGCTGAAAAACATCGAGGCGACGTACCCGTTTATCGAATTTATCGGCCTGTACAACGGCTATACCGAGCGCTATATCAATTCGAAAGGCATTACGGCGCAAGCGGAGCGGGAGCTGCTGGAGCAGCTCGAAACCGCGGACAAGAAGTACGGAATTTTGTTTCCCCGTTTCCTGAGCGGCCCCGGTCTCGGCGGAGAGAAGCGGCTGCTGACGTTTGTGCTGAAGCCGGGCTTTAATTCGTATTTGCCGAAGAAGGGCGCGATTGTCATTAACGTCAACGCGGACTACATGAGGCAGCTGATCGGCGGGCTGCAAAATAAAAGCTCCCGGAATCTGATCGCGATGAATACGGAGGGCGTTGTGCTCAGCCATTCCAACGAAGCGTATTTTCTCGAAGACTTCAGCGATCAAGATTACGTGAAACGAATTTTGCGGGAGAATGCGGATTCGGGCAGCTTCAGCGCCGCGGTCGACGGGCAGAAAAGCCTGGTCAGCTTCGTCAAATCGGACGAGCTTCAATGGTACTTCGTCAGCGTCAGTCCGGTTAAGGATCTTTTTTTTAATCTGAACAATGTGAAAGTGCTTACGTTAACGGTCGCTTTTATTATTTTCGGAGTCGGGATCTTCTTGTCGATCTGGCTGACCAACCAGATGTACAACCCGATTCAGCGGCTGTATCAGAAAATTGCCGGAGCCGCGGCGGGCGGCCGATCGGCGGCGACTGCAAGCAAGCGGATCAACGAATTTTACATGATCGACGAGACGTACTCCAGCATCGCCCGCAAGGTGAGCGAGATGGAGCCGGCGGTGGCGGTCGCCCGCAAAAGCGGCCTGTTCAAATATTTGACCGGCGGCCAGACCGATCTGACCAACCGCTTCTCCGAACCGCTCGCCGGGCCTTATTTTAACGTCGTCGTACTGGTGATCGATCGCTTGCAGCAGTTTAAGCAGGAGCATTCCGAGCATATGCAATCGCTGATCCGCTTCGGGATATGCAATATCGCCCAGGAATGGCTGGCCGGGGACGAGGCGTGCAGCGAGTGCGAGGTCGTCATTATCGACGAGCGTGAAATCGGCATTTTGCTGCAGTTGCAGCAGCCCGGCGAATCGCCCGAAATGACGCTAAAGCTGCTGGAAATTCAGCGCACGGTCCAGAGCTACTTCAAAATATCGCTGACGATCGGGGTCGGGCGGACGCAGCATGGGCCGGAGCGGATCAGAAGCGTATATCTGAAGGCGAGAGAAATGACGTACCAGCGTTTTTTCCACGGACCGGGACACCTTTACAAGCACGAGCCGGAGGACGGCTCCGCAGCAACGGAGACGGAATATCCGGAAAATCTGGAGAAGAAGCTGATCGAAGCGGTCCGGATGAATCAGGAGCAGGCTGCGGTCCGCGCCATTGACGAGTTCGTCGCCTCCCTGCGCGGAGCGGATTATCATCATGTGCTCTATATGCTGCAGCAGCTGCTGACGGCATTAAACAAGCAGTACAACCTGATGGGCTCGGCCGTCGGCGAGCAGCGGGAGCTGTTCGCGCGCATGGCGTTTCACGCCGTATCCTACGAGACGCTCGAGGCGTTCTCGGCGGATTTGACCGCCTTGTGCCGTTCCATCTGCGAGCAGATGGAAGCCAAGTCGAAAAACCGCAACGCGGAGACGATGAGCGCACTGAAAGATTATATCGATCAATATTATTGGAAGCCGGACATCTCCGTCGATTTTCTGGCCGATTACGTCGGTCTGACGCCGGGTTATCTGGGCAAGCTGTTCAAAGCGGAGTACCAGCAGTCGGTGAACGATTATTTGAAGGACGTTCGGCTGGAGCTGGCAAAGCGGCTGCTGCTGGAATCGACGGACTCGGTCCAGGCGATCAGCGAGAAGGTGGGGATTCATAACACGACTTATTTCTTTACGCTGTTCCGGAAGAAGTACGGCATGTCGCCCGTGCAGTATCGCAGCGATGCCATCCTGCAGCGCAATCAGGAGCCGAAGTCCGGGGATTAGGGAGCCATTCTCATAAAGTGAACGAAATCGAATTAAATCTAGCAGCGGTTGCAGTCGAATTAAAGGGATTCGCAATTTTTGAAGTTTACCCGCGCTTGCTGCCTTGCTTATGATGGGGACGGTTTCATCGGAAGGACCATCATTATAAAAAAGGGAGCGTATACGAATGAAAAAAGTCTGGTTGCCTTTGGTTGGTTTGCTGATCGCTTTATCCGCCGTAACTTCCGCTTGCAGCACGTCGGAGGACGGCAATGCCGCCGGCGGGAGCACGGAAAGCGCGGGAGCGGCCAAAGAGAATAACGCCGAGAAGAAGCTGGTCCGATATGTGATGCCGGGAACGGCTCCGCAGGATCAGGCGGCTGGCGAAGCGGCGATTAACAAGAAGCTGGAGGAGGACGGGCTGAATCTCAAATACGAGGCGATCTATATTCCTTGGGACGTATGGGATCAGAAGACCAACCTCATGATGTCGACGGGCGAAGAGTTCGAGCTGATCCACATTATGCACGATAACAAGGGGCCGAACGTGCTGGCCAGCAACGGCGGCATCATTCCGATCGACGAGTATTTGGACGAGTACGGCCCCGAATTAAAGAAGAGCCTGCCGGATTGGGTATGGGATACGGTGAAAATATCGGGTAAAATTTACTCTGTGCCGAACTACTGGCTGGACAGCGCTTATGCCGACGGCATGGTTACGGTTCGCCAGGATTTAATGGAGCAGAACGGGCTGCAGGCGCCGAAGTCGGCCGACGATCTGCTAAAGCTGGCGGAGACGCTGAAGAGCAGCTGGCCGGACGCGAACAAAAATGTGTTCATTCGGACGCTCAATACCGAGCCGGCCTATTACTTGCACCCTACGTATGAGACGTATCCGTTTACCGTATTTCAGAACTTGATCCGGATCGATCAGCAGGGCCAGGTTTCCTCCTGGATCGAGAGCGAGGAGTTTAAGCAGGACGTTGCCTTCTTCCGCGAGGCGTACCAGAAAGGTCTGGTTAACCCGGACGTGCTGACGGCGCCGACCGAGGTTGTGAACAACGAAGAGCAGATGGGACGGTTTCTGTTCCGCGAAGGCGACGGCGTGACGGACAAGGTGGGCGAGAAGGTTCCGGGAGCGAAGCTGGAAGGCTATTTCTTGAACGAGTCGATCAAATTCAGATCGTACGGCGTTCGCAATTCCAACGGCGTAAGCGCAACTTCGCCGCATCCGGAAGCGGCGATTCAATTTCTGAATTGGGTGTTCAGCAGCCAGGACAACTTTGATCTGGTTCTGTACGGACCGGAAGGCGTATATTGGAAAAATATCGGCGACGGGTTAAAAGAGGATTTGAAGCTGGACAGCAACGGCGCTCCCGCTTATCAAGTCGCCTCCTGGATGCTCGGGCATGTGGAAATGATCCGCTGGGCGGCCAATACGCATCCGACGATTCTGAAATATCGGGCGAGCCAGAGCACGGACGCCGTCAACAGCGTAACGCTCGGCTTTAACTTCGACGCGTCCGAGGTCAGCGTGGAGTATACGAATACGCTGGCGGAGTTTAATACCAGCATTTTGCCGATCAAGTTGGGCTTGCTGGATTACGAGACGGCGTTCCCTGCCGCACTGAAGAAAATGAAGGCTGCCGGGCTGGATAAAGTGGTGGAGAAGTATAACGAGCAGTTCCAGACTTTCTTGCAGGCCAAGCAGTAATCGGAGGAGTATAGCGATGGAACTTTATCGGGACGAAGCGGCTCCCATTGAGGCGCGGGTAGAGGATTTGCTGGGCAGAATGACGCTGAAGGAGAAGGTTGGCCAGCTGAATCAGCGGATGTACGGCTGGAACGCCTATCGCAAAACGGCGAACGGCTTTGAGCTGACTGAAGCGTTCATGGAGGAAGTCGCCGCGGGCGGCGGGATGGGGGCGCTGTACGGTCTGTTCCGCGCCGACCCGTGGTCCAAGGTGACGTATGAGAACGGGATTACGGCGGCGGACAGCGCGAAGGTTGCCAATCGGATTCAGCGGTATCTCATCGAGCAGACGCGGCTGGGCATTCCGGCGATGCTGTCGGAGGAATGTCCCCATGGGCATCAAGCTTTGGACGGCACGCTGACGCCGACCAATATCGGCATCGGAGCCACTTGGAATCCGCAGCTGGCCGAGCAGGCCTATGCGCAGGTTGCCGCCGAAATCCGGGCGAGAGGCGCTCATCTGGGTCTGGTGTCCACGCTTGACCTGCTGCGCGATCCGCGTTGGGGGCGTTCCGAGGAATGCTTCAGCGAGGACCCGCACTTGGCGGCGCAGTTTACGCAAGCGGCCGTTCATGGGCTGCAGGGGTATCGGCGATCTGACGGGGAAATGTCAGAGCAGGAGGGGCAGGCCGAGCAGCGGGAGCAGGCAGCGAAACAGGAGCAAGATCGGCTTGCGCCGAACAAGGTCGCTGCCGTGCTGAAGCATTTCTGCGGGCAAGGAGCCGGCGAGGGCGGGCTGAACGCTTACCCGGCGTCGATCGGCGAGCGCGAGCTGCGCGAAATCCATCTGCCGGGCATGGAAGCCGGCGTGGAAGCGGGGGCGCTCGGCTGCATGGCGGCCTATAACGAAATCGACGGCATTCCTTGCCATGCGAACGGCAAGCTGCTGACCGGCATTTTGCGCGACGAGTGGGGCTTTGACGGAATCGTGATGGCCGACGGCACGGCGATCGATCGGTTGCTGGCGTTGACGGGCGACTATGAATCCGCGGCCTCGCTGGCATTAACCGCCGGCGTCGATCTCAGCCTGTGGGACAAGGCGTTCAGCACGTTGGAGCAGGCCGTGCTCCAGGGGAAGGTGCAAATGTCCTTCATCGACCGGGCGGTCAGGCGTGTGCTGCAGTTGAAGTTTCAACTGGGCCTGTTCGAGAACCCGTATGCGGAGGAAGGAACGGCTGCGGAAATCGTAGGCAGCGAGACGGCGCGTCAATTGAATTTGCAGCTGGCCAGAGAAAGCGTCGTACTGCTGAAAAACGATAACCGGCTGCTCCCTCTTGGCGCCGGATTGCGGCAAATCGCCGTGATCGGCCCGAACGCGGATGCCCTGTATCATCAGCTTGGCGACTATACCGCCATTCAGCGTCCGAACTCCGGCACGACGGTGCTGCAAGGCATTCGGGAGGCGGCAGAGGGGGCGAAGGTGGTTTATGCCAAGGGCTGCTCCGTTCGCGGCGATTCGCGCGACGGCTTCGCCGAAGCGGTAGAACTGGCCCGGCAGTCCGAGGTGGCCGTATTGGCGATGGGCGGCAGCAGCGCGCGCAACTTCGAGCTGAAGTTCGATATTAACGGCGCGGCAATCGTGGAGGATGGCAAGCCCTCCGACATGGACTGCGGCGAAGGCGTCGACCTGGCGGATTTGCGGCTGGGCGGCGTGCAGTCGGAGCTGATTCGCGCCATTGCCGCAACCGGAACGCCGGTCGTGCTCGTTCTGATTCAGGGCAGACCGCATGCCATTGCCGACGTTGTCCCGCATTGCCGGGCGATCCTGACGGGCTGGTATCCCGGTCCGGAGGGGGGCAGGGCGATCGGCGAAATTTTGTTCGGCGTCGTGAACCCGAGCGGGAAGCTGGCCGTTACGATTCCGTATTCCTCCATGAGTCTGCCGGCGTACTACAATCGCAAGGACCAGGGCTACGAGCCGAGATACGCGGATTGTCCGCGGCTGGCTCTGTATCCGTTCGGATACGGACTCAGCTATACGTCCTTTGCGTATTCCAACCTCAGAGCTGCCGCGCCGGAACGGACGCTTGGGCAGCTGACGGCCGGAGAGAGCTTCGAAATCGCGGTCGATGTGGAGAACACGGGGCCCATGGCCGGAGCAGAGGTCGCGCAGCTGTATATCAAGGATATGGAAGCGAGTGTGACCCGGCGCGTGAAGGAGTTAAAAGGGTTCGAGAAGATTTGGCTTGAGCCCGGCGAGAAGCGGACGCTCAGCTTCCGGCTGACGGCCAGGGAGCTTGGCGTCTGGAACGTCGAAATGGCCCGCGTCGTGGAGCCCGGCCGGATCCAGGCGATGGTCGGCGGCGATTCCGAGCCGAGCTGCAGTCTGATGCTTCGGGTGACGGAACAATAGTTTCCGTGTCGCTCCGCCATAGAAAAACCGCAAGAAGGGACCGGTGCGAACCGGTCCCTTTTGTCGTACGGCGAATCGATGGAAGAGAAAGCCCGGGTTTCCCGCTTGCGGAAGCGTTTCGGCTCCGATCGACCCGGGCCGCGGGATTTTACCGGAAGGAGAATCGGGCGACAAGCGCCTTGAGCTCCTGGGCCTGAAGCGAAATGCTGTCGGCCGACGCCGACACCTGCTCCATGGCGGCGAATTGCTGCTGCGCGGCCGCGGCGACGTTGCCGGACTGGCCGGCGGTCTCCTGGGTCTTGTCGTTCATCTCGTCCATCGAAGCGGCCATGCCATCCATCGAGGCGTGGATCTGCTTGACCGCGGAGAAGGCCTCTATCGTTTGCCGGCTCACGGCCTCTACCGCTTCCGTAATATGCGTGAACGACTGCCCCGCGGAATCGGCGGTGGTCAGCCCCGTGCTCACCGCGTTCACGCTTTCCTGCATGGAGGCCGTCGTCTCGGCAACGGTGGATTGAATTTCCGCCAGGGCGGCTTCAATCCGGGCGGCGGCCATGACGACTTGCTCGGCCAGCTTGCGCACCTCGCCCGCGACTACGGCGAAGCCTCGTCCGGATTCGCCGGCCCGCGCCGCCTCGATCGCCGCATTCAGCGACAGCAGGCTGGTTTGGGAGGCGATGGAGGCAATCACGGCAACGACCTCCTCGATTTGCCGCGATTTGTTTTCCAGTCCTGCCATCTTATCGGCCGAGACGTCAATCGAGGAGCGAATATTCTTCATGTGCCGGATCAGCTCGAAGGCTTCGTCGTTCCCCTTGACCGCCGCTTGCTGCGCGATTTCCGCCGACGTGTGGACCTGCTCTACGTTCTGGGAGATTCCTCTCATGCCATTCGCCATTTCATCGGATAACCGCTTGAGTTGGAATATAATTTCGGCGCCTTTTTCCGTCCCTTCGGCAATGCTCACAATCGAGCCGGAGATCTCGGAGGTGGCCTTCACCGTCTCCGACGCGCCCGCGCTTAATTGCTCGGCATGGACGGCCACTTCGTCGGAGCTTCGCGCGATATGATGCATCGCCTCTTTGAGCGACGCCGCCATCCGATTAAAGCGATGTCCCATCTGTCCCAACTCGTCCTCTGTACGAATATCCAGCTGCATAGTAAAGTCGCCTTCCGACAGACGGGCGGACAGCAGGTTCATTTGTTCGATTTGTTTCGTCAGGTAACGGCTGAACCAGGCGACTGCAGCGGCCATGATCAGCATGGCGACGACGATTGCGGCCAGCATTCCGGTCATCAAGCGGTTCAGCGGCGCGTACATCTCTCGCTCGGGGGCCGCCAGAGCCAGCGTCCAGCCCGTCTCCGGCACTTTCGCATAGGAGACGACAACGGCTTCCTTGTCCTCCCGGAACGTTCCGCGATATATCGCGTCAAGCTCCTGGCCGGACATCCGGTCGATCATTTCCCGTCCCAGCGCGGACAACGAAGGATTGGCATCGTCGGCAATGGAGGACTGCATCAGGGCGTCCTGCTCGCGCCCCGCGATAAGCCGTCCCTGCTTGTCGACCAGGAAGGCCCATCCGCTGTTCCCTACGCGAATGCCGCGGATCAAATCCTGCATGCTGTTCAAGTTAATATCGCCCGTCGTCACGCCCGTCAGATTCTCGTCCTCGTCATAGAAGGGAACCGTGGCGGTAATCATTGTAATGTCGGTCGTCTCATCGTAATACGGGTCTGTAAAAACGACGGGTTCCGTCGTGTCGACGCCGATTTTATACCAATCCCAATTCGGATAATCGTATTCCTCGTTCATATATTCTTCCGTATAGGCCATTCCGCCGTCGTCCTTGTAAGCATAGGGGCCGAAATAGGTCAGATCCGGCCGATAGCGGGACGGCTCGTACCAGACGCCGACTCCGAGCGTATCGTCGTTCAAACTCGGCAGATTCAGCAAAATATCGCGATACTCGGCCTCCGTCAGGTTTGCACCGTTCGCTTCGGCGATGCGGGCCAGCGTCTGCGGAATGCGGATATGGGCAATGAGCTTGCTGCGAATTTCCTGCATCGTTTCCATCAAGCGGCTATCCTGGTTTCCTTCGATTTCAGCGACAAGCATTGAACGCGCGAACGAGTAGCTGATCCACGACAGGGACAGGGTAATGAGCAGCAGGACCGGCAGAGCCAACACCATCATTTTCGTTTGCAGTCTTTTCAGGGAAAACCGGGCTTTTGCTCTCTTCATGCGTCTAGGCCTCCTGTTTCAATCCTGTAACATTCCTCCTAGAAAATTATAGATCGAAAGTAACAACTGCCTGTCAAGCAGCGGTTAATTTCTGAAAAATGTTGGAACGCGGCATTGGGAGAGGGAAGGGGGGAGGGAACCAGACGGCGGCGGATCGGATCCCTGTACGCGTGTTCTACTTCAATGCCGCGTCGAACGCTTGCTCCATCCGGTCCGCCTCCTTGGAAACCGCGAAGAAAACGAACGTTCCCGCCGATTTCAGGACATGCTTGTCGATCAAATAAAATTCCTCGGGACGGTAATCCCGGAACTTGACCGTCTGCGCCTCGATTCTGTGCCGGATTTGATTCATCACGTTATCCGCCTCGCCGGGCTCCTTGACTTTGACGATCGCCAGCTCGTCCGCCTTAACGTTGGATTCGGCCGTGTATAGCGCGAAGTCGGCAATATCGTCCGCCTTAATGCCATACAGCTTGCGCAGCTTCTCCGCATCTCTCGCCTGCATGCCGCTCAGACTTACCGCCTGCGCCACGCGGGCGGCCACCTCCGAGGCGGTCCTATCTTCATGATCCCCGGAGCGAGCGGAGCACCCGCCCAAAATTCCAATAACCAGAACAAGCGCCAATCCGACGATTCGTTGCATTCGCTGCATTATGTCGATTCCTCCGCCAAGTTCAGAATGGATGGATCTTCGAAAAAGGTCCGGATATTGTACAGAATCAGCATGTCCTGGAAGTTTCGGTTCTCGGTAAGCTCCAGGAGGGACTGATCGAAATACCGAAGATCGACGACGTCGATCTCGCCATAGTGGGACGTCAAGAAGGGGAGCAGGCTGTTGGCGTACGAATCTTTAACCACAAGCAGATTTTTCCCCGCGGGGCCGTCCCCGGCAATCCGCACCCAGGCATGATTGCCGTTCAGGAAAACCGCATACTTGTCCTTGTCGTCGAGCCGGTCCGGCTCGTACAGCGAATCGGTCATTCTGCCCTCGTCAACGTAGGTTACTTGGAGCTTGCCGCTTTTCTTCGGCCAATACAGGTCGATCCTGTCGGGCCGCAGGCGGCGAAACCCGCTCTTGGAATAGAGCGAGCCGTAAAATTCGTCGGTCGCCTGGCGGATATCGTAAGCGGCCTCGTCCAGCGGCACGAGCTCCAACTGCTCGCAAAGCGCCCGATAAGCGTAATAAGCGCCTTGGGTCGTCCAGTGATGATCGGTTTTATAGTAGAGGGACTGCTCCCGCTTGGCGTCCAGCGCGGCATACACGTCGACAAACCGCATGTCCCGCGGGAGCTGCCGCCTTATCCGTTCCAGATCGGCCCGCTCGTCGTCGACGGGAGCGAACGCCGGCAGCTTATCCGCCATCAGCGAGGCGGCCGTCGGCGCCAGCATGACCACCTTGTTAAGGCGAGGGGCGGCCTGATCCCACATCCGAAGAGCCCGGATTCTGGCCGACAGCTCCGCCTCCGACGGCGACGTATACCGCTCCAGCAGATAACCGTCCTTGCCCAGGAAGACGCCGTTGCTTTCCTTTTTCCCCAGTGCGCGTTCCGCATCCGTCTTCAGCCCCGCCCAGGCGTCCCGGAAAGCGAATTGATCCGTTGCGTAGCGCTCGTAATCGGACATAAACCGCCCTGTCAGCAGGGCGTGCCCCGAGAGACGGGGCCGCTGCTCGAGAACCCGGTTCTCCGACTCCGAGATGGGCTTGTCGGGCGTCAGAAGGTTTGCGGCGGCGATTGCGCCCATATACAGGAGCAGAAGCAGGCCGTTAAGGATTCTCGGTTCCAGAGTGCGCCGCATCGGCGCTCCCCTCCCTTCAAAAACGAAAATATAAGAACGGATTGTACGTCTCGGAGACCAGATAAGCCGTCGATAGCACGAGCAGGCTCAAGTAAAAGAGCGGGACGGCAATCGCGCCTCCCGGGCGCCATTTGCGCGACAGGCGGATAAGCCATTTCCGCGGAAACGGCGTAGCGCAGAGCGCTGCCGCTGCAAGCACGATTCCGTACGTCGACAAATGGTACAGCGCCTGGCCGTCCGCCCACCCGCTCGCGGAGAAGCCGAACAGCTGGCCGACAAACCGCCAGGCGGCGGGCATGGAGGCGAACTCGAACCATACCCAGCCGAGAACGACCGCCAGCAGCAGGTAGAGATGGGAGAGAGGACGCGGCAGGCGCTGCAGCCCTTGCAGAAGAAACAGCTTCTCGATCGTTACGAGCAGGCCGAAATACAACCCCCAGACGACAAAATTCCAGCTGGCCCCGTGCCACAAGCCGGTCAGGAACCATACGATCAGCACGTTCCGCAGCTGCCTGGCGAGGCCTCCCCGGTTGCCGCCAAGCGGAATATATACGTACTCCCGGAACCAGCTTCCCAACGAAATATGCCAGCGGCGCCAGAACTCCGTTACGCTGCGGGAGGTGTACGGATAGTTGAAATTGATTTTAAAGTCGAAGCCGAGCAGCTTGGCCAGCCCGCGCGCCATGTCCGAATAACCGCTGAAATCGAAGTAAATCTGGAGCGTGAACGCGAGGATGCCGAGCCAGGCGGTCAGTACGGTCGTCTCTTCGGCGGGAGCCGCCTGGACGTTTGTCCACAGCAGGCCGAGAGGGTTGGCGAGCAGCGCCTTTTTGCCCAAGCCCCGAATGAACAGCTCCGCGCCTTTGCCGAACCGCTCCGGCGTCATATTGCGGGCGGCCAGCCGGCGGGCGATGTCGCCGTATTTGACGATCGGGCCGGCTACGAGCTGCGGGAACATCGCCACATAAGCGCCGAAGGCGACGAGGTTTCTTTGCGCCTTCACCTTGCCGAAATACACATCCGCCGCATAGGACATCGTCTGGAACGTGTAGAAGGACAGCCCGATCGGCAGGGGAAGATCGGCCGCGCGCAGTTCAAGCCCGAACAGCGCGTTCAGATTGTCCGCAACGAAACCGGCGTATTTGAAGAAGCAAAGAACGGCCAAATTCCCGATGAGCGAGCCGATGAAGACCGCTCGGGCAACGGCTTTCCTGTGCCGGAATCTCTCAATCAGAAGCCCGTTGCCGTAGTCGAACACGGTAGAGAAGATCATCAGCAAAATGTACACCGGCTCGCCCCAAGCGTAGAAGACAAGGCTGGCGGCGAGCAGGACGCCGTTCCGCAGCTTCTTGGGCGAGAGAAAATAAACGGCCAGCGCGGCGGGCAGAAATTGAAAAAGAAAAACAAGACTGCTGAATACCAATGCCGATCCCCTCCGGTTAAGCGCCAGGCAGGATTAGTCCGTCCGCGCTTGGCTCAAGTAGTCGAGCAGGAGCGGGTAGAACGCCGCCTGAAAATGAATGCCGTCCGTATCGTACAGCTCCTCATGCGCGGCAACCAGAGGGGTCAAGTCGAGATAATCGACCCGTTTCTCGTCGGCGAGCGCCTCCAGTCCGGCATTGTATGCCGCAATCGTGCGATAGCACGGCTCTTGCTTCTCCGCTTCGTCCGTCACCGGGGCGACCGATAACAGCGTAATCCGGGCTTTCGGAAGGCCGTCGCGGATCTTGTCGATCAATTCGCCGTAATGGGCAAGCGAGTAGGCGATCGGTTGATCCGTCGGCCACAGAATATCGTCGGAGCCCAGTTGGATATACACACGTTCGGGCTTGCGGTCGATCAGCTCCCGCACGTCTTCGGTCATCAGGGCGAATTCGGCCGTTTTTCCCGCGCCTGCCAGCACGTTCTCTTCCTTCAAGACATCGTGGTAGATCAGCCCTTCCGTAATCGAATCGCCAAGGAAGAGACTTGTCCCATACTGCTCCATATAGGAGGAAGACGGCATCGAGTCCGTTCCTGTCTTTTCCGGCAGGGAAGCCGCCGGTCTCTCGTTTCCGCATCCCGTCAGCATTCCGAGCAGCACTGCGAGTCCAATTCCCGTTGCAAGCCATCTTTTACTTTTCATCGCTAGATTCTCCCTCCGTAGGTTCAAACCGAATCATACGCGACGAAAATGCAGATCGTATGCAGACGAGATGCAGATCCAATAAAAAAAGCGCGGACAGCTGTCCTACGCTTCTTGTTTTGGAGTGAGCGTAAAGTAGAATTGCACGCCGTTGGCCGTATTGACCGCCCCGTAACTCGCCCCGTGCAGCTCCAGAATTTGTTTGCAGATCGCAAGTCCCAGTCCGGTTCCTCCCGTCGAGCGATGGCGCGAGGGTTCGATCCGATAGAAGCGATCCCATATTTTGTCCAACTGCTCGTCCGGGATATGGGCGCCGCGATTTTCGATCGCGATTCGGACCGCCCCCGCTTCTTCGGCCGTCTCGACGCAAATAGCCTGGCCTTCCGGCGTATAGCGGATGGCGTTGGTCAGCAGGTTGACGGCCACCTGCTCGATGCGGCGCGGATTGCCGATCGTCTCGACGGGAACGAAACGCGTGCGCAGCTGCAGCCGCTTGCCGGCAAGCTCCTCCGCGTGCTTGGCACAGACGCGCTCCAGCAGAGCGTCGATGCGGAAAGGGGAGACCTCCATCCGATAGGTGCCGGATTCGTATTTCGCCAGCTCCAGCATATCGCCGATCAGCAGGCTCATTTTCTGAACCTCGTCTTTCATGGCGGCGAAGTAATACGCCCGTTTCGGGCTGTCCGGCTTGTCCTCGATAATGTAAAGACAGCTTTCCATCAGGCTGAGCGGGGTTTTCAATTCATGGGAAATGCCGGAGATGAATTCCTTCCTCGTCCGCTCCAGTCGCTGCTCCCGTTCGATATCCCGCTCCAGCCGTTGAATATGGTCGTGCAGCATGTGCGCAAGCCCGTTGATACTGCGGGAGAGCTGGCCGATCTCGTCTTCCGACGCCGCCGGAATCCGGGCGGAGAAGTCCAGTTCGGCCATGCGCTGCGCGGCGTCGTTCACGCGAAGCAGCGGGCGGGCAATCCGCCGCGCGTAATAGAAGGAAATCCATGCCGCCAGCAGCAGCGCGCCCAGCGCGATATAGCCGTAATAATGCCGCATGACCCCCGCGGCTTCGTTCACGGGCTGCAGCGAAGTCATCGCGAACAGATAGGAGACGTCTTCGGACCGGTCCGTCAGACGTTTGATGAAGATTTTGTAGGGAATATTGTTTTCCTCGTAATCGATTACGGTATGAGCCTTGGCGTCGAATTGACCGTAGAGCAGGTTGGCTTGAAAAGATTTGATCCGCTCCAGAAACAGATGATGGGTATAACGGGATTGTTCCGTTCCTTCGGGGATGCGGATTTGCGTCACGGTGCCGTTCACGAGAAGACTGGGATAATGCTCGCGATATTCAACCGCGTTGTCGAATCGGGAGACCATCTCGTATTCCGTACGGACAAGAGGACTGTTCTCCAGATGATTCTCGTCCCGCAAGCTGGAGGGGCTTCGCCCGACCCGCTGGGGAACGAGCCGATCGTCGATCAGAAGGCCTTCAATGGCGATGGATTCTCCGGGCCGAACGAAGAAGTCGGGCCGCAGCGGGTTGTCCTCCGCGAGCTCCTCTATATTCATGATCGTGTACAAGGGAACGGTGAGCGAAGCGCCGGATAGAGCGGGGGCGTCGGTTACGTCCTCCAGCCGGACCACCGCTTCGAAATTGTCCGTATCGCTCAAATATCCGGAGGCGTCCAGACGAGCGATCCAGGTATGGTAGTCGTCATAAAACTGCCGCTCGATCTGATAGGCGCTCCGAGCGTCTGCGGCATCCTCCCGGCTCTCCGAAGTGAACGTCTCCAGAGCGGTCTGCACGCTTCTGACTTTCTGCTGGACATAAAACCGCTCGAAAAACAGCACTTGCCCGATATAGAGGACGGCCACGACAAGCGAGCATAATCCGACGGTCATCAGGAACAGCTTGGCGACAATGCTTTTTCTCATGGCTTCTCCTCGAATTTATAGCCGGAACGAACGACCGTGACGATGTAATTCGCATGCGCTCCAAGCTTGGCTCGCAGGTTGCGGATGTGGCTGCTGAGCGTGCGCTCGTCGCCGGCGTAGTCGTAGCCCCAAATTTTCATAATCAGCTGCTCCCGCGTAAAAACCTGCTCTTTGTTGTTCATCAGGCAGGCCAGAATCTCGAACTCCGTATGCGTCAAGCTGCAAGCGGAGTCGTTCACCGTGACGCTCCGCGAGGGCAGATGCAGCGCAATGGCGCCTCCGGTCAGCGTGTCCCGCGAGCGAGGGGGCCGCCGGCCTTCCAGCAGCCGCTTCGCCCGCGCCAACAGA
The DNA here is from genome assembly GCF_042431195.1 of Cohnella cellulosilytica. Classification (NCBI taxonomy): domain Bacteria; kingdom Bacillati; phylum Bacillota; class Bacilli; order Caryophanales; family Paenibacillaceae; genus Cohnella; species Cohnella cellulosilytica. The sequence continues at coordinate 100,994 of NZ_JBHMDN010000031.1, forward strand.
ATAGGAGGACTGCAAGGTTTAACGACGTAATCGTCCGCCCCCAGTTCGAATCCGAGCAAAGTATCGTCCTCGTCGGAACGGGAGGTAAGCATAAGAATCGGCACGTCGGAGGTTTTGCGCATCCGGCGGCAGACCGACCAGCCGTCCAGCTCCGGCAGCATAATGTCCAGAATGACCAGGCCGACTTCATGCTCCCGGAACAAGCTCAAAGCCTGACGGCCGTCGCCGGCTTCCAGCACCCGATAGCCTTCGTCCGTCAAATATTCCTTCATGATTTCCCGCAGCACCTGCTGATCTTCGACAATCAGAATCGTTTTTGACATTTGGCATTCCCCGCGCAGCATGAGTTTAGTACAATTCTAGCATAAAGAAGCGGGGAAAGGTTTTTGGCCGCCCGAGCGCTCAAGCTGATCAAGTAGACAACCGGTTCTCCTCCCGGTACTGACCGGGTCTGATTCCGGTCGTTCTCGTAAAGACGACGCTCATATATTCCGTATGATTAAAGCCGGTAATTTCGGCGATGGACGAGAGCGGAAGCTTGGTTTCCACGAGCAGCTTTTTGATGTCTTTCACTTTAACGGCAATAATCTCCTCGTGCGGGGTTCGGCCTAGCGCTTTTTTGAACCGGCTGTCCAAAATGCGGCGCGATACGGATAATTCGGACAAAATGTCCTGAACCTGGATGTCTTCATGGGCGTGCTCGCGAATAAAGCGCACGGCCTCCGACACCAGCTTGTCGTCTACGGCCAGGACATCCGTGGACATCCGCACTTGAATGCTAAGCGGCTCGATCAGATGGGCTTCCGCACCGATGTCCTCGCCGGCCATCATCCGCTCCAATAATTCCGCCGCGAGATAACCCGTTCTTACGGCATTGGACTGAATGCTGGTGAGCGGGGGGTCCGAGAGCTCGCACAGCACCTCGTCGTTATCGACGCCGATGACCGCGATTTCGTCCGGCACGGCGATTTCGGCAAAGCGGCAAGCCTCCAGCAGCTGCTGACCGCGGCTGTCGTAGCAGGCCATAATGCCGATCGGCTTGGGCAGGCTGTGCAGCCACTGAATCAATTTATGGCGTTCCGCCACGCGCGAGGCCCGGTCGTGCGATTGCTGCGAGATGAACGTGTGGCAGTCATATGGAAGAGCGCCAAGGTAATCCTCGAAATAGGCGCCCCGCTGTTTGGACCACGGAAACCGGGAATCCCCGTAAAATCCGAAATTCTTAAATCCGCGCTCCAGGAAATGCTCGGCCGCCAGCCTCGCAATGGCCCGATCGTCGGTCTCCACATAAGGCAAGCTCGGAATGATCCGGAAGGCGCTGAGATCGACCGCCGGAAATCCGGCATCCAGAATATACCTGGCGGTCTGTTCGTTCTCGATCCGGGCGATAATTCCGTCCCCCCGCCAGCCGTTCAGCCAGGTAAAATCCGTATTGTCCCTGCTGTATTCGTTAAGATAGATAGACCACAGGCGGCGTTCGCGCGTAAAGGCGCGTATGCCGTTAAGCAGTCCCCGCGCGTACTCGTTCGAGGTTTCTATGAGCAGCGCGACTTGCTTCCGCTGCAGGCTGGACCTCGCTCTTCTCTTGCTCGACTCCGCTGGAAATAATCCCATAGTACCCTCCCTCAGCTTTTCGTTTTACACTCATTATAGTACGGTTTATGCCTGTTTTCGAGTGGGAAGGCGCGGTGAAAATTCTCATTTAAATGACGAGAGTTCGCATCGACTATCGCCGGGTCTGAAAATATAATCAAATTATTCTCACCCTATCGATCACAAGAGGAGGCAGCAACCGTGGGTTCCAAAATAAGAGTAGGCATCGTCGGATTAGGCTTCGGAGCGGAATTTATCCCCATCTATCAAAATCATCCTCATACCGAGATGTACGCCATCTGTCAGAGGACGGAGGAGAAATTACAACAAATCGGCGATCATTTCGGCATTCAGGCCAGATATACCAGCTTCGAGGAGATGCTGAAGGACGACAAGCTGGACGCCGTCCATATTAATTCCCCGATTCCCAACCATGCCGAACAGAGCATCGCCGCCTTAAAGGCGGGCAAGCACGTCGCCTGCACCGTGCCAATGGCGACTACGATCGAGGATTGCTGGCGGATCGTCGAAGCGCAGCGGGAGTCCGGCAAAATCTATATGATGATGGAAACCTGCGTGTACACCCGGGAGTACCTGTTCGTGAAGGAACTGCGGGATTCCGGTCAACTGGGGAAAATTCAATTCCTGCGGGGCGCGCACCATCAGGAAATGAAGGGCTGGCCGGGGTACTGGGAAGGGCTTCCGCCGATGCATTACGCCACGCATGCCGTCAGTCCGCTGCTTGCGCTCGCCGGCAAGGAAGCGGAATACGTATCGTGTCTGGGCTCGGGCCGGATTGCCGATCAGCTCGCCTCCAAGTACGGCTCTCCGTTCGCGGTAGAATCGGCCACCTTCCGCCTGAGGGACTCCAACCTGGCGATGGAGGTTTCCCGGTCCTTGTTCGAAACGGCGCGGGAATATGTGGAAAGCTTCGACGTATACGGCGATCTGATGAGCTTCGAATGGCAGCAGACGGAAGGCGAGCGTCCCGTCGTCTTCCGCGGCGAGCAGGCCGAGCGGGTCGAGGTTCCCGATTACGCGGGCTTGCTGCCGGAAGGCATCCGCAAGTATACGACGGAAGGCGTCTACGACGCCGCCGAAAATGTGCATCTCTCCTTCGCTCAGGGAAGCGGACACGGCGGTTCCCATCCGCATCTTGCTCATGAATTCGTTATGAGTATCATAGAGCGGAGGGCTCCCTTCCCGGATGTCTATACATCCGCCAACTGGACTTCCGCCGGCATCTGCGCGCATGAATCGGCGATGAACGAAGGCAAGCAGATCAGGGTTCCCGATTTTCGGCAGGACAGCAAACAATAATTCGCGAGTAAGGAGGTGACAAGCATGAGCAAATCAGAACTGCAAGTCGTAAGCTCGGAGAACAGCATTCGGATTTACCGCGCCGGTCAGGAGGAGCCGTTCCTTGTCCAGCAGGCCCAGCCGCACAGCCGCCCGTACATTCATCCGGTAGTCGCTCCGGACGGGCAAGGGGTGCTCACCGAGAACGCGCCGCCGCATCATCCGTGGCAGCATGGCATTTACGTCGGACTGAACGACGTGAACGGCGTCGGTTTCTGGGAGGAGGGACTTCGAGGAAATCCGGCGGACGGCAGCTTTCATCCGAAAGCTCTGAAGGAAGCGACGGCGAACGGCAGCACGGCGAGCTGGGAGGTCGAGACGGATTGGCAGGATCCGCAAGGCGGCTCCATGCTGACGGAGCTGCAGCGCTGGAGACTGAACGATCTCGGCGATACCTGCGAGCTGGATCTTGAATGGACGCTGCGGGCGGAGGTCGATCTGGTCTTTGGCCAACATCAGTATGGCGGATTGTTCCTTCGCATGCCTTATCGGCAAGAATGGGGCGGGCAGGCGCTGAACAGCGAAGGGCTGAAGAATGGCGAGGCCGAAGGGCAGCGCGCCCGTTGGGTGGCCTGCAGCATGCCGATCGAGGGCAGGGACGGACCGGCGGGCATTGCTTTCCTGGATCACCCCGGCAACCTCGAGTTTCCCGTACCGTGGCGCGTTGACGGTCAGATGGGAATCGCGCCCAGCCCGTGCATTGCAGGGCCGCGGGAGCTTAAGCGCGGCAATTCCGAGACGTATCGTTATCGAATCGTCGTATTTTGCGGAGCCGCCGATCCGCAAGCGTTAGATAAGAGCTGGCAAGCTTTCGGCAGTGAGCAAGAGTAAACATCGATGAACAAGAGTAATCACCAATGGGGGAATCCGACATGAACAGCGTAATCGTCGTACATCCGAATTTTGAAGCGACTTGGCCATGGGTCGCGGACCATCTTCATGCTTTGTGGCAAGCGCAAGGACCGGTAGAGTTCATCAGACTGTCTCCCGGCGACGAGAGAACGCTGGGGGAAATCGTGACGAAGCCGGATGAGGTTACCCGGCTCGTATCGCTGGTCGTACCCGTCACGGCGGAATGCTTGCAATCCTTCGCCCAGCTGCGCGAGGCCGCTATTATTGCCGGGCCCTATCAGGTGAGAATGCCCGAGGAATTGGCGCAATTATTGAAGGAAGCCGGAGTGAAAGCCTACACCCAGCTTAGCGAAGGCTTCTGGGGGCAATCCGTCTCCGAGTTCGGCCTTGCGTTAACGCTGTGCGGCTTGCGCAGAATTCCCCAGACGTATCGGGAGATGATCGGCAGCCTCGCGCCGTGGGATTACGACCCGGAGGGCGGCGTAGGTCGTCCCCATTCGAGGGGCGAGCAGTTCGGGGACGATGCGAATTTTACGAACGGGACGGTTGCGGGCAAACGGATTCGCATTGTCGGCGCCGGCAATATCGCCTCCCGATACGCGAGCTTTGTGAACATGCTCGGAGCGGACGTGGCGGCCTGGGACCCATATGCGACCGAGCCTTCTTTCCATCGGGCCGGCACCAGAAGAGAGCATTATCTCGAGCAACTGATGAAGGACGCGGAAATTTTCGTTCCTATGGTACCGCTTACCGAGAAGACGGAAGGACTCATAACGGCGGAGCATATCAACGCGCTGCCCAAAGGCTGTCTGGTCGTGCTGGTCACCCGGGCGGGGATCTGCGATATGGACGCCATTCGTCGGAGGGTGCTTAACGATGAAATCAGCCTTGCGGCGGACGTATTCGATGTGGAGCCGCTGGAGCTGGACGATCCGCTGCTGGGAAGGCACAACGTGGTGCATACGCCGCATAATGCCGGCCGGACGATCGAGGCCAACTATAGCTGGGCCGAGAAGCTGGCCGAACAGTTTCTCCCGGTTTCCAATTGAAAGCGATTTCGATCATCTAATCTCGTAAAATAAGGGGGATGCATGCCATGAAGAAGAGAACGGGGCTTGTAATGCTGGTCGCTTTAACGTTGGTTTTTGGAATCTTGTCCGGCTGCACGAAGGGGAAAAGCGAGGGGAATTCAAGCGGTTCGTCCAACGATTCGGGCACTCAAACCGAAATCGTATTCTGGCAGCCGGATTTGGCGAACTGGCAGCCGCTCTATAACAAACTGGTGAAGAAATTCGAGGAAAGCCATCCGACGATCAAGGTTAAAATGACGAATATTCCGGAGGACGGTTATTTCGAAAAGCTGAATACGGCGTTCGCGGCCGGCAAGGGTCCCGATATTTGGGTGGGCTGGTACGCAACCGATGAATTCGATCGCGGCTATATCGCTCCGATCGACGAATTCATCGAAGCGGACGATTGGGACATGTCCCAATACTTCCAGCCAATCGTCGATCTGAGGCTGAAGGGCGCGGACGGCAAACACTACGGCTTGCCGCGCGACTATTCCAGTTATGTCTTCCTGTACAACAAGGATCTGTTCGATAAAGCCCAAATTCCTTACCCGACGGACGACTGGACCTTCGAAGAGTTCCGCAATATCGCGAAACAGCTTACCGACGCGGACAGCCAAACGTACGGCACGGATATCGTCAGCGACGGATGGGGCGATTCGCCCTTGCTGTGGAGTCTGGGCGGCGATATGATCAGCGACGACGGCTGGACGGTGAAGGGAATATTGGATTCGCCGCAGACGGTGAAGTGGTTCGAGCTCGGCCAGCAGCTTGTCAATGACGGCAGCAGCCTGCCCACGTCCATTGCCGAGACGATGACCGGGGATAACGGCCCCTTCGGCTCCGGTAAAGTCGCCATCTCCATAGGCTCCATGTGGGGGTATAACTCGCTTAAGGATTTGCCGTTCGAATTCGGGGCCGTGTCGTACCCGCAAATTCCCGGAAGCGAAAATTACGGTTGGGCGGACGTGGTCAGCTGGTTTATGAACGCCAAATCGAAACACCAACTGGAAACCTGGCAATTCATGAAGTTTATGTCCAGCACGGAAATCGCGCAGGAAGTCGTAGAAGAGATGACATGGGGGCCGCCGATTCCCAGCATCTGGGTAGATCAGAAGCTGATCGAGGACGACGTGCTTAAAGTATTTTACGACCAAGGAAAGCGGCCGACGAAGACGCCGACCTATGTCAGGAGCAACAGCTGGCAGGCGATCGAGAATTCCGTAATGGGAATTTCAACCGATACCTTGCTTCCGCTTAAAGGCACTCCGCTCAAGGACCCGCAGGAAGTTTTGTCGAAGGCGGCCGATGAAATTCAGAAGATATTGGACGAAACCAAGGGTCGCAAATAATTAGGAGGCCGGACTAGCGATGGCGAATCTTTCGAAAAGTGCCCGGCGAGAACAGAGATTGGGATATGTCTTCATTTCACCCTGGATCGTCGGCTTTCTGGCTTTCGCCGCATTCCCAATTATCGCCTCATTGGCTCTGAGCTTTATGCATTGGGATATTTATCAGCCGCCGAGCTGGGTTGGACTCGATAACTTCACCCGATTGTTTCAGGACAAATTGTTTTACAAATCGATGCAAGTTACCTTGACCTACAGCGCGATGTCCATTCCGCTTAGCTTGATCCTGGGGCTATTGCTGTCGCTGATGCTTAATCTTAAGTTAAAAGGGATCAACTTCTTTCGCACGCTTTTCTATTTGCCGTCCGTGCTGACGGGCGTTGCCGTGTCCATGATCTGGTTATGGATTCTGAACTCGGAGTACGGGCTGCTCAACAACTTTCTGGGCTGGATCGGCATCGAAGGCCCGCAGTGGCTTAAAGATCCGAAATGGATTCTTCCCAGCTACGTCCTGATGAGCCTGTGGGGAGTGGGAGGCAGCGCGATTCTGTTTCTGGGCGGCCTGCAGAACATTCCCGAGCATCTCTACGAAGCGGCCAAGATCGACGGAGCCGGGACGTTCCGCCGCTTCTGGAGAATTACGCTGCCGCTGCTGACGCCGACGTTGTTTTTCCTGCTGCTGATGGGCATTATCGATTCTTTTCAGGTATTTACGCAGGCTTATGTCATTAACGGCAGAGGCGCGGGCGGACCGGACAATGCGGGACTGTTTTATATGCTTTATTTGTACCAGAACGCTTTTAAGCAGTTCGATATGGGCTATGCTTCGGCGATGGCCTGGATCGGCGGGCTGCTGTCGCTCGTCTTGGCACTAATCGTGTATACGACGCAGAACCGATGGGTCTATTACGAAGCGGACCAGCCTGCGCAGAGGAAGAAGGTGGAGAAATGAACGCAAGGAATTACAACCCGCTGACCAAGGCGATGACGTACGTTCTCCTGATCGTGCTGGCGTTCGTATGCCTGATCCCCTTCTTCTGGATGATCTCTACCTCCTTGAAGACGAAGGCGACCACCTTCCAGATTCCGCCGCAATGGATTCCGGATCAGCCGAAATGGAGCAACTACATCGACGCCTTTTCCTTCGCACCGTTCGGAACCTACATTACGAATACGCTGACCATTGCGATCTTCGTTATCGTCGGCCAGGTGGTGTCTTGTACGCTTGTCGCCTACGGCTTCTCGCGATTCCGCTTTCGCGGGAGGGAGGTTCTGTTCATGGTGATGCTGGCGACTATGCTCATTCCGGAGCAGGTCACGATGATTCCGACTTTCCTGCTGTACAGCGAGCTCGATTGGATCGACACGTATTTGCCGTTGATCGTGCCCGCCTATTTCGCCGGTCCGTTCTTCGTATTTCTAATGAGGCAGTATGTCATGACGATCCCGAAGGATTTGGACGAGGCGGCCAAAATCGACGGCGCGAACGAATTGCAAATTTTGTGGAAGGTGCTGGTTCCCATCCTGCGCCCGTCGATGACGATTATCGTGGTGTTTACGTTCACCAACGTGTACAACGATTTTATGGGCCCGCTCATTTATTTGAATTCGGCGGAGAAGTTTACGATCGCCGTCGGCTTGGCCAATTTTCTCTCCAGCCGCGGCTCCGAGTGGAATCTATTAATGGCGGCTTCCACCGTCATCGTTATTCCGCTGCTGGTCATCTACTACTTCGCGCAGCGCAACATGATCGGCGGCATTGCGAGCATGGGCGTCAAGGGATAATCGCGGAAAATTTAGCGCTCCGTGCAGCAGAGCAGGATAGGATGGACGAATCGACTTCCCGCATAGAGATGGCATCGGTCCAGAGATGGACCGATTCTCCTCCTTGCGGGAAGTTTGGCTTTAAGCCGCCCATTAACGGCCTGCCAGACCGCTAAAGGCAGTTGGCCGCTCGAATTGCTCGCGTAACGGTCTGCGAGGCCACTAAAGGCAGCCGGCCGCCCGAACTGGCTTGCGTAGCGGTCTGCCAGACCGTTAAAAGCAGCCGGCCGCTCGAATCGGCTCGCGTAGCGGTCTGCGAGACCGCTAAAGGCAGTTGGCCGCCCGAACTGGCTTGCGTAGCGGTCTGCCAGAAGCCGTCGATTAACTGTGGCTAAACACAACGCCTTCTCTCCCACTCGGTAATTTTGCGAGTTCATGTGGGACAGGAGGCGTTTTTTGACGTGCTTGCTG
>NZ_JBHMDN010000032.1:0-67451 GCF_042431195.1 Cohnella cellulosilytica
CGCAGGTCAGCGTCAGACTTTCTGCGAACGGGACGGGCAATGGCAGTGGTTTGCTGTATGCCGACAACATCGACCTGCGCGAGACAACGGACCCGAACCTGCTGGTAAATGCGGATTTCGAGCATACCCTGGACGCAAGCGCGACCGGCTGGCAGAGCTTTAATACGGGTACAGGCACAATTGAATCGGTGAACGCCCCTGTTGCCAGCGGAAGCAAGGCGATGAAGATCGAAGTGGCGAATCTGCCGATCTGGAAGAGCGGCTATATTCGTCAACAGATTAATGTAGAGGCAGGACAAACCTTTAAGCTGAGCGGACAATTGCATGCGGAAGAACTCAATGACGCGTATGGACAATTACTCGTGTGGTTCTACGACGAGGACTGGACGAATGTTGGATCGTTCACGGCAGAGTTGAATCAGGAAACAAATGGTTATGTGTATCTGGAAAAGCAGGGCGTCATTCCAGAGGGCACGGTGCTGGCGGAAGTCGGAGTGCATTTGACGGCCAATCATAGCGGCGGCTCGGGTACGTTGTATGCCGATGCGCTGAAGTTTGAGTATGGTATTGTGCAGTCTGAAGCGATTTCTGAGGAGCCTCCAGTACCGGAGGAACTGCAGGTTATACCTCTGGAAGGAAACGAAATTAAGCTTTCGTGGACGACTTCCGATCCTTTTCAGCAGGTTGTATCCTACCAGATACGTTCTAACCATTCTGTTGTGGGCTCCGTTTACGAGCCGCAATGGACGATGACTGCCGTGGAAGGGATCACCTACAGTTTTACGGTGGTTGCTGTTGATCAGAACGGACAACTATCAGATGAGAGTGAGAGCGTGTCATATACGCACGATACGATTGCACCAACTGCGTCAACGATCTTGATTGCTACTCGTCTTTCGGAAGCTGAAGCAGAATTGACGTGGACTGCTTCAGAAGATTCGAGCGGTATCAGGGAATACGAGGTATGGTTAAACGACGTGCTCTATCAAACTACTAACATGACAAGCTTTACATTTACAGGGTTGGAGGCAGGTTCGATCTATGATGTCAGAATACGAGCGAGGGATAACGCTGGTAATGAGTCGTGGGGTGAACTAGTAAGGATCCCAAATGTGTGAGCAATCGATGAGTTAAAAGTGTTATTGACAAAGCTATTAATTATACCCTTAAACTTAGGACGTGACTCTCTAAATGTGGAATAGATTAGGGTCTAGAATGGCCATGCTTATTCTCTCGCTTTTGATTACTGTCAACGGATTAACGACTTATGCTCCCGACCAAACGTCAGCCAATTCGGCTTCATCTTCTAGCGTTTCAATTCAAGATATTCTTAGCCGCTTTTCGACTACAGAAGCCTTTGTTCAACAACAGTTAAACAGTGGACTTGAATTGGAAGAAATCTATTTGATCTTTTTTCATGCCAAGATCAATCAAATGAATTACGAAGAAGCCTATGAGATGCTTTACCCTGAAGAGATTAACCTATCCTCCGAAGTTGAAAGCGAAACGATTAATGAAGTTACGGAGCTGGCTGAAAAACTTCAAGGATATACCGTTGTTGAAGAGGAAACTGAAGAAAATTCAGAGAATTCGAGTGAGCTCAATTCTCTGGAAGGAAGATCGAATGCTCAACGCATTCAGACACAGCAGGAGCCGATACTGGAACAGCCCCCTGTTTTCGACAGTACTAGAATTAGCCAAGCGCCCTATTCGGTTGGAACACAGGACGAACAGGTATCTACGCTTTCAGGAGCGCTTTCTATTCAACAAGCGGATTTTACTTTGCCGGGAAGAAATGGGCTGTCCTTTGCTTTGACACGTCAATACAGTACTTCAGACGCGCAATTGTATGATATGGGCTACTCTACCAGTTCGTATCAATATCAAGTTCCCATTTATAGCGTGACCTATAATCGTTATCGGATTCCGTATACATTAAAATATCAAATCGTTTATCGCGAAGTGCTTGAAGCTATTCAGGAGGATCGCAACAATGATGGCAATCCCGATTCTTCTTTGTACTATCCTACACTGAAGTACACCGATAATGTATATGGAACCTATAATACGAAAGCAGAAGCGCAAAGTGCACTGAGTCAAGGGATCAAATATGGCGGAGGACGTGAAACCCGTACAGCAACGGATACCAGAACGAGCCCAAGTGAAAGTTCGTTGCCTTCTTCCATTTCTTACAACCAGAACGGATATACGGGAACGCTATATAAATCGGGCTCTGTATCTGTGAGTGGTTCATATACGCCAGCAGCATCTAAAACGGAATCAACGACATGTATTAATGAAATTCCGGGAAAATACAATTCCAGTGGTAACTGGGTGGCGACTGGTTCCGAGACGAATCCTTGCCAAAGCTCTAAGCCTTACAATAGCGGAGGATATTCAGGAACGCTGAATAGAACGAGCACAACTACGTTGAAGGCATGCGCTTCTCCAGGCACAGCGAATTGGGTTTGCACGAAGAAATTTCAGGCCAACTATTCGGGAACGGTGACAAAGCCGGTATCGGATACCAGAAGCTATACGCAAAACTATTCTGGAACCGTTGGAAGAGATGTACCCGCAAGCAACAAAAGGTATGGATCTTGGACTTTTGACGGAAGCATCAGTTGGCGATATGTTTATGCGATTTCCTCTTCCCCAGCGCCGCAAATTAAAGATATCGAGATTCTGGGGCAAGGACAAACCTATAGAGCGCGGAGTGGACAGACAGATTCGTTAACGGCTGCTAACGATTTAAAAGCATCTATTAACAATCAGGCAGGGGCTCTAATCGCTCAATCAGACAGTGCATACGAGTTTATTGCTTCGCCGGCAGGAGCAACGGTAGAGACTGAATACATGACAGCAACAGGATACACGTATCACAATTCCGGAAAGACTCCTCTAAAACAACTCATGTACCCAATTGGCAAAGGATGGAAGTGGAATCTGCCCTATATGGAACTGAATGAAGGGAAACGTTACATTTCTCTTCCAAGCGGGGGGTACTATGAAGTTACCGGTTCAGGATCTTCAATGCAACTGAAAGGGTATGAGTGGAACAACCTTTCGATCGCGACCAATGCGAGCGTAGTGGTTAACGCCGAGACCTCAGCCTATGTCCTGTCATTTAAAGATGGCAGCAGGAATTACTATTTCACCAATGATGGTCGTCTGATTCAAATTTCAGATGCGTACAATAATAAGATTTTACTTGCGTACCAACAAAATGCCGCATACAACCGCAAACTGCTAAGTCAGATAGAGGACGCAATCGGTAATAAAATCAATATCACTTATACCAAAACAGAAGTGGTGCTAACCCAAGGAAACCAGACGGTGACCTATCACAAGAATACGGAAAATGGAACGGAATTGTTAAGCTCCGTTACGGATGCGGAGAACCGAGTAACGACTTATTCCTACAGAATTGCGCAGGCAGCCTCAAATCTATTTGAATACGATTCTGCCCGGGCTATGTCCAATCCGTATGCGCTTCTGACGAAAACGCAGCATCCGACCGGAGCAATAACGGAATACAGCTATGAGGGAAGTCCTGTAAAGAGATTCATTGGCAGCAGTTCTAGCAATCAAGCTTATCGATTGTCTGCTCGCAAAGATCAAATTGTTTACAGTAATGGTACATTGGAGGATTATAATTACCAGAGTTTTGATTATCACAATCAGGACGTGGGGAGTTCGTATGGCCAAGATTTGAACTTTACGACGAGTATTACTGACGGGTTGACGCTTAAAAATTATGCATACAAAAAGGATTACATCGATTCAAATACTCCGACGCAATATTATCTGATGCAGGAAACCGAGAATGCGGAAAATAAAGAGTTTAAGACAGAATACACGTATGCGAAGCAAGTCGCGGGGAGAAACTTTGCTGCATCGGTGCCTACTACGATCAAGAAGAGCAATAATATCAACTCGGATGTACTCACTGAGAACTCCAGTTACGATGATTTTGGAAATGTTTTGACTTTCACAAATGCCAATGGAGTAACGACGACTTACACCTATGATTCAGTGAAACAGTTGCTAGCAACAGAACTACAGCCGGTTAGTGCCAGTGCTGCGCTGCATACGACGTATAGTAGAAATGCGCAAGGATCAATTACTCAGATCACCGTTCGAAAAAACAATGCTGCGGGTGAAATTTTACAACAAGTGGATTATGGAAATTATGATTCATTTGGAAATGCGAGGACGATCTCTTATGCGAACGGCAGCCAATCATCGGTCGTCACAAGGAGTTTCAGTTCCGCTTATCAATCTGCGTTCCTCACCAGTCAATCTATTGCGGTAAAAGATGTTGATCAGACGCCAGCAACGATTATCGTTCAACAAGAATACAATTTAGGAACTGGCCAAGTCATTGCTGATGTCGACGGTCTTGGAAACAGAACCGAATACACCTATGACAAACTTGGACGAATTACCCGGATTAAGTATGCCGATCAAAAGCAAGTAAATGTATCTTATGATGACTTGCTCAATACATCGACTGTGACTGATGAAGACGGGCGGACATCTAAAACGACATGGAACATGTTGGGACAAAAGATTGAGGAAGGAACCCTTGCTTCACAGACCTATATCAAGCGTGCGAAATACAGCTATGATCCGCATAATCGCTTAATTTGGATCGAAGACGCAATGGGAAATCGTACGCAAACACAGTTCGATAACTGGAGCCGCCCAGTCTCGGTTACGTTTGCGAACGGAGTGATAAATCAAACGCAGTATGACGATGTGAATCGTAAAGTTGTCGAAATCGATGGAGAAAATAATGAAACGATTACAATCCATGATAAATTCGGCAGGGTAATTAAAGTTGAGGATAAGCAGTCGAACGGCAGCATAGTGACACGAGGATCGACGGTATACGATCCGATTAACGGTAATGTGGTTGAACAAGCGGATGCCAAAGGTCAAAAGACAACATACAATTACAATGTGCTGGGAATGCTGCAGACTGTCACCAACGCGAAAGGCGAATCAACAAGCTATACCTATGATCGATTGGGCAATCTGGTCCAACTGACGAATCCGGATCAAACGACAAAATTGAAACAATATGACCAGCTTGGCAGAACGATCCTGACTCAAGACGAGAGCGGACAAATCGAAAAGTTGTATTACGATGCAAATGGCAATCTGGTTCAACGAGCTGATCGTAACTTAAATACGACCACATACGCATACAATAATCGGAATCGTGTAGCTTCCATTGTCAATACGGAAGAGACGATTAGCTTTACTTATGACGGTTCAGGTCATCGGACGAGTATGATCGATAATACCGGTATGACACATTACGAATACACGAGTGATACGGGAACTCTTAAAAAGGTAACATATCCGGATGGATTGAACCTTCAGCTTCAATACGATCTGAACGGAAACCGGACGCAAATGACGGACCCGTTTGGCAATTCAACCTATTATACGTTCAACACGGTTAACCAACTGCAAGCGATCGGTGATACTCAAGGGACTTCCAATGCTATATATTCCTATCTAGGAAACGGATTGATAAAAGATAAATCCGCCGAGAACGGAATCAAGAGCAACTTCTCGTATTCCGGATTTGACTTAACCGGGCTAAACCATGCACAGGGAAGCTTGGTTTTGAAGGATTATGCTTATTCGTACGATACGAATCGAAATATTACCGCTATTGCAGCAGACGGTGCTACTTCGTCGTATACGTACGATTCTCTAAACCGTATTCTTTCGGAATCGGATTCTTCAACCTCGTATAGCTACGACCCACGAGGCAATCGTTTGACCATGGAATCGGATGCTTCACCTGGTCTTCGTGATCACAACTATCAATACAACAAACGTAATATGCTAACTAAAGTGATGTCCGACGAGTTGGATGTTCAGTACCGATATAATGGGGACGGACTGCTTGTTGAACGAATCGAAGGAAATACAACTTCAAGATATTATTATGATGGCGATCAGATGATTGCAGAAGCGAATGTTGTGGAAGGTACTCCGGAGCTTAAGGCAAGCTACATTCGCGGCAACCAACTAGAAGCCATTAAATACGCTGACGGTCAAAAAGCGTATGTCACGTATAATGGGCATGGAGATGTCGTTGAGCTAAGGGATGCACAAGGAGAGCTTTTGAATCGCTATGAATACGATACCTGGGGCAATATTCTATCCAAGGAAGAAGAGGTTTACAACCCATTCCGCTATTCGGGAGAATATTGGGATGACAGTACCGGTTTGCAGTATTTAAGGGCTAGGTGGTATGATCCGACTATAGGGCGATTTATTAATGAGGATAGCTACCAGGGAGAGCTTAATAATCCTCTAACGCTGAATCTGTATATCTATGTGGCGAATAATCCGTTGATCTACAGAGATCCCTCTGGTCATGAAATGGCCGGGGATGGAAAGTATGGTTCATTTGTTTATGATCAACTCAAATACTTAGGTGATGTCTGGCGTGCATCAGCCGGTGATTCAATTTTGCAAGCACAAATTCACGATACGGCAGACTATTTGAGGTTTTTAGCAGGTTCAGGAACTCCTTATGCAATTATTAGCTTGGATACATTTTTGCCTGTAGATACTGGAACAGATCCTTGGGGAGATACGTATCTAGGAAATGGGGACGATCGACAGTTCGGCGTAAATGATCTAAATGTAAAAACGTTGCAGTATGCCGCTGTAAATCTCCGATACAATTCATTTGTGGGATTTAATTATGTGACAGTGACAGAAAGAATTAATAGCAAAGGTGAAGTTATTGCGTCTAAACGTGATAGTAATGCGGGAATGTCTATGGCTTCTAACCTAGACAGAGACGGAAAGAGTAATTTTACAATATTCACTGCAACCACTTCTGCTAGAAATGAGTTGTCTTTAGGTTCACCATCACTGGATTACTCGGTTCTAATTACAATAAGTAATATGAACCAAATAAAAGTATCAGGAACAGTGGACAAATTTCCATCTTATGAGGGTTATATTAGTATTAATGGCGGTAACTTTAACTCCTTATATCAGTTTAGCGCAATACCGGCACCAGGAAATCCCTTTTATAATCTTGCTTTTAGTCGAGGATCGTTCAGCAGTAGATTCAGCTACCGTTAACCTCACGAGATAATTGATGCAGCAAGGAAGGCTAGGCGAGCTTAGAAAACCTAGCCTTCTCAAAATCATATTAAAAGTAAGAACGTGGTGAGGATGAGTATGAGTATGAGTAAAAGAGTTGGTTCAATATTAGGGGTAGTGTTTTCTGTGGTTTGTTTTGCAATGGCAACATATGGAAGTCGTTTTTTTGAAAACGGAGTTTCTCCATTCATTCTTTACCTGTTTTTATTTCCAGCTATTTTAGCCCTCATAGGATCACTTTTGAATAAACCGATAATAAATATAATATCATTGATTTGGATATTTCCTGCTTGTCTCTACTTTACCTTCGGGCCCTTACTAATAATTTTGCATGTAGTAGCGATTGTCTTTATGTTTATAGACAAAAAATCAAATGTTCGCAATAAGTCCCATATTCCACATAAATAATGAAATTAGTCGTCGTACTCTTCACGGCGCGCCGTTCTCACGCAAGCCAGGTCCGCCACTTCCACCATCGCCGCCGCTCTCCTGTCTCCTCCCTCGAGATTGCACGGATTACGAAGAAATCGTGCCGGGCATGGATACGAAGCTGAGCTGGACGTGCAATTGCCGGATGACCACCGACGCAATCCAGGCGACCGGAAGAGTAGCTATTGATTGGCC
Organism: Cohnella cellulosilytica; assembly: GCF_042431195.1. Taxonomy (NCBI): domain Bacteria; kingdom Bacillati; phylum Bacillota; class Bacilli; order Caryophanales; family Paenibacillaceae; genus Cohnella; species Cohnella cellulosilytica. The sequence goes on from NZ_JBHMDN010000032.1 coordinate 7,771, forward strand.
GGTGAGGCGCATGTCTATGGTTACCTGATGCTCACCGCTTGCCTTCGCAACCAACGTGCCCTGGTCATCAACAAGAGAAGACGTATCGCTTATGCAAGAAGTTGGGGATCCTTCATCCACAGCGTCGCAAAAAAGTACACTATCCGCGCCGTTTGGCTCGTAACGCGGTGGTGACGGCTTCTAATCAACAATGGTAGCTAGATGTGAAATACGGATACGTCGCAGGGTACGACCAGTTCTTTTACATCGCTGACATGATCGACGTGTACGACCGAACCCTTGTCGGCTACCACATGGGTGCATGCTGCGAAGCCAAGGATGTCTGTCGGATGGTGGAGGCGACGCTCACGTCACGTCTGTCGCCCGAAGAGCCGCCACCGGTGGATCCGCACTGACAACGGCCACAATTCGTTAGCAAGGCATTTGGGGAGCTTTGTGCGCGCAAGGGGAATACGCACGAGCGTATTCCGCCTAAAACGCCCAACATGAACGCCTATATTGAATCCTTCCATGCCACGCTGGAACGTGATTTACTCCGCAAAGAGGACTTCGATACGTTTCAGGAGGCCTATGAAGCTGTAGCGAACTACATCGGTTTTTACAACAATCGACGGATGCGCAGGAGTCTCGGCAAACGCTCTCCGGCCACGTTTATCGCCTGGGCGAAGACGAGAACGCCGGAGGAGTTGGAGCCGTACACCAGAGCTGTGTGAAGGAGCAAATGCCTGAAAACCAGCGAAAAATGAAGGCAAAGGGACAGAAGACTTTTTCAAATTGATTGGGATGCGCATTATCGTTCACCGCTTGTTTGAACTGAAAGAACTGCTCCCGCATTGGCCGCTGTCGGAGTTTGCCAAGCAACTCAACTACGACGGCTACAAGACAGCGCAAGGCAACCGTGTACTGTTAAGCAACTGGCGATTCGTCAGCTCGTCGTCGCCAAAAAAACGAAGCAACCGCGTAACGTCTACTTGCTGAACTATTACGAGCAAAAGATGAAGATGGTAAGTCAAAGCGTCAAGCAGTCGTATGCTTGATGCGGAAGATGGTGAATGTCGTATTCTATCTTTTGAAATATAGAGCAACGTATCCAATGCCAGCTATAACGGAACAAGGCAGAATGATATACTAAATTTTAACAGAGAAGGGTGCGTGGAATAATTCTTTACGATATATTGATCCGACTGGACATTGGTCGACCGACATCACAGCAAACTTCACAATTAACGAGATAAAATGGGCGTATGAGAAGGGCAAGAAATCAGGTGGGGACTATCAGAAGTGGGCGGATGCAGCTAACGATTTAAGGGCTAAAATGAGAAAAGCAGGGATAGCGGAATCGGATATTATGCAATCAACCGATACAGCTATTCCGGAAGAAATAATTACGAAAATGTCCTGGGCAAGTACATTTAGTTGGATTTAGAATGATCCTACCGGTTTTGGATTCTTAGTTTGGTCTGCTGACAAAATGTCTTATTTGTCAGGGGGCGGAGCTGCTGCATTGTCAATCAAAACTGAAAAGGATTTGTTCGATCTGAGGGAGAAGCAGGAATTAAGAAACTGACTGGCCAAGGCGTCAAAAAAGGCGGAACGTGGTATCAATATGAATTAAAAAACATATCAAAAGAATTTGGCGATTATCGTATTTATGGTAATTGGGACGATAAACTTAAGCAAGTTGTTTTCACCTTTTTTGGCAGGCATTAAACTCGTGAGAGAAGGGTTGATATGGATGTAGAAGGTCTAAAGGAGTTTGTCAGAAAGTACAACTTGGAAGAAAGAAGCGTCGTTGGATTCTGGAATTACTTCAACAACTTCAAAAAAGAACATAAAGACGAGTTTTATGATACGTTCCCAGACTTTAATAGTGATGAAATGGAATTATCTATCGGTACTGTCGCCTTGAGGATTACAAATTGGCCCGAGGATGGCTACAACCATGTCGTAGTCACTGTAGAACTACATTACAAAAAGCAATATGCGGGACGTTATTCAATTGAATTTTCACTCACTGGCGAAGTAGAAGATGATCACTTATCACTCTTCTAGGTCACTATAACACCTCATTTTTGATCCACATGCGGGCGCGATAACCTCATGTGGTTTCTTTTTCCAGAGGTTTTATCAGGTTGGGTAAGGGCTCGGTTTGCTGGCCAGTAAAGTCTAACTCCCAGTCTTGCGGCAGCATAAATACAACCCTAACCCGCTCGCCCACAAGTTGATTCCTCCGCAGGAGTAGCTGGCAGTCTTCCAATTTCGTTGGACAGATTCCTGTCTCCAACATCTGGAAAGGCTGTGAGCTGGAGTGCTGCGATAAAAGTTCAGTCGAAAAATCGCCTCGTATGAAATAAAATGAAAGCAAGCGAGGGGACGAGAGTATGAAGCGGTACGACAAAGCATTCAAAGAAAAAGCGGTCCGATTGAGCAATGAGATTGGGCCAAAGAAAGCCGCCGAACAGTTAGGCGTAGCCTATATGCTGCAGGATTGACGAAGACGAAGAACGCTGCACGGCGACGGCGCGCCTATCGGGAGCGGACATGCCTACGCCTCTGCTGATAAGACTGCACTCGAAATCGAATTAGAAAAAGAAATCAGTGAATTGCGGGATCGACGGACCGTCAAGGCGATGTGCGAAGGGCTTGCTGTCAGTGAATCAGGCTACTACCGCAGCTTGAAGCCCACACCCAAACAAGAGCGGCAGCAGCTTCTTCTAGTGAAGAAGCATGGCTTACTGAAGAAAGCCAAACGTTATCCAAATGGCATGACATGCGAGGGTGCCGCAGCTCAAAAGAGTGAGAATCTGATTCAGAGAGACTTTCGTGTCTCGGCCTCCAGCCCAAAGTGGCTAGCGGACATCCCCGAGTCCCTTGTTCCGACCATTAAAATGGGCAGGTGAGCATGTGGCTGAGTATCTGACGTATTTGAAGATTGAAGAGAACGAAGAAATTCGCAGCTGTAGGATGTATGTTCAATTTCTAAGCAACGGCCAATGCAAGATTCGCCTGGACGGGCATAACTTTTCTGAGGAAGCCGTTGAAAGCAGCTATTCTCGTTCCCTTGAAGCACTCTTAAGAGAACTACCATCAGGGTCAACATTACACTTAAACAATAAAATTGTTATAAACAAGAACGGTTTTTGTCATGTTATGGAAATTTCTGAAAAAGTAAAGCTGAGTTTTGTACCGTATGAGAATGACGACCTAATAGAATTCATTCTTGGATGTACATTTGAAAATCAAGAGTTGATTGCTGCATGCTTTGATGACTTTGGCATAGCTTTTTCTAACTTGGTGAAGCAAATTGGGTTGCCTGTTGAAACTTGTGCATATTGCCACAACGGCGACTTCAAATCAGATGGTGGGGAAGATTTAAGACATGGATGGTATTGCTTTCGAGATGTAGAGAATGCAAATATGCAACTTCCTTGGGTTGAACGTTTAGAAATGTTTAGCAAAGCAACCCCTAATTTAAGTGCATTTTTTTGGTGTCCAGGTTTTCAATACCAAAATAAAGAGCTTGCTTGACGTATAATACCAAGGTTGTGTATTTTTTACTAGGCATACATTGACTTTAATCGCAGATATCACTCTAACAAATACTGGCTTGATCAGGTTTTAAAATATGCGCCGAAATAAGGAGTGATCATGTTGACTTCGAAGAGGCTGCAGTGTCCTTGTTGTGGGTATTTCACTGTTGATAGTGATGATGAGGTAATTGTGGATATCTGTGAAGTATGTTTTTGGCAATATGACGCTACAGCTCATGGGCAACCTGAAAGAAATACCGGTGCAAATCATATTTCATTAAAGCGAGCAAGGGAAAATTATAGGCAGTATGGTGTTTGCAAACCCGAATTCAAGCACATGATTAGAGAACCTCGGGAAGAGGAGTTTCCTGAAAAATCGACATCATTAAATAAGGAGACAAAATGAACCCAATAACCATTAATTTAGATGAAGATGCGCAGTTTCTGCTTAAAGATAATGTGGGGAGAGAGTTGAGATCCTATCAGGAAACCGTGTTATGCTCTCATTAAGCAAAAATGCATTGCTGGGATTGGGACACCAATTAATAAAGTTAGCCAGTCTTAATTATAACGAGGGTTATCATATACATGTTGATCCTTGCGAGTCGAATTTTCATCCTCAGGTTTTAGGTTTTTTTCGCATCCGGATAGTGCAGAATTAATTGTTAGTTGCAGCGATTTTGAGCCAATTAACAATTACACCGAGGGAGAGTGAACTCTTAGATTATACTTGCCAATACACCGCAGGTTAATTTAAAATGTCGGCGGAATCGAGTTGCGTATTCATTGACGGCTTGGCTGTGGTTGTTCGGGCGCGCTCTGGAACCGAACTAAATAGACCCGCTCGGAGAGCTTAAGCTCTCCGAGCGGGTCTATTGTAGCTACACTTCCTATTTCCGAAAGCAAAGAGCCTCCGTCATTAAATAGGAGAGGGTGGCCTCGGCGCCGCAGTTGATGTTCGGACCGTACGGGGTGAGGCCGTCGCAGCAGCTGCCGTCCGCGGGGTCGGCGACGGGGGCGCGCAGGTCGTTGGCGCCGTGGAACCATTCCCGGCACTGGTCTCGCAGCCCCATATAGCTGCATGGCTGGCCCTCGTCCAGAGCGAAGCTCTCGCCCAGAGCGGAGCGGCCGAGTACGCCGGTGCGAACGCCGCCGCCGCTGCGGTCTGTCGGCGATTCGCGGCCGCGCGTGTCGCCGCGTCCCGCCGGCACATCTCCCGAGCCGCCGCGCGCGCTGCCGACGAGCCGCGATTCCTGCTCGAACAGCTGCGACGCTACCGCCGCTTCGTCCAACGCGAGCGCCAGCTTGAACATCTCCAGCGGCTGCTGATCCCAGCGGCTGACCGTGTCCGAATCGTGGGTGCACCAGCCCTCGTTGCCGATCGGCCGCAGCCAGCCTTCCTCGGCGGTCATCGCCTCGACGAGGAACTGGAGGCTTTCCGTGCCGATCCGGTACGTCTCCGGACGTCGCGTGAACCGGTAGGTGCGAAGCATCGCCCACGGCAGCACGCCGTTGCTGTACGTCATCGCCGGCTCGAACCAGCGCCAGGAGGCGATGGAGAAGTCCCGGTACGCCCGGCACAGCACCGACTCCAGCCGCGTCAGATGGTGCTGGAGCTCGCTCTTGACGTCAAGCGGCAGGTGGATCGCGCCTTCCTGCGCCGCCTGCAGCACATGGGCGCACGACGCCATCGCGAACGCCTGCCCGCGCAACGAATCGATTCTGCTGAACGTGGGCAGGGTGCGTTCGAAAATCGTCCGCGCCGTCTCCCGGCGGGGGCCGGACAGCCGAATCCACGCATCGGCGCAAGCCCAGATCGAACGTCCCTGGCAATCGTGGGAAATTTCCTCCGGCTCGAGCGTCCGGTCGTAAGCGAAATTGTTCAGAAACCAGCCGTTCTCTTCTTGCGCCCACAGCATGAACGCCAGATATACTTCGGCCAGTCTTTCCAATTCCCGCGTCTCTTCCTGTCCGAGCACGGGCTCTCCGAAAGCGAGCCATTCCGTGGCCGTCCACAGCGCTCTCGCGTTGTCGTCGGTCGTATAGCCTTCCCGTCTGCGGGGAATGCGGCCAAGCGCGTGCTCCAGCAATCCCGTATCGTCCGTCAGGCGGCGCAGGTGGGCGAGGGAAGGAAGCGCCGCCGTACGGGCCGTGCCGCGGTTAGACGACATCGGCAATTTTGTTCCCCTGCTGCGTGATGACGCGCTGGAATAGCCGCAGATGCTGCGCCCCTACATGCGGCCAGTGCATGCTTCGCCCGATTTCCGAGATGAGGCGTTCCCAGTCCGCCAGCATGCCCGGATAAGTAAACACTTCGATCAGCTTGGCGCTCCAAGCGTCCACGTCCCCGTAAGGCAGCAGCATCTCCTCGCGGCCCTGCACCAAATCCCGGGCGTAGACGTAAGGCGTCGACAGAATCGGTCTGCCCAGTCCGGCTGCATAAGCCAGCGTGCCGCTCGTAATCTGGCTCATGCCGGGATAAGGCGTCACGTACAGGTCGCAGGCGGAGATCAGCGAGACGAGCTCATCCTCCGGCAAATACCGGTCGACCCACTGGACGTGATGCTCCAGCCCCAGCTGCCGGATCAGCGCCTTCAATTCGTCGCGATAGGCTTCCCCCTCGTGCTTGCGGACTTCGGGGTGCGTCTGCCCGGCGATGACGTAGAGCAGCTCCGGGACGGCTTGAACGGCAGTCGCCATCGCCTGGAGAATCAGTTCGATGCCTTTGCTGCGGCCGAGCAGGCCGAAGGTGAACAGCACCTTGCGATGCTCCCAGCCGGCCGCCTTGCGGATTTTCGGCCGGTCGGCCTTGTTCGGAACCGGGGTTCCGTGCGGGATAAAGGTCATTTTGTCGGATGAAATGCCGAAGCTGTCTTTCAAATAAACGAGGCCTTTCCGATTCATGACGAGCAGATGGTCGCTGCAGTGCGCGATCTCCCGCTGCACGGGGGCATAAGGCTCGACAGGCTGCTCGAACAAGGTGTGGAAGGTCGTCACGACGGGTTTCTTGAGTCGATGCAGAAATTCCAGCAGATAGGAGCCCGCTTCCCCTCCGAAAATGCCGAATTCGTGCTGCACGGAAACGACGTCTATGGAGCTCTGGTTGATCAGCTCGGCGGTCCGGCGGTAAGCGTCCCGCTCCTGCTTGACGAGCGGGAGCATCCACGTTTCCCGGTAATCGTCCTGTTCGTCCGGATTGCACATCGTAATGACCGGCTCCGGGGAGCGGGAGCCCTTGGCATGGGAGATGGCTTCCCGGAGATGGTGGGTGTAAGTGGCCAAGCCGCATTTTTTAGGGACATAAGTGCTGACATAGGCGATCTGGGGCAGACGTGGATTCATCGGCGTTGCACCTCCATATTGCGATTGCATACCGCTTCGTGCAAAATGTGCGGACCGGCCTGCGTGGCCGTACCGAAAATACATTCGTTAAGCTGTGCGCCGGCGCGGATTTTGCACCGGTCCCACAGGATGGAATGGGCCAGTCGGACCTGCTTGCCGATCCGGCTTCCCTTGCCTACGACCGCGTAAGGTCCGATAATCGCCCGGTCGCCGATCGTCACGTCGTCCCCGATCATAACGGGGGGAACAAACAGGACGCCTTGGCCGACGCGAACGTTGTCTCCGAGCCAGATGCTCTTCTCCTCCATTTCTTTGGCATCGATGCGCAGCGGGAATCGGCGGTCGAGCAGGTCCCAGTGAAGCTGGCGATACCGCTCCGTAGTGCCCATGTCGATCCAATACCCGCCGATCGGATGGCCGTATACTCCGCTCCCGTTGTCGATCAGTTGGGGGAACGTTTCTTTCTCTATCGATGCGGCTCGGCCGGAAGGCACGAAGTCGAGCGCTCGCCGCTCCATAATGTATATGCCGGCATTGACGCGATTTGACGGTGCTTCTTCTTTTTTCGGTTTTTCGATAAACCGGACGATCCGTCCGCCGTCCGCTTGCTCGACGACGCCGTAGTGGGAAGGATCCTCCACCTCGGTCAGACAGATCGTAACCGCTCCCCCATGCGCCTCGTGGTATCGCAAAGCCGCGTCCAAATTAACTTGATGGATAATATCCGCGTTGACGACGATAAAACGATCGCTGAGCAGGTGCTCGGCGTTTTTGATCGCTCCGGCCGTCCCCAGCAGCTCTTTTTCCACCGAATAATCAATGCTTACGCCAAACTTGGAGCCGTCGCCCAAGTAGCTCTCGATGAGTTCCCGATAATGCTTGACGGCGATCACGAATTCCTGTACGCCCTGTTCCTTGTAGTGAAGAAGAAGGTGCTCGAGCCATGGCCGGTTGCCTACAAGGGCCATAGGCTTCGGAAGATGTTCGGTGAGCGGGCGAAGTCGGGTTCCTAAACCTCCGGCGAGAAGTAAAGCTTTCACGATAGGATCAACCTCCAATGATTTGATGAGTTCCCCTCGCAGGGTCAACTGACAACCTATTAACACAATCGCCGCGGCCTCAATCACCCCCCGCGGAAAATAGAAAGACGCCCCCATTCGCCATCGAGCGCAGGGAAGCGTCTATATCCGTTGGTAAGATCGTTATCGGGATTAGAAAAGTACGGTGTCGCGTCAAGAGAAAGATTTGCCCCGTCGGCAAGGCACAGAGAAGAACGGAGATGAGGCTGTGCTAAAGCCTACTTTACCTGAAAAAGGCATTAGCTGCAACTATTATCCAGATGCCTTGTCCGACCGGAGCAGACTCATAGATCGGTCGCCGCTGCCCGGAAACGGTTTAAACCCTTCCGCGTCGGCCGGTAAACAAGGAAATAATGAACAGGATCAGAAACACGAAAAACAGGATTTTGGCGATTCCCGCCGCCGCGCTGACGATTCCTCCGAATCCGAAAATCGCGGCCACGATCGCGACCATTAAAAAAACTGCAGCCCAATATAACATGTTGTATTCCTCCTTAAATTGTGCGCGTTGCGTACTGCGGACGATTGTATGCGCCGCCGCTCTGCGCTCGGGGTTAATGCTTGGTTACCCTGTCGGAGCGGGAATGAATCCGGCGGAGCGGATGTTTCGCAGGATGTTTCGGATGAACCCGGACGGGTTAACGAACAGTAGCAACTGCCGGAGGAGGAATGAAAAATGGACAGCAACGAACTATTGGCTTGGAGCGTCGCGGTGGCGGCGTTGGCATTCATTGTCATGTGCGGCTTTATCATTGCGCTGCTCAGAACGGCCCGGGAATCTCTCATGACCGCCCAGGTGGCGTTAAAGGAAGTAACCGCAACCGTAGAGGGGCTCCGGGGCGAAGTCGGCAAGCTGGCGGTCAGCGTCAACGACGTGGCCGCCGACGTCAAGCATAAGCTGCGGTCGACCGATCCTCTGTTCCATGCGGTCCACGACGTCGGAGACATGCTCAGCGAGTTGACCGGAACGGCCCGCGAAGCGGCGCACAGCTTGACGAAGACGGTTCGCAGGCAGGCCGCGGCTTCCGAGGAAAGCGCGGGACCGGTTCCGAAATGGCTCAGATGGGCGGCGATCGGCTCGCGCGTCGTGTCAGGGATACTGAAAGGCAAGGAGCTGGGCGTCAAATCGCCTTATCCGCAGGCTAAGGAGGGGCTTTAATGAGGCTCTCATGGCTGCTGCTGATCGCTTCTTTGCTGAACGGAGGATCGACGCCGCCTTCTTCGGCTCCTGTGGCGGCCGTTCCGCTGCCCGTCGTTCCCCATTGGGAGCTGGACGGGGTGGCGCTGGGAGATGCCGGGATGGAAGTTTCCGCCGCCTGGGGCAGTCCCGGCACGATCGAGGAAGACGAATGGTATCCGGGCTGCGTCATCTGGAGCTATGCCGACGGCAGGAATGTCGGTCTGTGCGAGGACGCGGTATCCTTCGTCCAAGTGACCGCCGGCGCAGGCCAGGCGAGCTTGAACGGGCGGGAGTTCCCCCTGGAAGACGCCGCTCTGCGCCAAGTGCTGGGAAAACCGGAGTTCGAGGCAGAGGACGGCTGGGGAGTCGTTAACGGCTTCGAGGCGCTTAAGGTGTTCGTCGACGACCGCGGAAAGCTCGTGTCCCTGGACCTGTTCGGGGCGGAAGGCTGAAATCGGCCGGACGCCCGGCAATTCGACAAAGGTTAACAAACTCTATGTTTCAAATAGATAGAGACGGGTTTAATCAACAGTAGACCGAAGAGAAAAAAAGGAGGAGTGCAAATTGAAAGCCTATGCTAAACTTGTAAACAACGGGTTGGAAGCGTTCGAGGTCGTGAACGATCTGCATCGTCAAGGATACAGGGAAGAGGAGATCTACGTGCTCGCCCACGAAAGCGACCGAACGAATCGTCTGGCCGACGCGGCCTCCGCGAATACGATCGGTGTCGCGGAGGAAGGAATGTTCGACACGATGGCGAATTTATTCCGTAACCGGGGCGATGCGCTGCGGAGCAAGATCGAATCGATGGGCTTCGAGCCGTCCGAAGCGGGCATGTACGAATCCGAATTGGATAAAGGCAAAGTGTTGGTAATGGCTCGCCAGTAACCCTAAGGGCAGGCGGGAATAAGGAATGAGGGCGGAAAATCCGCCGCTCATTCCTTATTCCCGTTTGCCGTTCGCGTGTTCGGCGGCTTACGTAGACGAGTTGGGTCAAGGAGACTGAGAAATGAAAAGAAAAATGACCGTATTGATCGTAGACGATAACGCTATGAACGTGCTTGTAATAGAAGAAATGCTGAAGAGGGAAGGGTATGAGCGGCTTCGCTCCGCGCACTCGGCGGCGGAGATGTTCCGCACGCTGGGGGGCGAGGCGGACGGCAGCGTACCCGGAGTCCCGCAAGTCGACTTGATCCTTCTTGATCTGATGATGCCGGAGATGGACGGGATCGAGGCGTGCCGGCGCTTGCAGTCGGACGCGCGGTACAAGGACATTCCGGTCATTATGGTAACGGCGGTCGGAGACTCCGTAAAGCTGGCGGAGGCGCTCGATGCCGGTGCAAGCGATTTCGTGACGAAGCCGATCAACAAAATCGAGCTGCTGGCCAGAATCCGCTCCGCGCTGAAGCTGAAGCTGGAGCTGGATTGGCACAAGGAACGCGACAACCGGCTCCGTCAGGAGCTCCAATTGGCCCGTCAGGTGCAGGAATCGGTGCTGCCGGACGAGGTGGAAGACGGCCGTATCCGCATCCTCGCTTATTATCAAGCGTCCGAGGAGCTGGCCGGAGACTTGTACGCCTGGCACCGAATCGACGACAACCGCTGGGGGATCGCGGTCATCGACGCGATGGGACACGGCATCTCTTCTTCGCTGGTCAGCATGTTTGTCGCTTCGGTCCTGAAGGAGTCGATGCGGACGCTGTGGTCCCCGGAACGCGTATTCAAGGAGCTTAACCGCCGGCTGATGGGGCTCCAGTGGGAGAACGAGCTGGTCCATTATTATTGCACCGGCATCTATGCGACGATCGATCTGGAGATCGGCAAGCTGAATTATATCAATGCCGGGCATCCGCCCGGATTCGTGTATCGCTCGGAAGGAGGGCATCCGGACAAGCTTCCCGTAAGCTGCCCGCCGTTGGGGTTGTTCGACAAGCTCGATCTGACGCCGAGCACGATTCAGCTGTCTCCCGGAGACGCCTTGTATTTGTTCACGGACGGCCTTCTCGGCGCGTTCGAAGGCGAGGAAGAGGATCGGCTAGGACAGTTGGCCGCTTTCCTGCGCCGCCCGGGGTCCGAAGCGGAGCTGGAGCGGCTCGTCGGCCGGGAATCGCCGGAGGAGACGACAAGGTCCGACGACCGCTGTCTGGTGAAGATTGAGCTTTGTACGAAGGGAAGCGGACAATGAAGATCAAAACGAAATTAGGTATCGGTTACGCGCTGCTGCTGCTGTTATTTGCCGGCGTCACCGCGTTCGGTTATTTGCAGTTGACCCAGATGAACCAATCTTTGGAGCTTTTTTACGAGAATCGCTTCGAGAAGGTGAAAATCGCGCTTGCGGTGCGCGGAGAGGTGAACGCTTCCGGCCGCGTCATGAACGATATGATGCTCGGGGACCAGGATCCGGCCCAGGCGATCGCGGACATTGGGCGGAGGCTGGGAGGCGCCGAGCAGCAGTACCGCATATTGGAAGGCATGCAGCTCGGGCCGGAGGAGCTGGATACGATCGGGAGAATCGAACAGCTGACCAACCGGTACGGAACGTCGGTCCGGCAGTTCATCTCTTTGGTCGAAGAAAGCAAAATCGAGGAAGCGAAGCAATTTTACGCCGACAAGCTGCGCGACGAGCAGCGCGAAGTCATCGATCTGATGGACGAGCTGGTGTCCGTTCAGGAAATTTCCTTGCGGGAGGAGATGGCGGACTCCAAGGAGACCTACGACTGGTCCATGCGCATGGTTGCCATGCTGACGGTCGTCGGTCTGCTGCTGGGAATGGGGATTGTGCTGTGGGTGTTTCCGAGCATTAACCAGGGGCTGAATCTGCTCGAGCGAATGGCCGATCGCTTCGCCAGGGGGCGCTTGCGCAGCTTTGCCCGCATCGAAGTCCAGTCCAAGGACGAGCTGGGCGCGCTGGCCGCGCTGTTCAAGCGGATTGCGCTGGACCTGCAGGAGAAGAACGAGCGCGAGGCCCGGCTGTCGGAGGTTCAGCAAAGGCAGGCCAGGATCAACGCCCAACTGGCCAGGGTGACGGAGCTGCTGCAGGAAGGCACGGACGCGAAGGGCGTCGCGCAGTCGTTCATCGCCGAATTCGCTCCCGTGCTCGGCGCCGCTCACGGGCTGATCTACTTGTCCGATCCGGCTTCGGCGGGCACGCGGCTGGAGCTGGCCGGAACTTACGCGGCGGCGGCAGGCGGCGGCGAAGGCGGCTTTGCGATCCCGGAGGCGCTGCGTTCCGGGGAGGGATTGGTCGGACAATGCTTCCGGGACGCCAAGCCGATCGAGGTCGACAAGGTGCCCGGCGGCTACTTCAAGATCGGCTCCGGGCTTGGGGAGATCGAGCCGGGAAGCTTGATCGTGCATCCGATCGTGTTCGACGATTCGGTCATCGGAGTCGTCGAGCTGGCCGCGTTCCAGTCGTTCGAGCCGGAGAACCGCGAGCTGCTGGAGGCGTTATCCGAGAAGCTGGGGACGATTCTGAACAACATTCGCTCCCGTCAGCGCGTCGAGGAGCTGCTGCGGGAATCGCAGGCGATGACCGAGGAGCTTCAGGTGCAATCCGAGGAACTGGTATGCCAGCAGGAGGAACTGCGGGAGACCAACGACAAGCTGGAGAAGCGGCAGGAGGACTTGAAGAAATCGGAGCTGCGGCTCCAGCAGCAGCAGGAAGAGCTGGAGCATGCCAACCGCGAGCTGAAGCTGAAGACGGAGGTGCTGGAGCAGCACGTCGGACGCATGGAGCAGCAGAACAGCCAGATTGCGCAAGCGAACGCCGAGCTGGAGCGGCAGGCGCTTCAGCTTGCGCTGACGACCAAATACAGATCGGAATTTCTGGCGAACATGTCGCACGAGCTGCGAACTCCGCTGAACAGCCTGCTTATATTGGCGGAATTCCTGACGGAGAACCGGGAAGGGAATTTGACGGAGAAGCAGCAGGAGTATATGCGCACGATCCATCTGTCGGGCTCCGATCTGTTGAAGATGATCGACGAGATTCTGGATCTGTCGAAAATGGACGCGGGCAAAATGGAGGTCCACCCGGAATGGACGGTGCTCGACGATCTGTCGACGTACCTGGAGCACCAGCACCTGCCGCTCGTCGAAGCGAAGGGGCTGTCGTTAAGCTTTGTCCGTCAGGCCGATATTCCGGAAACGATTCGGACGGACGGGCACAGGCTGAAGCAGATTATGCGCAACCTGCTGTCCAACGCGATCAAATTCACGGAAGCGGGATCGGTGACTCTGACGATGCGCAGGCCTTACTCGCACGAGATGGATTCGTCCCGGCAGGAGGAGAGCGAGGAAGCGGCCTATGTCGCGTTGTCGGTAACGGATACCGGCATCGGAATCCCGAAGGACAAAAGCGAGCAGATTTTCGAAGCGTTCCGCCAGGCGGACGGGACGACGAGCCGCAAATACGGGGGAACGGGCCTGGGGCTGACGATCAGCCGGGAACTGGCCCATCTGCTCGGAGGCTGGATTCATCTGGAAAGCGAGCCTGGCAAGGGCAGCGCCTTTACGCTCGTTGTGCCCGAGCAGATTCCCGGCCGGTCGCATGCGCTGCAGCCGGCGGACGATAACGGCGCAGGCGCCGAACGTCGTCCGGCCGATCCGGCGGCCGAACTGACGGCAGCCGCAGCGGAGCTGCCGGACAGCCCCGGGCCGGCAAGCAGGCCCGAGGACGACCGGGCCTTGCTCGATTCGGACGACAAGGTGCTGCTGATCGTCGAGGACGATATCAATTTCGCCAAGGTATTGCTCGAAATGGCCCGTTCGCGGGGTTTCAAGGCGGTCGTCGAGCTGCAGGGAGACGAAGGGCTGGAGGCGGCGAAAGCGATCAAGCCCGATGCGATTCTGCTCGACATCCAGCTTCCGGTGGCGGACGGCTGGTCCGTGCTGAGCGCTTTGAAGAGCGATCCGGCGACGCGCCACATTCCGGTGCACGTCATCTCCGTGACGGAGCAATCCTCGCAAGGACTGCGCATGGGGGCGATCGATCATCTCCAGAAGCCCGCTTCAAGGGAGCAGCTGGAAAAGGTGTTCGTAAGCATCCGCGAGGTGCTGGACCGCATGCCCAAGCATCTGCTGCTGATCGAGCGGGACGAGGAGACGCGCAGAAGCTTGACCGAGCTGATCGAGCACGACGACGTCGCCGTCACCGCCGTCGGCGATGCGGCCGAGGCCTGGGAGCGGCTGCGGGAGGGGACGTTCGATTGCATCGTGCTCGATTCCGGACTGCCAAGCGGGACGGCCATCGAGCTGCTGAAGAAGATGCAGCAATCGTCCGGTTTGCAGAAGATTCCCGTGATTGTGCATTCGGACAGCGATAACGAAGAGCAAACGTTAAGGGAAATGAAGTTTTTCGCGGATTCGATCGTTCTGAAGAACGTCAGGTCCCCGGAACGTCTGCTGGAGGAGACGGCGCTGTTCCTGCACCGGGTCGAAGCCGATTTGCCGGAGGACAAGCGCAAGCTGCTGGGCAAGCTGCATCGGGGCGAGGACGCGTTCGAGGGCAAGACGATTCTGCTCGTCGACGACGACGTTCGCAACGTATTCGCTTTGTCCGGAGTGCTCGAGCATCGGGGAATGAAGGTGCTGTGCGCGGAGAACGGCCGCGAAGCGCTCGACAAGCTGGAGCTGGAGCCGGGTATCGATATGGTGCTGACGGACATCATGATGCCGGAGATGGACGGCTACGAGACGATGAGGCGCATTCGGCAAAATCCCGAATGGAGCAACCTGCCCGTTATCGCGCTCACGGCCAAGGCGATGAAGGACGACCGCATCAAGTGCATCGAGGCCGGAGCGTCCGATTATATCACCAAGCCCGTTAATACGGATCAATTGCTGTCCCTGATGAGAGTGTGGTTGCATCGATGAAGGAGCAGGACCATCGGGACGAAGAGCTGGAGAAAATCGAGGTCTCCCTGCTGCTGGAAGGCATCTATCAAAGGTACGGCTACGATTTTCGCAATTACTCGCATCCGTCCATTTACCGGCGCATTCGGCATCGGCTCAAGCTCGAAGGACTGGCGGAAATTTCGGCGCTGCAGGGCAGCGTATTGCGCGATGCCGACGCTTTCCGGCGGCTGCTGAGCGATCTGGTCATTCCGGTAACCGAGCTGTTCCGCGATCCGGAGATGTTCCTGGCCTTTCGCCGGGATGTCGCTCCGGAGCTGCGCCGGCTTCCATACGTCCGCATCTGGCACGCGGGCTGCTCGACGGGAGAGGAAGTGTACTCGCTGGCCGTGCTGCTTCACGAGGAAGGGCTGCTGGACAAGGCGCGAATCTACGCGACGGACATTAACGAGGACGCGCTGCAGAGGGCGCGCGACGGCATGATTCCGATCGACCGGATGAAGCAGTATACGAAAAATTATCTGGCGGCCGGAGGCAAACGGGATTTCTCCAGCTATTACGCCTCCAATCACGGCATCGTGATGCTTAAGCCCGCCTTACGGGAGAAAATCGTATTCGCGCGCCACAACCTTGTGACGGACAGCTCTTTTAACGAGTTTCACGTCGTTTTCTGCCGCAACGTCATGATCTACTTCAATACGCAGTTAACGAACCAGGTGCACGAGCTGTTTTACGAGAGCTTGGCCCAGGGCGGCTTTCTCATACTGGGAGGCAGGGAGTCGCTTTCCTTCACGCCGCTGGCCGAGCGATACGAAACCTGGAACGACGCGCAGCGCATATATCGCAAAACGATGTAGCCCGCCCTTCGGTTCAAAGCCGCCCGTTCGGGGTATACCATCAATGAAAGAATGAAAGTCCAATTCCGATTTGAATGGAGGGCTACTTATGACGGCTATCGTAGGGATATTCCGGCAGGAGGATCAGGTGATGGAGGGCATTCGGCAGCTTCGGGAGGCCGGAGCCGAATCAGCGGACATCCGGGTCGTTGTCGGCAACCGGGAGAGCGCTCCGCTGCTCGGGTCCAGCTCCGACGTGAACCTGGAGGAGCTGCGCGAGATCCAGGCGACGCGCCGCCGCGAGCACGGAGACGAGTGGGTGGCCGGGGTAGCGCCGCTGTCCGCCTATCCCGCGGCCAACATGGCGGCGGGAAACACGGGACCCGGAGTGATCGTCGCGGCCGACGATGACGGGAGCAACGACACCGGGGCGGTGCTGGCCGCGATCGGAATTCCCGACCGGTTCTGCGAGCGCTGCGCCGATGCGATCGACAACGGCCATTATTTGCTCGTCGTCGACGACGGGCGGGAGATCGGCGCGCAGCGCATTCTGAATCGGGCCGGCGCGTCCGAGCCCGATTGACGAAAGCGGGCGCATAGCCGGCAAGCGACGGCACCCCCTTGGCAGCCCCCTGGCGATCGTTCCGCAATGTGCGGAGCCGCCAGGGGGCTGCTGCCGTTCACTGGGCGCTGACGCCGCGATCCGGGCGGACAAGCGGCGCGATCGGGTTCGGCACGCCGAGGATGCGGTCGCGGATGATGTCCGCGCCCATGCAGCAGTAGATCGTTCCGTTGCCTCCGTAGCCCAGGCAATAATGCTGGCCGGGGCGTTCGGGATCTTCCCCGATCCAGGGCAATCCGTCCGCGGACTCTCCGAACGTCGCATTCCATTCGTAGCGAATTTCCGGCGAGAGGCCGGGAAACAGCGCGCGAAGCTCGGACAGCAGCCGCAGCGAGCGGGCGCGCAAATCCGTCTTGGTCAGCACAGGCTGCCGTACGTTTTCGTCCAAGCCCCCGATAATGATCCGGTTGTCCTCCGTCGTTCTCAAGTACAAATAAGGGCGCGCCGTCTCCCAGATCAGCATCCGTTCGTGCCAGTCCGCCAGGGACGGAAGAGGATTGGTCGCGATGGCGTACGAGCGATTGAGCCGGGCCCCCGCCCAGCGGCGCTCCGTAACTTCCGGAACGTATCCGACAGCGTATACGACATGCTCCGTCTCGATCGAGCCGCCGCCGGTCCGTACGACGTATCCGCGCTCCGACGGCTGAATGCCCAGCATTTTCGTCCGTTCGTAGAGCCGCAAGCCCTGCTGGACCGCTTCTTCGGCAAGCGCGTGGACGAACAGATAAGGATTGACCTCGGCATCGCCCCGCGTAACGATCGCCGCGGATTTGCGGAAAGGGAAATGCGCCGCGATCCGGTCTCCGTCCCACCATTCGGCGTCGAATCCGTTGCGCGTCAGCATCTCGTACTCCCCGGCAAGGGCATCCGTGTCCCGATCGCTCGATGCGTAATAGAGACTGCTGCGCCGCTTGAACGCGACGTCACGGGGCAGCCTCTCTGCGATATCGGCGATTTTTTCCGACGCGCGCTTGCATGCCCGATAAAATTGCGCCGCATCGCTCTCTCCGAGCGTCAGGGCGAACTCGCTGAGCATCGTGTCGTTGGCGTATTGGAGCAGGCCGGTATTGGCCAGCGTGCTGCCGGAAGCGACTTGATCCTGTTCGATAAGGACCGTCTCGATGCCGCTCGCGCTCAACACATAGCCGCAGAGCAGCCCGGACATTCCGCCTCCGATAACGACGGCCCGCGCGCCGACATCGGCCCGCAGTTCCGGATAACGGTTTGGCCGGGGCAGCGAATACGGCCAGTATAACGACCCGAAATACAAAGGCATAGCTCTTCTCCTCCGATCCAGATTAGGTTTCCGCATCCGTTAACCGTTATTCAGCTGTTTCAATCGCGGCGAAAACGGGTTATAACAGGATTGGAGAATCATTTTAGCGAGAGGCGAGGGGAGACTGGGTATGGCTAAGAGTAAACTGGAGCTCCGGACGGAGCATGCTGAAGGCCGAACAATTATGCATGTCGGAGGAGAATTCGACCTGGAGGTGGCAAGCCAGATGCGCGCGGCTCTGCACTCGTTGATCGAGCAGGCGGACAGCCGGGTGACTCTGGATCTCCGGCAGTTGAAATATATCGACAGCACGGGCATCGGCATTTTAATTTCCTTAATCAAGGCGCTTCATGCGCGCGGCGTCTCTTTCGACGTCGTACATATTCCTCCTCATATCCGCAAGCTGTTCGATATGACGGGAATAACGCCATTCCTGATGAAACCGGAATCGTCGATATGAATGCGAAGAGAGGAATGAGGAAAGATTCCATGGTAAACGAGAGAGCGGTCAAATTAAGCATTCCCGCGCTTCCCGAATACGTCGACCTGGTCCGCCTGACTTTGTACGGGATCGCGACCAAGCTCAAGTTCACGTTCGAGGAGATCGAAGACATGAAGGTTGCGGTATCCGAGGCGTGCAACAATGCGGTTCTGCATGCTTACGGGGATGCGTCGGGACAAATCGAAGTGACGTTCGAGACGTTCGAAGAAGAGCTGATCATCACGGTGCAGGATTTCGGAAAAAGCTTCGTGGTCAAGGAGGGCAAGGAAACGCCTGTCATGCACGGCAAAGCCATTGACGAGATCCAGTCGGGCGGATTGGGGCTCTATCTGATGCAGGCGTTGATGGATCGCGTGGATGTCAGGCAGGACGGCGGAACCGCGGTTACGTTAACGAAAAAAAGGCAGGTCTCGGAAGAGACTGCATGAGCGCATCCCATTCCGAGCGTCTGCCCGACGACGCGATTGCGATACTGATCGAGTATCAGAGGACGTTATGCTCCGAGCTGGCCGAGAAGCTTATCCGGCACTACGAGCCGATGGTCAAGATAGCGGCGAACAAAATGTCGCGGAATCGGCCGGATCTGTTCGACGATCTGTTCCAGGTCGGCCAGATGTC
The DNA here is from genome assembly GCF_042431195.1 of Cohnella cellulosilytica. Classification (NCBI taxonomy): domain Bacteria; kingdom Bacillati; phylum Bacillota; class Bacilli; order Caryophanales; family Paenibacillaceae; genus Cohnella; species Cohnella cellulosilytica. The sequence continues at coordinate 26,609 of NZ_JBHMDN010000032.1, forward strand.
TCTGTTTCGATTGTTGACGCAATTCGATCCGCAGCTAGGCATGCCTTTCGAGCCTTATGCGATGAAGAGCATGATCGGCCATATGAAAAACTATTTACGGGACAAATCGTGGTATATCCAAGTGCCCAGAAGAATCAAAGAGATGAGCCTGGTCGTGCAAAATACGATCGACGAGCTGACGAGCAAGCTTGAACGGTCCCCGAACGTCGAGGAGATCGCCAGCCATCTCGGCCTCGAGGTCGAAGAGACGCTGGAGATTTTGGCCGGACGCGACTTGTATCACTATGTATCGCTGGACACTCCGACGACGGATGACGACAAAGGGGCGGTGCTCGGCGATCTGATCGGCTCCTCCGCGGACGACTACGAGGCTTTGGAACAGAGGCTCGATTTAAGGCAGGCGATGGAGCAGCTGCTGCCGGAGGAGCGGAAGGTGCTGGACCTCGTCTTCGAAGGCGGAATGCCCCAGAGATCGATCGCGGACAAGCTGGGCGTGTCGCAGATGAGCATCTCCCGAATCCAGAAGCGGGCCATCGACAAACTGAAGCTGCTCATCCGAAAAACGGAATGACGGCCCCGTTTCATCTTCTCCCGAAAAGTGTAATTAGCGATAACGGAAGCTTTAATCCTTCCGTCAAAGGAGAGGGTGAACATGACGGTCAAATACCAAATCGAATTTTCCGAAAGCGATGTATTCGTACTGGAGCAAGACGAGGCCTTCCATCTGACGATCTGTTCCCGCGTAAATCCGCTTGGCTTCGGCAACAAGCTGGCGGTATACTCTCAGATCGGACAAGCGGTAGACGCGGCGGAGAAATTTTGCAAGCTGTACGAGCTGGCCAAGCAGCACGGCTACCATCTGAAGGGTACCAGCTTCGTGAAGGAAGGGTGCGACTCGCTGTTCGTTCCGGCATTGCTGGAGGAAGACGCGACCGTCGACGTCCTGCGGGCCAGGTTCAAGGCCGACAAGGTTCCGAACGAAGCTAGCGGCTGACGGGAGTAACGGCCCGGCCCTCCGAGCGCCAAACTGCAAACGAAGCGCAAATTGAAAATAAGCCAAAAGAGAAGCTCCCCGCCGACGATGCGAGGAGCTTCTCTTTGAAGTAAAGGTTTAACGGTTCTGGATCGGATCGTTCACGAGTCCGTCTTCTTCCAGCTCGCTTTCCGTTTTCATTTGCTTCATTTCCTTACCCATTTTCTGCATGTCCTTGAAGTCGTGGACCATGGAGCCGTTGCGTACGCTGTCGAGCGCCTTGGCGCCCTGCTCCTGAATTTCTTCCTGGACTCCGGCGACGATGGAGCGGGTTTTGTCCGCGAGGTCGGCCGTTTTCCGTCCGACCTGCTGGGCCAGCTCCAGCGTTTTGCTGCCGGCGTCGGAGACGAGCTGCTTGGTGCGGTCCTGTACGGACGAGTAACGGACGCGAATATCTTTGCGGAGCTCCTTGCCGGATTTGGGAGCCAGCAGCAGCGCGGCCGCCGCTCCGATAATTCCGCCGATTACGATTCCTTTAACCGCTTGTTTTGTTTCCGCCATAGTGAATTCCTCCTCGTTTTTGCAATACGGTACTTGATTTGAATTACCCGTTACGGGCAAAATGAATCGCGCTCTTTCCAGAGAGCGGCGGTTCGTCTACAATAGGGACAGGAAAAAGCTGTGGCAAAAAGTCGAAAGCGAGGACGGAAATGGACTATCATGAGACTGTCCGGTCCGCTCCGGTACAATGGGGGAAATCTTCGTCCCATTACCGCGAGGATCGGCGGTGGACGCCGTTGGATCTTATATTGGTTGTGCTTCTTACCGCGATATCGGCGATTATGACTTTTACCGATCTGGGCAATCGAACCGCGCCCCAGACGTTCTGGATGCCGGACAAGGCGGGGGATTATTTCACCGTCGATTTCGGCGAAGCCAGGAAGGTCGACCGACTTAATCTGTACGAAGGTCCCGGCGCCAAAGGCGAGACGAATATCGAATGGTCGCTGGACGGCCAAAATTGGGAATCCTATGCAAAGGTCGAGCATAAGACGAATCGCGTCTTTACATGGAAGTCGGAGGACAAGTCGGTCGAAGCCCGCTACGTGCGCTTTACGACCGTTCGTACCGGCTACCGTCTCTACGAAGCGGCCTTCTTCACGAAGGGCATCGAATCCGTTGCGATTCCGATCGCAAGCATCGAATCCGGGAGCGGCAATTCGGAGGCTGCGCAGGGCGGCGGACAACAGGTGTTCGACGAGCAGCAGTGGGCGCCGTACCGGCCCGATTACCGCAACGGCATGTACTTCGACGAGATTTATCACGGGCGCACGGCGTACGAATTCGTCGAGCTGATGGAGCCGTACGAGAACACGCATCCGCCGCTGGGCAAAATCATTCTCGAGCTCGGCGTCCGGATGTTCGATATGACGCCGTACGGCTGGCGTTTCATGGCCGGCGTGGTCGGGACGTTGATGGTGCCGCTCTTCTACACCGTCGCCAAAGGGATGTTCGGGAGAACGAGATATGCCTTTCTCGCCGCGCTGCTGCTCGTGCTGGAAGGCTTCCATCTCGTGCATTCCCGCTCCGCGAACGTCGATATTTCCGGCGTAACGTTTACGATTGTCATGTTTTACGGGATGTACCGGTTCGGGGAAACAAGGTGGCAGGGCGGCGGCTTCAAGCGCGGGCTTGGCTATCTTGCGCTTAGCGGCTTGTTCTTCGGTGCGGCCGCGGCGGTTAAATGGAACTATCTGTACGGCGGAGCGGGGCTGGCGATATTGCTGGTTTTCGCGCTATTCCGCCGCTGGCGGGAAGGACGAATGGCCGGCGACTTCGATACTTTGCGGCGCATCGTGCTGACGCTGATGGCCTGCGTCGTTTTCTACGTGGCGGTTCCGGTCGGCGTGTACGCCGCAACCTACGTGCCGTTCATCAAAGCGACCAAAGCGGAAGACAGCTACAAAGACTTGTGGCAGTTCCAGAAAAATATGTACGACTACCATAAAGGCGTCAAGGAAGAACACCCGTACGCTTCGAAATGGTACACTTGGCCTCTGATGCTCCGACCGGTCTGGTATTACGGAGGCAAGGATCTCGACAACGGAGAGGCGCAGAGCATCGCGGCGATCGGCAACCCGCTGATCTGGTGGGGAGGACTGGCGGCGCTGCTCGCTTCCTGGTGGCTCGGCTTCCGCAGAAGGGACCGCATCGTGCTGACGCTGGGCGTCGCCTACTTGAGCTTTTACGTGCCGTGGATGGTCGCGCCGCGAAGCATTACGTTCCTGTATCATTATTTTCCGATGGTGCCGCTCCTGATTTTGTCCATTGTCTGGATGCTTCGCTGGTTCGAGGAACGAAGCTACAACGGGCGCAGAGTGACGCTGGCGTTCGTAGTCGCGGCCGCCGGGCTGTTCATCTGGTTCTATCCGGTGTACACCGGAATGACGATCAGCCGGGAGTGGATGAATGTCATGATCCGCTGGCTGCCGAGCTGGGGCTTCTAAATCCGCTTTTGATCACGAAGATACACAGGGAGCAGACTCGGCGTCGAATCTTGAATTCAGCCGGGCCTTCCGGTGCTCACGTAGGCTTTTCCTACGCTCCGCTCCTCAGTTCCTAAGCTTCATCCAACCTTCTCGGTGCTGAAAAGCGGACTTTTTTGAACATGTTGTTTTCATGTTGTTTCTTGCTGAAGGGAGATTAAATTGTGCAGAAGGGCTGTTTTCTTTCCGTTGTCGTTCCGATGTACAACGAGGAAGAAGTGATCGAAGTGACTTACCGCCGGCTGCAAGCGGTGCTGGACAAGCTCGGGGAGACGTACGAGATCGTGTTCGTGAACGATGGCAGCCGCGATCGGACGGCGGATATCGTACGTTCCCTGTGCGCCGAGGATCGCCGCGTGAAGCTGGTGGAGTTCTCGCGCAATTTCGGCCATCAGATCGCGGTGACGGCCGGGATGGATCATGCCTCGGGCAGAACGGTCGTGCTGATCGACGCCGATCTGCAGGACCCTCCCGAGCTGATCGCCGACATGGTCGCCAAGTGGCGCGAAGGCTACGATGTCGTCTACGGCAAACGGATCGAGCGCAAAGGGGAATCGTGGTTCAAGAAATTAACCGCTGCGGTATTCTACAGGCTGCTGCGTTCGATGACGTCGGTGAATATTCCCGTGGATACGGGCGATTTTCGGCTGATGGACCGCAAAGTATCCGACGCGCTCACTTCCATGCGGGAACGAAGCCGGTTCATTCGCGGCCTTGTCAGTTGGGCGGGCTTTAAGCAGACGTCGGTAGACTACGTGCGGGACGAACGGTTCGCGGGAGAGACGAAGTATCCGCTGCGCAAAATGATCCGGCTGTCCTTGGACGCGATGACCTCGTTCTCCACCCGCCCGCTGAAAATCGCCAGCGTGCTCGGCTTCGTGCTGTCGGCCGCCGGCTTTATCTACCTGTTCGTCGTGCTGTACCAGCGCCTGTTCACCGATACGACGAGGGAAGGCTGGACTTCGATGATCGCGATCAGCCTGCTGTTCCACGGCATTACGCTGTCGCTGCTCGGCGTTCTGGGAGAGTATATTGGAAGGACCTACGAAGAAGCCAAGGGCCGCCCGCTGTATCTGGTGGCCGAGGCGGTGAATTTCGAGGAGGAAGCGGAGGATTCCCGCAAGAAGGAGACCGCCGGAACGATTACCTGAGCGAGCCAAATTTGGTTGGCCGGGCATACTTATGAATAAGGGACGACCGAATTCCAGACGGCGACGTCTGGTTTTTTGTCGGACTGCGCCAAGACAGCGAAAGGGGAAACGATCACGATGAGTACGAAGCCGATCCCGGCGGACGTTCCGCTATTGATCATGAATAGGGGCGGACGGACGGAGAATGTGCATAGAGGACGGATCGCCGTCGTATCCGCGGCGGACGGCAAGCTGCTGCACGCTTGCGGCAGCGTCGACGAGCCTGCCTACGTGCGTTCGACCGCCAAGCCGATCCAGGCAATTGCCTCACTGCTGGACGGAGCCGCCGAAGCGTACGGCTTCGAGGAGCGCCATTTGGCTCTGCTGTCGGCATCGCATAGAGGAAGTCGCGAGCAGATCGAAGTATTGGAGGAAATTTTAGCCCGTACGGGACTGAACGAGGAAATGCTCGCCATCCAGCCTACGCTTCCGGTCGGCCGTCGACAGAGAGACGAGTATGTCGCCGCTGGCGGTCAGCCGCGCAAGCTGCTCCATACCTGCGCAGGCAAGCATCTGGGCGTATTGGCGTGGAGCAAGCTGAAAGGCTGGCCGCTTGAAGGCTACATTCGCCCGGACCATCCCGCGCAGCGGGAAATCGTTCGTCTTATCAGGCAATGGGCGGAAGCCGACAGCGAGCAGATGACGATCGGCAAGGACGGCTGCGGCTTTCCGGTGGCGGGGATGCCCTTGCGCTCGCTTGCCTTGGCCTACGGCCGACTTGCGACTCCCGAGCTTGCCGAGGATCGCGCCGCGGCCGATGCGGCAAGACGTATAGCGTCGGCAATGAACGCCTATCCCGAGCTCGTCGAAGGGCGTTATCGGCTGGCCAGCCTGCTGCTCGAAGATCCGAACATCGTCGCCAAGAGCGGGGCGCACGGCGTATTCGCGCTGGGGCTGCGACGCGAGCGTATCGGCGTATCCCTGACGGTGACCGACGGAACGGAAGTGGCCTGGCCGTATATCGTCAAAGCGGCGCTCAAACGAATCGGAGGCGCTTCGGACGAGACAATGCTTAAGCTGGACCGGACGTTTCCCGACGAATTCCTCAACGACGCGAAGGAAGCCGCGGGAAGCTGGGAGCCTGTTTTCTCCTGGTAGCTTGCCGTTCCGGCTCGCCTACGGCTTCGGCTCACTTGCCGCCTCCCACCCGCCGACTCGTCTCGACTGCCATTCGGGGCTCCGTGTCTGCCAATTCGCCCCAGCTGCAGCTCGTCGGCCCGCGCCCGCTGATCCGCTCGGCAGCCCCGGCCGGCTTTTATTTCTTTTTTAAGGCGTCGTCGACGGTTGTTCTGTACTCCGTTGGCGACTGCGCATACCAGCGTCGGAACTGCTTGGAGAAGTACAGCGCGTCCTGAAAGCCGACCGACGAGGCGATTTGCTCTACGGTAAGCTCCGGCCGCTCGCGCAGCAGCCGTCTTCCTTGATCGACGCGCAGCTTCGCCAGGAAGGTAGCCGGAGAGACGCCGACGTGCTGCTTGAACATGCGGGACAAATAAGCGCGATTGTATCCAAGCGCCTCGGCCATGCCTTCGATCGTAATCGGTTCCGCGTATTGGGTGGACAAGTAGCCGGTCACTTGGCGGGCCAATTCTTCGGTGTGCGTGCCCGGACGAGGATAGGCGGGTTCGGAATCCCCCGAAGCTTCGCGCAGGCTCGCCAGCAGCAGATGCAGGTGACCGGATGCGGCCAGAGCCGCGGAGCCGCCCCTTTCCCGGAAAGCTTCGAAGATTGCCCGGCATCGTTCTCCGGGAGCTTTATCCCCTCCCGTCCGAGCCCAAGGCCGATCCGGGTCGAAGCCGGCGTCTTTGACGAGGGTTCCCGCTCCCGAACCGGCAAATGCAACCCAGCGGTACCTCCACGGAAAATCTTCGTCCGAGACGTAATGAAACAATCGGCCCGGATAGATCAGAAAGCTGTCCCCTGCCCCGAGCTCAAGCTCGACTTCTCCCATACGAAATATTCCACTGCCCGACAGCACGTGATGAAGCAAATAATAATCGACCACCTTGGGCCCGATCCGATGCAGAGGTTTGGTCTGGCTGTCTCCGGCGAACAGAACGGCCAGCGCATCCTTCCGAAAGCCGGAGGGGTTGGACGCGACGCGGTAGGTCGCTTGCTTGGCCATCATAACGACTCCTTTCCTCCACTGTGACTTCTTAATCTTGTATAGAGCTTCTTGTGTCCTCTGCCGAAACTCTTCCTATCTTATCCGATTATACCACGAAAATCTCGATTTCCCTTTCCCGAAAGTCACATTTCTCCATATGAAGAGCACTTCAAGCCATTTCGATTTTCCCGGGATTATCGCTATAATAAGATCAAACGAACAACAATTCGGAGGAGAGATGGATTCCTTATGGCACAGCTTACGGAGTTGAAAAAACGGTTCGCAGAGCAGTTCGGCGGGGACGCTTCCGGCTTATCGGCGTTTCAGGCGCCAGGGCGGGTCAATCTGATCGGCGAGCACACCGACTACAACGGAGGAGCGGTCTTCCCGGCGGCGCTCACATTCGGCACAACGCTGCTGATCGCTCCGCGCGACGATCGCAAGCTCGGCTTCGCTTCGACGAATTTCCCGGGGACGTCGGAGATCCCATTGGATGAGATTGCTTTTAGAGAAGAAGACGATTGGGCGAATTATCCGAAAGGCATCGTGTGGGAACTGAAGCAGCGCGGCATCGAACTGAGCCGAGGATATAATTTTCTGTATCACGGCGAGATTCCGAACGGATCGGGACTGTCCTCCTCCGCTTCCATAGAAGTCGTTACGGCGTACGCTTTGCTGACTTTGGAAGGCAAACCGACGGATACGGTGCAGATCGCTCTCTGGTCGCAGCATGCGGAAAATGAATTTATCGGCGTCAAATGCGGCATCATGGATCAATTCGCGGTTGCCAACGGACGCAAGGACCATGCCATTCATCTCGATTGCGATACGCTTAAATACGAGCTGGTGCCTTTCCGCTCCGGCGACTACAAGCTGGTCATCGGCAATACGAACAAACGCCGCGGGCTGGTCGATTCCAAATATAACGAGCGCCGCGCGCAATGTGAGCAAGCGGTTCGCGACCTTCGCGCTGCTTTCCCGGAGTTGACTCTGCTCGGACAGCTGACGCTGCAGCAGTTCGAGGACAACGCTCATCTGATCGCCGACGAGACGGTCCGCCGCCGGGCGCGCCACGTCGTCGAAGAGATCGACCGCGTAGGCCGTTCGATCGAAGTGCTGAACAAGGACGATCTGGCCGCGTTCGGCCAGCTGATGAACGCCTCGCACGATTCGCTGCGCGATCTGTACGAGGTGACGGGAGCCGAGCTCGACGCGATGGTCGACGCAGCGCGTACGGTGCCGGGCGTGCTTGGCTCGCGAATGACGGGAGCCGGGTTTGGCGGCTGCACGGTATCGCTCGTTCACAAGGATTCCGTGGAACGGTTCATTTCCGAAGTGGGCGACAAATACGAGGCCGCTACCGATCTTAAGCCTGCGTTTTACGTATGCGACATCGGGGATGGAGTCGGAGAACTGAAAGGGGAGGCGTAAACGATGGCGGTATTGGTAACAGGCGGCGCGGGCTACATCGGCTCGCATGCGGTTGCGGCATTGTTGGAAAAGGGTGAGCAGGTCGTCGTCGTCGACAATCTGTACCAAGGTCACCGGGACGCCGTGCTGGGCGGCAGATTTTATGAAGGAGACCTGCGCGACGGAGAGTTCCTGGCCAAGGTGTTTCAGGAAAACGACATCGACGGCGTCATCCATTTCGCTGCGAATTCCCTCGTCGGCGAGAGCATGAAGGACCCGGGCAAATATTATCACAATAACGTGTACGGAACGCTGTGCCTGCTCGAGCAGATGCAGAAAGCCGGCGTATCCCGCATCGTGTTCTCTTCGACCGCGGCGACCTACGGAGAACCGGAACGAGTGCCCATCGACGAGTATGATCGGACCGTGCCGACGAATGCTTACGGCGAAACCAAGCTGTCGATGGAGAAAATGATCCGCTGGTTCGACGTGGCCCATGGCATCAAGTTCGTTTCCCTCCGTTATTTCAACGCGGCAGGCGCGCATGATTCCGGCAAGATCGGGGAAGACCACAATCCGGAATCGCATCTGGTGCCGCTTGTGCTGCAGGTCGCGCTGGGGCAGCGCGAGTTCATCTCCGTATTCGGCGACGATTACGCGACCGAAGACGGCACCTGCATTCGCGATTATATCCACGTCAGCGATCTTGCGGACGCTCATATTTTGGCGCTGGAACGGCTTCGTCAAGGCGGGGAGAGCGCGATCTACAACTTGGGCAGCGGCAACGGCTACTCGGTTAAGCAGGTCGTCGACGTCTCGCGCGAAGTGACGGGCCATCCGATTCCGGCGAAGATCGAAGCGCGCAGAGCCGGAGACCCGGCGGTGCTGATCGCCTCTTCGGATCGGGCGCGTAAGGAGCTTGGCTGGGCGCCGAAACGCGACAAACTCGAAGCCATCGTCAAGAGCGCATGGGAGTGGCATAGCACGAATCCGAACGGCTACAAGAAGTAAGAAGGGGAGGATTATCGCATGAACGAATCGACAACGACCCCCCAAGCGGCGGAAGAGCATCGATTAGCGGCGGCAATCGAGAAGCTGGTTGCGTTCGCACTGCATCGAGGACTGATCGAACCGCTCGACGTGGACGACGTTCGCAACCGTCTGCTCGATCTGTACGGCGTGAAGGAGCCGGCGGAGAGCATGCCGTCAATCGAAGAGCTGCCGGACAGCCCGGTTCCGCTGTTGGGGCCTCTTCTCGATGAGGCTGCCGCTTCAGGTCTCATTCCGGACGATACGTTGACCTACCGAGATTTGTTCGACGCTCGTATTATGGGCCTGCTGCTGCCGCGGCCTTCGGAGACGAATCGTCGGTTCCGCGGACTGGCGGAGGAGAGCGGCATTGCTCGCGCGACGGATTGGTTTTACAAGCTGAGCATCGACTCCAACTACATTCGCATGGATCGGATCGAGAAGAACGGTTATTGGAAGCATCGCACCCCGGACGGAGAGCTGGAAATTACGGTCAACCTGTCCAAGCCGGAGAAGGATCCGAAGGAAATCGCGCTGCTCAAATCCTTGCCGCAATCCCATTATCCGAAATGCTTGCTGTGCAAGGAGAACGTCGGATACGCAGGGCGCCCGGATCACCCGGCCAGACAAAATTTGCGCATTTTGCCATTAACGCTGCAGGGCGAAGATTGGTTTTTCCAATATTCCCCTTACGTATATTACAACGAACACAGCATCGTTTTTTGCGGCGAGCACGTTCCGATGAAAATTTCGTCAGCCACCTTCGCCCGACTGCTGGATTTCGTCGAACAGTTTCCGCACTATTTTATCGGCTCCAACGCGGATCTTCCGATCGTGGGCGGCTCGATTTTGAATCACGATCATTTCCAGGCCGGGCGCCACGTCTTCCCGATGGAGACCGCTCCCGTGCCGGAATGGCGACAATACGACAAGCATCCGGAGGTTTCTCTCGGAATCGTGCAGTGGCCGATGTCCGTACTTCGTCTGCAGTCCAGCAACCGCCGGGCGATTCTCGAAGCTGCATCCGCCATTCTCGCCGAATGGCGCGGCTACAGCGACCCGGACGCGGACATCTTCGCATACAGCGAGAGGGACGGGGAGCGCGTCGAGCACAATACGATCACGCCAATTGCCCGGTTCAAGGATAATGGCGCCTACGAGCTCGATCTCGTGCTTCGCAACAACCGCACGAGCGAAGAACACCCGGACGGCATTTTCCACCCGCACCAAGAGCTGCACCATATTAAAAAAGAGAACATCGGTCTCATCGAGGTGATGGGGCTGGCGGTGCTGCCGGGTCGCTTGGAAGCCGAATTGAGCCAGATCGCCGATATTCTGACAGGCAAAACGGATTACGATGAAAAGGCGATTTCCTCCAGCGATCATCCTCTGAACAAGCATGCCGATTGGATTTGGCAGCTGGTCGACCGCTATGGAACGGACGGATCCGAAGATGCGGCCAAGCTCCTGCTGCAAGCTGACGTGGGCGATATCTTCTATGCTGTGCTTCGCGATGCGGGCGTATATAAAGTGGATGAGAAAGGTCGGGCTGCCTTTGGTCGATTCCTGGCCAAATTCGCAACGACGTAATCGTTGCCTGCTGTTCGTTCGAGGATGGATAGGCAGGACAAAGTTATACAAGTAAAGACGGATAACAGCGGTTGGGAAGAGGGAAACCTCCGCCCGGCCGTTTTATTTACGCTGCCGGACTCTTTCGCTCGCGGAGCATCCCGTATTCGTTAAGCGTGTAGATCGTCGTGCAGGCACTCAGGATCAGCTTGCTGAGCGCGGCGATCGGATTACAATCGTTGCTGCTTCGAAAACGATATTCGTAATAGTAGTACAGCCGGTTCCACTTGGAGACGCGTTTTCCGTAATACTTCCGAATGAAGGCGCGGGCCTTCCGGTACATCAGCAGCATGGCCCTGCGTACGATCGGCAGCTGCTCGGAGCGCTTCTCTCGTTTCCAGAAATCGAGCATGGGGATGCGTTCCGACTTGTGCATGGCAAGCCGGATCTTGCGAAGCAGCCTGTCGGCCGTTCGCTGCTGAATACGCAGCGTCTGGGCCAGCTTGCGCGCGGAACAGGGAAACCCGGAGGCGACCCAGTAGAGAGCCACCATCCAGTAACGCAGAGGCAGCTTGGTCCGGTGCATGAGGGTGTTGGAGGTAATGGAGGTTTGCGTCTTGCAGTTGGCGCATTCGTAGACGTTCCGCGTTTTGATCAAGCAGTACCGCATCTCGCCGCACTTGGTGCAAATAAAACCGCGAGGCCAACGTGCAGCAAACAAATAGTCCCTGCAGGCCTGCTCGTCCGGAAAGAGTGCCATAAACTTGCGAATGGACGCCATCGGATCCTCATCTCCTCACATATCGAACGTTTGTTCCCTTTTTTCTCATCATACCAAACATACATTCCCATTTCAACCACTATTCCATGATTTCAGTGAAATTTCAGACAGTTCCCTGAATTTTCCTATCTTGGCGAACGTCATTGTATCTCAAATTCGGCTTCCCTGAGTGAATGGCAGATGGGGAGGAAAGATGCGCTAACTTGGGCTTAGGCGGCTTTCTTGTTCTTGGGTAATAAATGAGGCATACAACTTGAATATCGGAGGAAGCTGCGGCGAGTCTGGCGGAGGAGTAGAGAATAATGGGGTAGAAAGATCAGTGTATGATTCGCGCAAAGGAATACGGGGTGATTCAGGCCAAGGAGAGCAGAAATTTCGGCGGGAGAGGGGAAGTGGGCTGGGAACGGGAACGGGAAGCGGGGAAGCAGGAGTAGGAGCAGGAACGGGAAGCAGGAGCAAGGACAGAGCAAGAGCAGAGCAAGGGCAGAGCAAGAGCAGAGCAAGAGCAGAGCAAGAGTAGAGCAAGAGTAGAGCAAGAGTAGAGCAAGAGTAGAGCAAAGAGCAGAGCAAGAGCAGAGCAAGGCAGGAACAGGAATAGGAGCAGGGAAACGGGGAATCCGTTGGAAAAGCAAGGGATCTGCAGATGGCTCAGGGAGCGGGAAAATGGGATACAAACGAGCTAGGGTTAGGAGGTATCTGGAAAAATATTTTCTGGAATATATTCCCTTTCAGGGTGCAGAAAGCTCCGAAGGCATGCAAAAAGCGCAGACTGAGCTGCAGTCCGCGCTTGCCGGGAGTGGATTAGTGGAGAGGAGGGCGGTTATCCGCGAAGCTTACCCAGCTCGGACACGAGAGCTTCGACTTCGCTGATGCTGAAGCGTTCCTTGGATTGGATCATGTCGTAGATATCTTTCAGGTCCTCGTATTTGTCCACGGTGAAGCTGGAGGCTTGCATTGCCGAGCCTGTCGCCATGCGCAGCTTCGACTTGATCGCTTCGATCATATATTCCACGTTTTGTTGCGTCGGTTGGGTCAAATCCATCGTTTTCTTCCTCTCTGGCCTAAATAGGGATGCTGCTATTGTAACACAGGAGGAGGTTATGCGCTCGCGAGCAAGGGGGGAGTGGAAAGAGAGCATACGTCCATGAGCAAGAGTCGGTGGAAAAGAGAGCATACGTCCATGAGCAAGAGTCGGTGGAAAAGAGAGCATATGTCCGTGAGCAGGCAATCGGGTGCAAAAGTGGCATTCCGCTTGCCGGAGTGGTAACCTGAAACAAAGAGTTTGAGAATGGGAGAGAGTACGATGATCGACCGCAAGCCGGGAGAGGCCGACCGGGTGGATGCCGCCGGACTGCAGGCTTTTGTGAACCGGATCGTCTCGGAGCATGGAGGAGAGGAACTGATCTTTCTGTGCATCGGAACGGACCGTTCAACAGGGGACAGCTTGGGGCCGTGGGTCGGCACGCTGCTGGAGGATCGGGGAGTGAGCGGCGTTCTAGGGACGCTGAGAATCCCCTGCGACGCGAACTCGCTGCCGAAGTTGATGCGCACGCTGCCGGAAAAAGCGGTTATAATCGCAATCGACGCCTGCTTGGGCCGCCCGGAGAGCGTCGGCTCGTTTCTGGCGAGAAAAGGACCGCTCGTCCCCGCCCGCTCGGTGAACGGAGGGCTCGAAGCCGTCGGCGCGTACAGTATCGAAGGCGTCGTAAATGAGAACAGCTTAAAACCTTACTGGACGCTGCAGTCTACGTCATTGTACCGCGTTATGGAGATGGCCGAACAGGTCGCCGACGTCATTGCGAACGCGATGAGGGTCAGAGGAGACTTGCGAGATAGCGTTTTGCGGAGATTTGCGAGATAGGGACATGCGAAATAGTAACTTGCGGAATAGTAACATGCGAAAGGGACGTGCGAGGCAGGGGCTACGAGAAGGAACTTGCGAGATGCGGACGCGTCAGATAGGGGTATACGAGATAGGGACATGCGAAATAGGGACATGCTAAAGAAGGAAAGGAAGGATCTCTTATGAATAAAAAACAGTTGTCTACGGGGATTTCCGTTGCTTACGAGGAAGCCGGCAAAGGGGAGCCGATCGTTCTGCTGCACGGCTTTTGCGGAAGCCGCCGATACTGGGAGGAGGCGCTGCCGCATTTTGCCGGGATCGGACGGACGATCGTGCCCGATCTGAGAGGACATGGGGATTCGGACGCCGCGGGATCGGAAGAGCGCTATACGATGGAGGATTTGGCCGACGATGTCGCCGCGTTGATGGACGAGCTGAATTTGCCGAAGATCGCCCTGTTCGGGCATTCCTTGGGCGGCTATGCGGCGCTGGCTTTTGCGGAAAAATATCCGCATCGCTTAACCGCGCTAGGGCTTGTGCATTCGACCGCCTACCCCGATACCGAGCAGGCGAAGGAAAACAGGCTGAAAGCTGCGGAGACGATTCGTACGCAAGGCGTCGATGCGTTCGTCGACGGTCTTGTCCCGAAGCTGTTTTCTCCTGCTCACCGAGAGAGCAAGCCGGAGCTGATCGCGAAAGCGAAGGAAATCGGCTACGGGACGTCGCCGGAAGGCGCAGCGGGCTGCGCTCTCGGCATGAGGGCCCGGCCCGATCGCGTGTCCGTCCTCCAGCGGTTAAACCTGCCGATTCTGCTGCTGGCCGGCGAGTCGGACGAGGTCATTCCGCCGGAAAAAAGGTTTCCGGTATCCGGAGACAACGTGACGGCGATTACGCTGGAGGGCGTCGGACATATGGGAATGATGGAGGCCCCGGAGGCGCTGGCCGGGTGCATAGGCTCTTTTATGGAACGGAATCGGAGGACTGATCGTGTTTGAGCGGGATTATCTGATTCGTCTGTTGACGCAAGCCGGCCTCGCGCTGGGCAAAGCGGCGGGGCTGAGGCAGCAGCAGAAGCAGCGGGAGGCGCTCGATCTGATTGACGAGTTTCTCGGCCGGGAGCTGCGCCTGCGTTCGCGGCTGGCCATGGGACTGTCGGACGACGATCTGCTGGCCATGCTGTCGGTAACGGGAAGTCCGAATGCGGAATCGGTGGCCGTCGTTGCGGCATTTTTGCAGCAGGAGGCGGATTTGCTGAGCGATCTGGGAGAGGCCGGGGAGAGCGTGCCGAGGTACGAGAAGGCGCTTCGTTTGAACTTGTTCATGCTTCGCGGCGGCATGGAGATCGAAGGCTGGGACATTCGCGACAAAGTGTCGGAGCTGATGAAGGCGTTGGAGCCCTATGAGCCGTCCGCGGAGACGAAGCGGGCGCTCTGGCAGTGGTACGAGTCCGAAGGCAGGCTGGCGGATGCGGAAAACGAGCTCTACGAGCTCGCGGACGATCAGGCGGTGACGGAGGAAGAAGGAACGGCGTTCTATGAAAGGCTGGCGGCTTCCGGCGACGACGTTCTCGAAGCCGGAGGCTTGACCAGGGAAGAGCTGGAAGAAGGACGCCGACAATGGGCGGCGTTGATGAAGGAGAAGGTATCGTGAACGGGAAAGTCGGTCAACGGGAATGGCTCGCTTTATTGGAGAAAATAGCCGCCGAGGAACGGCTGGTGCAAGCCGTATTCAGCGCCCCGAGACGCAAGGACGGGACGATCGCGCGCAAGGCGACCGTAAGGCCCGTTACGCTCAAGGGCGGGCTGCGCTATCAGTTCGAACGGCTTGCGGACAACAAGGCGTTCCATGAAAATGTGAACGCGGACGAGCTGGCGGCCAAGCTTGCGAACGAAATGACAAGCTATAAGCAGGCGCTGATTCAGACTACGGAGGCCGATATTCAGGCTCTCGCCAACAAGAAGGGAGAGCTGACGCTGATCGCGCGGGCGAAAACGTCCGATCAAGAGGGAACCGCGAGCAAGGCGGTTCCCCAGACGCACAACCGGGACAAGCGGTACGTTCTTCCGGAAGGCGAGCCGGTGCTGTTTCTGGTCGCCCTCGGCGTCATGACGCCGGAGGGCAAAGTCGTCAAGGCGAAGTATGATAAATTCCGGCAGATCAACCGGTTTCTCGAGATGGTGGCCGACGCCGCGCCGGAGCTGCCGCGGGGCAAGCCGCTGCACATCGTGGATTTCGGCTGCGGCAAATCGTATCTGACTTTCGCCCTGTATCATTATTTGGCGGTCAAGATGAAGCTTCCCGTTCGCATCTTCGGACTGGATCTGAAGAAAGACGTCATTGAGGCTTGCTCCAAGCTGGCTTCCGAGCTCGGCTGGGAGGAGCTGACGTTCGCGGTAGGGGACATTTCGGATTTCAAGGGGCAGGCTTCCATCGATATGGTCGTCACTTTGCACGCCTGCGATACGGCTACGGACGCGGCGCTGCTGAAGGCGATCGGCTGGGGGGCGAGCGTCATTTTGTCCGTTCCTTGCTGTCAGCACGAGCTGTTTCGTCAAATCTCCCAGCCCGTTCTGCAGCCGCTGCTTAAGCACGGCATTTTGAAAGAGCGGTTCGCGGCGCTCGCGACGGATGCGATTCGGGCGAATTTGCTGGAGCTGGCCGGCTACAGAACGCAAATGCTGGAGTTTATCGATCTGGAGCATACGCCTAAAAATTTGCTGATCCGCGCGGTCAAGAGCCGCGGCAGCTCCCCTGCCAGTATCGAAAATCTTCGCGCCGAATACGAGCGTTTTCGCGATTTTTTGTCCGTTTCACCCTTTATGGAGCGGGAAAACTGATTATTAAGACCGGGGTCTTATAAAAATAAGTAAAAAAGTCCTTGAAAATATACGAAAAATAACTAGAATGAAGTCTTTCGGCGGATATCTGGTTGTCGGAAAAAGCGGCGATATGGTAAAATCAAACATGCCTGCCGCATTTTTTTATTCAGCCCTTTTATGAAAAGGTGAATGCCTTGGGAATCCAATGGATCGATTTTATCCTTTTTTTGATGCTTTTTCTGCTATTCATCGGCGTTATCGCCGTTAACAGAATTACGACGACGCATAAAGTGTATTTGGCTTTTCATTTTATCATGATGCTGTGGCCGCTCGGACAGTTCGCGGTCAAGCTGACGGATTTTCCCAACGTTCAACTGTTTTTCATCAATTTATCCTTCGTGGCCTTGGGAATGCTTGGCCCGGGGTGGTTATTCTTCGTTTTTTTCCTCGCGAATCGAACGACCCAGTTGAAAGGGAGCCGGGTTCTGCTGTATATTGGCCCGGCGGTCGTCTGCATCGCGGCGGCGATGTGGAACCCGGGCAAGCTGTTCATGGCCCCGGTCGTCGACGGCTATACCGAACGGGAATACGGCCCGCTGCTGTGGCTGCTCGTCCTCGTTCAATTCGCTTACCTTTTCGTCGCCCTGCTGAATATGTTTCACGCTCTGAGGAGCGTAACGTCCGTGAATCAGCGCAAGCAGCTTGCAACCGCTTTAATCGGCATGTTCGTACTGACGGGGCTCGGGCTGCTCGACGTATTCGTGAACGTATTGCTGGTCGAGTGGCTGCCGGTCGTTCCGGGCCTGCTCTCGATGGGCATTTTACTGTCGGATCTCTGCTTCGTCATCGCGATTTATCGGTTTGGCATGCTGGATATTTTGAGCATGGCCCAACGGGATATTTTCGAGCATATGACCACCGGCGTTATCGTCGTGGACGAGAACGGCAAAGTGCTGGAAGTGAACCGGGGCGCTTCGCCGCTCGTGCAAGTCGCCAAAGGCGAGACGTTCGAGATGGAGAAGTTTCTGGGCCCTTTGCAGGTGCAGGGGGAAGTCTACGAATTTCTGTACCGCTACAATCATCATCCCCAAGAGAAGCTGCAGATGGAATTTTCGCTTCAGGACTCGTCGGGCAGGCACGTGTCGATTCAAATATCGCCCGTCCTGGACAGCCGCAGAACGCTGCTCGGGCGGATTATTACCTTCCACGACGTCTCGGAGCTGCGCAAGCTGGTCGTGGAGATGAATCGCAAAAACGAGGCGCTGCACGAGCGAAACCTGGAATTGATCACGATACAGGAAGAATTGTTCCGCGTGAACCAGAAGCTGGAGCAGATGGCCGTCACCGACGGGCTGACCGGGTGCTTCAACCGCAGGTATCTGATGCAGCAATTGGAGCACGAAGTGCTGCTGAACATGAGGTATCAAATTCCGTTCGCCATTTTCTTGTTCGATATCGATTACTTTAAGCAAATTAACGATAAATACGGCCATCTTGTCGGCGACGAGGTGCTTCGCAGCACGGCGGAGATCGTTCGTTCGATGCTGCGGCGGACGGATATTCTGGCAAGATACGGAGGAGAGGAGTTCACCGTCTACCTGCCCCATACGAACCGGGAGCAGGCGGAGCTGCTGGCGGAGCGAATCATGCTCGCCGTCGGGGAGAACCAGGTGCAGGCCGGACCGGATAAAGTGGGCGTCACGATCAGCATGGGCGTGCTGTCCGAATCCAGCGACAACTTGAAATTCACCGATCCCAAGGAATATTTGCGAGAGGTATTCTCCAGCGCGGACGCCGCTCTGTACAAGGCCAAAAATGAAGGCCGCAACCGCGTCGTCATGGTGCGCTGACCGGGGCGGGGCTTGGCGGAGACGCAAAAAACATATGACGGAAAGTTAGCGAATATGGTACAATTATTCCAGCGGAAAACGGATTGCGATAAACGCAAACTTGCTGAAAAGCAAGGACGCAAAGCCACAGGGTCTAATGTCCAGCGGACGATGACAGCCTGGCTGCCGATAATCCTACAGGGATGATTCAGGCGAAACGGGCTGCTCCGATAGAGTTGCCTGTTTTTTTATATCCGACTTAAGCAAAATGGCGGGAAGGTGGTTGCGCGGAGATGTCGCATACCGAAGACAATAGAGCCGCATTAACCGAACTGGACAGAGATTTGCTGCCCTTAAACGTGCTTCTGCACTGTCGGACCGTCGTAGAAGGAAAAAATTTCGTCACGACCGGCGTCATGACCCATGTGGAAGGAGAATTGTTCGAGGTCGAGCTTCCCGAATTCGAGCAATTCGAGCTGGGAGAGCCGGTAAAGATGACCGTATATTCGCCGGCGGGAATCCAGTCGATGTCGTCCATCGTGTTCGCGAAATACGAAGGGGCCATCGCGATTCTCCAGCCCCCCGAGCTGCAGAAAAGATTCAAGGAAAGGCGGGAGTACCCCCGGGTCGAAATCGAGGGGAACGCCTTGGTCGTCCGCGTCCTGGGCGATTCCGGGGCGGGACGGGAACTCCAGAACTCGGAAAGCCTTACGATTCACGATATCAGCATATCCGGAATCAGCTTTTCCGGTCCGGACGCGCCGCATTTCGCCGCAAAGTCGAGGCTGAGAGCGACGATCGAAATCGGGATCACCTTCGACTGCGAGCTGGAAATCGTGCGCAGGGAAAGGCAGGAGGACCGGATCTATTGCGGGGCCAAAATGCACGTGCTCGAGCCCGAGATGCTGCGCCCGCTGCGCGCGCTTATCTTGCGCCAGCAGGTTCAGAAAAACGCCGACGCCCGCCGCGCCCTGGGCAAGAAACGTTAATATTATCGGGAGAACGCCAAGAACAAGGGTTGGACCAGCCGCTAACGGCGTCCAACCCTTGTTGTCGATTCAACCGCCGAACGCGTCCCGGAAAGCTTGCGTCAGCTTGACGCGATCGACGTCCCACAGCTCCGCGATGTCGGCGCTGACCTCCTCGTCCCACCAATCGGCAAGCTTCTTGCGGTTGCTTTTATTTTCCGAGATCCACATCAGATTGCCGATCACCCGCTTGAAATACAGCTCCTCGGCCTCCCGGACGAGCGGGGCGGGGATGTGCCGCTTCAGCCTTTTGACGGTCCGGTACAGCTCGTTCGAGCATGCCCGGCGGATGCTGCGCGGCGAAGGCAGCGGGGAGGCATGTTTTTCCTGAAACATTTTCATCGGCTACGCCTGCCTTTCTCTCCCATACCCTATGCAGGAGAAAAAGGGGCGGTTACCGCGAGCGCGAAGTTATTGGACGACGAGATAGCCGACCATCGGTCCGCCGCTTTTCGGATCGGAATGCGTCTGGCAGACGATGGTGTAGATGCCGGCTTCCTTCGGAGTGAAATTGACGACGGTCGTTTTGCCTTTGCTGATGGTGCCCTTGATGTCGAAGCCTTCGATGACGAACGGATGGGACTGGCCGTTGATGCCGGTAATGCGCAGCTCGACGGGCACGCCTTTTTTGGCGACGACGGTGCCGGGGTAGAACAGGTAGGTTTCCAGCTTTTTGCCGTTGTCTCCCTGAGCCGTGAATTCTCCTGTCGTCAAATACAGAATCTGCTTGGCCGTCTCGTCGCCCGCAGGCGCGATGGCGGGTTTGGATTGCTGCCAACCGATATACGCGCCGGCCAAAATGACGAGCGCCGCGATAATGGCGTACAGCTGGATTTTCTTGCGGTTAAGGATGACGATTTTATTCATGCCGCTCTCTCCTCTTCAACTTTGTCCACCTACTCGAAGTCTATGCCGGGGCCCGTCCGCTCATGACAAGCCTGCAACGATTTTGCGGGAACGCCGTATAACTGGAAGGCGGCTGCGGGGCTGTGCTAGAATGAAGACGGTTGTCCGAGGAGCGGAAGGATTTAACAATGGGGAAGAAAGCGGGTTGGAAACGATGATGGACACGCTGCACGAATGGTTGGCGCAATTGCTGGCCTGGGTCGAGAGCTTGGGGTATTGGGGCATTATTATCGGTTTGGCGATCGAAGTGATTCCGAGCGAGATCGTATTGGGGTATGCCGGCTATCTGGTCTATCAGGACATTATTTCTTTCCCGGTTGCCGTCGTCTGCGGAACGATCGGCGCCATTTTGCAGCAGTGGCTGCTCTACGCGATCGGCCGCTACGGGGGGAGGCCGTTCCTGAACCGGTTCGGCAAGTATTTGCACTTGAAGTCCAAGCATATCGATCTGGCGGAAAAATGGTTCGAGAAATACGGGCCGATTATCGTATTTACGGGGCGGTTCGTGCCGGTCATGCGCCAGGTCGTATCGATTCCCGCGGGGATGGCGCGCATGAATCTGTGGAAATTCACCTGGCTGACGATTCTGGCTTCCATTCCGTGGTCGATCCTGTTCGTATGGCTGGGGTCTTCGCTCGGCGAGAACTGGGAGAAGATCGACGAGAAGGCGGCTCCTTACGTGCAGCCCGTTATTCTGATCGCCATCGCGCTGCTTGTGGTCTTTTTTCTCGTCCAATATTTGCGTAAAAGAGGCAAAAGCATCTAAAATAAAGATACTACGGAACGAGAGGAGTTTATTCGAATGAGCCAACTGATCGCCAGCAAATTACATAAGGGGTTGTCCCCCAGCCAATTTATCGAAGGTATGACGAAAAATCGGGAGACGTTCGAGTCCTGGCTGGAACGGTTCGAATGGCATACGGCCGAGCTGGAGGAATTTTACGAGTCGCTCAACAACCGCGACGACCTGCGCTGCATGATTTTGGCGGCGGACTGGTGCGGCGACGTCGTGCGCAACGTTCCGGTCGTATTCAAAGCGATGGAGAAAGCGGGCATCCCGACAGAGGTGCTGATCATGGAGGAAAACCTCGACTTGATGGATCAGCATTTGACGATGGGCGGCCGTGCCATCCCGGTCGTGCTGTTCATCGACACCGGCGGTCATCTGCTCGGCAAGTGGGGCGCGCGTCCGAAATACGTGCAGGAACCGATGAATAAATTCAAGGCGGAAAATACGGACCGCGAAGCGCCGGATTACCAGGAGAAGCTGAACGCGGCGAGACAGGAAATCGGACGCCGCTACGGAGAAGACAACGCCTATCAGAAGGTCATTCTGGAGGAAATCCGCGACGTTCTGTCCGGAGTGTGAGGAACGCCGCACGATGCTGACTTTTCAAAGATTCGCGCTTGGAGCGCTGCAGACGAACGCCTACGTCGTCATTAACGAAGATAGAACGCACGCAGTAATCATCGACCCCGGAACGGCTGACGGAGCGCTGATGCGCAAGCTGGACGGTCTGAAGGTCGAAGCGATTTTGCTGACGCATGCTCATTTCGATCATATCGGCGGGGTAGGGGAGCTGCGCAAAAAATACGGCTGCCCGGTCTATCTGCATCCCGCCGAGCGGGATTGGCTGACCGACGCGGGGAAGAACGGCTCGGCGCGCTGGGCCGACGTTACTCCGCCGATCGTAACGGAGCCGGCCGAGCACGCCCTGGCCGACGGCCAGAAGCTGGAGCTGATCGGGACGACCTTCGAGGTAAGGCATACGCCGGGCCATTCGCCGGGCAGCGTCGGCTTCCTCGTCGGCGACCTGCTGTTCGCGGGCGACGCGCTGTTCCGGCGGTCCATCGGGCGGACCGACCTGCCGGGCGGCAGCCAGGAGCAGCTATCCCGTTCGATCAGGGAGAAGCTGTATACGCTGCCCGACGACACGCTCGTTCTGCCGGGACACGGACCGGAGACGACGATCGGAGAAGAACGCCGCGAAAATCCTTACGTGCGTTAGTTTGGGAACGCTGCTAGAAATTGTTATAAAAGGTCTTTACAAGTGGGCCTGGGATTTGATATATTTAGCCTAGTTAAATTAGATATGCGAGACGAACGTACGCTGCGAAGAACGCATGCG
Organism: Cohnella cellulosilytica; assembly: GCF_042431195.1. Taxonomy (NCBI): domain Bacteria; kingdom Bacillati; phylum Bacillota; class Bacilli; order Caryophanales; family Paenibacillaceae; genus Cohnella; species Cohnella cellulosilytica. Next base: position 48,768 of record NZ_JBHMDN010000032.1, read on the forward strand.
ATGGAGGTAACCCCTCTATCCTTGCGTTCTTTTTTTATCTTCCGGAGGAGATGAGGTGCTGGCATGAACAGGAGAAAACAAGCCGCGATCAGTCTGACGGCCGCGCTGCTGTCGGGGGTGTTCGTCTACGGCGTGTACTTGCTGCAGCTCAGGCAAATCGAGCTGCAGGAGATGGCGGAGGTTGTCGTTCCGAAGCAGTTTATCGCGACAGGAACGAGACTGGAGGAGGGGCTTCTGACGACGATCGCGATCCCGCGGTCGGCGATGTCGCCGGAGATGGTGACCGACCTGGCGGAAGCGGTAGGCTTGGAGACGTCAATGCCGCTCGGCGGCCGCGAACCGCTGCTGCGCTGGAAAGTCGACAAATACCGGCTGCTGCCCAAGGCCGGACAATCGACGTTCCAGATTCCGCGGGAGTACGTGAAGTCGATCTCCAGCGGCATTCGCGCGGGCGACGAAGCTGTTGTATATCTGTCGGGAGAGGAGATGGAGCCGCGCAGGCTGTTCCCCGAAGCTGTAGCGGTCGCGGGGGTGAAGACCGCCGCGAATCTGGAGATCGATAATCCGAAAAATTCGAACCTGCTGTCGATGGCCAACGGCGACAAGGAAGGCATGTACGCCTCCCGGCGCGACGCCAACGGCACGATCGACGCGATCAATTTGAATTTGACGGAGGAGCAGTGGCTGCGGCTCGACGCCGCCTGCAAGGGCGGAAACGCCAAGCTGGTCATTGCGTTCCAGGCATCGACGATTCGGGAGGAGGAACTGAGGTGAGCGGAAGATTGGCAGCCTTCGCGGGCTCGACGCCGAATATCGGCACGTCGCTGACGGCGTTCGGAACCGCATATCGCGTCGCGGCTTTGACCGGGCGCAAAGTCGGATTTCTTTGTCTGAACCTGAAGAGCGCGAAGACGCATCTGTACCTGGGCGTCGACAAGCCGGACGTCACGCTGGACGGAGTCAGGCCGGAGCTCAGAGCCGGGACGCTGACGGGGGACAAGCTAAGGCGCTACGCATTTCAACCGCCTCGGCCGGGCGGACTGCACGTCCTGTTCGGCAATCTGTCGCGGGAACAGGCCGAGTATTACGAGCCGGAGGACATGCGGCAGCTGCTGGCGGCGTCCCGCGAGGCGTTCGATCTGACGATCGCCGATGTCAGCGCATACTGGGACAACGCGGCGACGATCTGCGCCATGCGCGAAGCGGACGAGCGTTTTCTCGTGACGACGGACAGTCTCAGCCATTTTCAGGAGGATGTGCAACGCTGGACCGGCCAGGTCGGTCCGCAATTCGGAATGAGCCCGGAGCAATTTCAACTGGTGCTGCTCCAGGGCAATCATCGATCGACAGGAGGATTCGGGATGAAGGAAATTCGCAAAGAAACCGGGTGCGCGGAGTTTGCCGAGCTGAAGCTGCTGGAGAGCGTGCATCTGCAATTGGACAGCGGAAGATTGGACGAATGGCTGGCTGCGGAGGAGAGGCACGCCGCGGCGTTCGATGCGGTCGCCGAGCCGCTGATCGGCCGCCTGAACTGGGCGAGCCGGCTGCAGAAGACGGATAGACCCTGGATGAGAAGGCTGCTTATGCACCGGCGGAGGAAGACGTGAGCGCGGAGCAGCGGACGAGGAGCAAGCGCTTCTCTCCCGCCGCTTATGCCGCCGAGCTTCAGGTTTCCAGTGCCGCGGCGACGGCAATTCAGCTGGAGGACAGAGATTCCGCCTCGGGCATGAATCGGCTGAGGGCGTACACCGAAGAGGTCCGGCAGATGCTGTCGACGCCCAGAGGCTGGAGCGAGGAAGAGCGCAGGCAGTACGCGGAGAAGCTGAATCGGGCGATTATCGGCTTCCCGCAAGAACGGGCCGAGATGCTGGCGATCATCTCCGACTGGATCATTCGCAAGCGGCTGCAGCACGTTCAGTTCGGCAGCCTGCCCTATCCGACGCTGGCGGAGGCGCTGTTCGCCGAGGTGATCGGGATGAACGTTCTCGAGTTGGTGCTTCGCGAACGGGAGGGACTGGAGGAGGTGCAAGTCGTCGGCACGCGCATCTTCGAAGTGCGGGACGGCCGGGCCGCGGCTTCCCCGTATCGGTTCCGGGAGGTGAGCGAGGTCGAGAGAATTCAGCAAAACCTGGTGCTGTTCAACAACGACCGGATCAACCCCCGCAAGCGCTGGGCGGAAGTGCTGCTGCTTGACGGCTCGCGGGTTACGCTGACGGGGTTCGGCTTTACCGCCCAGCCCACGCTGACGATCCGGCTGTATACGGTGAAGAAATTCAGCCTGGATACGCTGTGCCGGCCCGAATACCGCACGATGGACGAGCGGGTCAAGGAGCTGCTGATGATTATCGTCCGGAGCCGCTTTAACATGGTCGTGATCGGAGCGACGAATACGGGCAAGACGCATCTGATCAAGGCGCTGATCGCGGCGATGCCGGACGAGGAGCGGATCGTGACGATCGAGGGGAGGTTCGAGCTGATGCTGGGGCGCGATTTTCCGGAGAAGAACGTCGTGGAGTACGAGGCGGAGGAGGACGATCCGCTGCACGGCCCGCGCCAGGCGTTCAAGCTGGCGCTCAGGCAGTCTCCGCAGCGGATTTGCCACGCGGAAATCCGCGACGAGGACGCGAACATTTACGTTCGCGCCTGTACGCGGGGACATGAGGGCAGCATCACGTCCGTTCATGCCAGCGGCCTGGAGGACGTGCCCGATACGATTACCGATATGTGCATGCTCGACGGCCGGGGCATGAACCCGATGACGATGACCCGGAGAATCGCCGAACACGTCACGCATATCGGGTTCGAGATGCGGATGATCGGCGGCGTGCGCAGGCTGGTCCGGGTCGGGGAGTTCGAATGGCGCAACGGGACGGTTCACGTTCGCGATCTCGTTCGTTACGAGGAGGAAGAGGAGCGCTGGACGTTTCCGGAAGGCTTCTCGCCTAAAGCTCTTCGCAAAATCCAGAGAGCCGACCCCGAAGGCAGCCGCTTGGTCGGGGAGGTCCGGTCGAAGGAGGAGCCCACTTGCTGAAGCTCGCCGTGCTCGGTCTTGCCGTCCTGCTGTTCCTGCTCTTCTCGACCAGCGTTTATTTCGGCCTGCTGGCCTGGTGGAGCGGGCAATCGCGCAAACGGCGCCTGCGTGTCAACCGTGGAACCCGCGGAGACACGGTCGCGTCTCCGCCGTATTGGCGCCGCTGGAGCAAACCCCATCGGCACGTGTCCGATCTGCTGCTGGCGCTGGGGTGGCGCATGAGTCCGGTCGGATTCGTCGTCTGCTCTCTGGCGATGGGGACGCTCGGGATTGTCGTCGGAGCTATCGTCTTCCAGTCCGTTCGTTCCGTCCTGACCCTGCTGTTCATGCTGAGCTGCACCCCGTATTTGGCGTTAAGGATGTCGCTGATGAACCGGCAGATGTCGACGCGTCTCGAATTTCTGCCCGCGGTCGAGCTGTTCTATCAGAGCTATCTGGTCACCGGATGCCGCCATATCCGGATCGCGCTGCAGAAGACGGTGGAGGAGCGCAGATTGCCGGGGGAGGTGCAGGCGGTGTTCGACCAGCTCTACCGCAACCTGTCGGTCAAAGGCGACGACGAAGGCAGCTTGCGCCGGTTCTCGCTCTCGTTCGGCAACATGTGGGCGGAATACTTCGGCAACATTCTGAAGATCGCCCTGGAGGAGGGCAACAACGTCTCGGACAATCTCCAGGAGCTGATCTCCGATATGCGCAAAGCCCAATTGGCCAACCAGGTCGAAAGGCACCGGATGCTCGAAATCCGCTTGGCAAACTATACGCCGGTGCTGTTTCTTGGCATCTTCATGGGCGTGAACTTCAGGCTGAATCCGTCGGGAAGCTACGAGTATTACATCGTCGACGCCGGAGGGAGGGAAATGCTGCTTAACGCCGTGCTCCTGTTATTCGGATCGTTCATGATGGGGCTCTATTTGTCCAGAAGAAAGCTTTAAAAGGTAGTTCAAAAAGTCCAAAAAGAAAGGCAGGGGGCGCGCAATGTCGGAGTATATGAGGTCGCTGACGTTCGGATTAAGCTGGCTGCTGCAATTCTCGCTTGCGTTCGGCGGCATTTACGCGGCTTCCAGGCTGATTATCGCCCCGCGAAATCGCTGGCGCATCCATCTGAAAGGGTGGCGCAAGCGGCGAGCCCCCCAATGGTGGTACAAAATGTGGCGCGTCGATCGGGACGGCATCGCGCTGCAGGAGAGGCGGGTGCTGCTGGCGGGCTGCGGCATCCGGTATTCGCCGGAAGCCTATCTGGCGCTTCGCCGCTTCCTGCTGACCGTATTGCCGGCTGCCGCGCTCGCCCTGTACGCGCTGCAGACGAGCAAGGCGATGGCTTCGCTGACGGCCTGGAACGGGATTTTCGCGCTGGCGGTCGCGACGGTCCTGTTGTCGCTTGACCGTTCGGCGCTGCACGCCATCCGCCGTCACCGGACGGATCGAATACGCCGGGAGATCGTGGCGGTTATCAGCCAACTGCTGTATTACACGGGCTCGCGGATGCATCTGCATGGCAAGCTGATGAAGTGCTTGTCCCTGACCCGCCATATTCGCAACGAGATGGGCCTGCTGCTGAACGAATGGTACCATGACGCGGACGCCGCCCTGAAGCGGTTCAAGGAACGTCTAGGCACGGATGAAGCTTACGGCTTCGCCGAGAGCATCCGCTCGCTGCGGCTGAACGAGAGCGAGGAAATCTACGCTTTGATGAGAGAGATCGTCAGAGATTACAAAGCGCAGATCGAGCTGTCGAGGCAAAGCCGCAAGGAGACGACCTCCTACTTGCTGTTCGTGCTGGCGGGGATTCCGGTTTTGTACACGTTCCAGGTATTTCTGTACCCTTGGGTGCAGGAAGCGGCCAAGCTGTTCGACGCTCTGAATCCTTAGAAAGGAGGTGCCCGGATGCGCAACATCCTTATTACTGTAATGATGCTGATCGTCGTCGCGCTGATGTTCAATACGATTATCGCGCAGGACAACACGGGGACGAAAGCCCGTATCGAGACGCACGGAGACACGGCCAACACGACGCTTGGCAATATGCAGCCGTAAGCCGCCGCGGCGGGCCGAATTCAATAATCCACGCCGTTGGGAAGGGAGATACGAGATGAGACAGTTGCTTATGACGACGCTGTTGGTGATCACGGTTGTGCTGCTCTATACGTCGATAGCGCAAGGCGACGGCGGAACGAACGAGAGAATTACCGATTCCGGCGGCCGGATGGCGGATCACCTGTCGCGCATCAGCCCATGAAACAGCTGCTCGTGTTCGTGCTGTTTGCCGCGTTGTTTTGTTGGCTGATGTTCTCTCCCATCTACAAGCATGTGCTCGTTATTCGCCAAGCGCTGCTGCAGCAAGAGGTCGACTATATGCTGGAGATCGGAGCGAGCGGCAAATACGGCTATATCGACGGCTGGATGGTCGAAGAGTCACGCAGCCGGCTGACGCAATACGGGTTTTCCGCAGGCCTGCTGGAATACGAGATTCATTCCACCACGGGAGCGGAGAGCGGCAATCCGGCGAATCCCCTGCCAAGGGGCACCGGGCTTCAGCTGCGCATTGCGTACCCGTATGAAAACCTGCTGGCGATCGACAGGCTGATCGGACTCTCTCCTCCCTCCGAGAACGCCCGCATATCCGGGAGGGGGATGAAGATGAGCGAATACGTTCCCGATTGACGACCGAACGGAACGGCTGCGGAAGGAGGCGAGGGAGAGCTGGCCAAGCTGATATTCAGCGTGCTGATGATCGTGGTGTGGTGGATGCTGCATGCGCTGCAGATCGACGAGGAAGCGGCTATGCGGACCGTGCACGAAGCGAAGCGGGCGATCGATCGGGCGGCGCACGCCGCGGCCCAGCAGGTCGACCGGGAGAAACTCGAGATGGGGGTGATCTCGATCGATGCCGGTCTGGCCGGGGCGACGGCGCTCGCGTATTTGAGCCATAATTTGTCGTTGGACGCGGGCCTCGAGCCTACGGCAAGGAGCTTCCTCCGCGACCCCGTCGAGGTGAAGGCCTTCGCGATTATCAATGAAGACGTCGGCTTTCCGTACACGTACTACAATGCGCAGTACGAATACGAGGTGACGTTGGACCGTCCGGGCGTTGTGCTGATCGCGCATGTGAAGTATCCGCGTCTGTTCGGCGTGCTGGCGCCAGTCGAATGGGACTTGAAGGGGACGGCGGAGCTGGTGTTCTGAAGCGCTCCCGGGCACGGGGAGGGCATCGGCAACGCGGCCGGCGCATCGGAATCCGGTTGACATGCCGATCCGGTCTTTGCTCTAATGGTAGGAGCAGAAGATGAACCCGATCGGAAGGAGCTGTCAACTATGAGCAATGTTCCGCCCAACGGCGAATGGTCCGAGCGCGTCGGCCGACTGCAGGAGAAGCTTGCGTCGGCGGGAATGGCCGGCTGCCTGGTCACGCAAAATGTCGGCATCTATTATTTTTCCGGCTCGATGCAGGCCGGGTACGTGTTCGTTCCGGCCGTCGGAGAGCCGACCTTTTACGTAAGAAGAAGCCTGGTTCGGGCGCTGGAGGAGTCGAAGATCAGAACGACGGAGCTGCTGTCGTTCCGCGCGTTCGGCGAGCAGCTTCGAGCGGACTACCCGCAGAGCTTCCCGGCCGCGGAAGCCGGAGAGCGGCCTCTTGTCGGCTCCGACCTCGACGTCATGCCCGCGCAGCTTTATTTGAAGCTGGGCGAAGTCGTTCCCGGGGCGCGCATCGTCGACGCTTCGACGTTGCTCCGAACCGTCCGCAGCGTGAAGTCCGCTTACGAGATCGGGCGCATCTCCGAGGCCGCCGAAGTCGTCGCGGCCGCCCTGGAGGAGGGGCTGGCGGCGCTGAAGTCGGGCATGACGGAGCTTGAACTGATGGCGATTATCGAGCTCGGCACGCGAAGAAGAGGCCATATCGGCCTGATGCGCATGCGCGGGTATAATCAGGAGATTATGACCGGCATCGTCTCTGCCGGAGAAGCCGCCGCCGAGCCTTCGTATTTCGACGGGCCGGCGGGAGGCCGCGGGCTGTCGCCGACTTCGCCGAAGAGCGTAAGCCGGCGGCCGATCGGCCGGGACGAACCGATCCTGCTCGATCTCGGCTGCTGCATCGACGGTTACGTGATCGACCAGACCCGCACTGCGGTCATCGGACAGCTGAGCCCGGAGCTTGAAGCGGCCTACCGGGTGTCGGAAGCGATTATTCGCCAGACGGAGCGATCGCTGCGTCCGGGAGCGACGCCGGAGCAGCTGTACGTTCAAGCGCTCGACGCGGCCGCCGAGGCCGGTCTCGCCGGGAACTTCATGGGCTTCGGCAAGGACCAGGTGAAGTTTCTCGGTCACGGAATCGGTCTGGAAATCGACGAATGGCCCGTGCTGGCCAGAGGCTTCCGCGATCCGCTGGAGCCGGGCATGACGCTGGCGGTGGAGCCCAAGTTTACGTTCCCCGGCCAAGGCGTCGTCGGGATCGAGAACACCTATCTCGTCACGGAGAACGGCTTCCGGACGCTTACGAAATCGCCCGAGAGATTGCTTGCGCTGTAGCTTTTCCTTGGCTCCCGGACAATGGCATTTGCATAGAATCCTACTTTTCTAGTAGGATAGTAATATTCCGGGAGATTAGGGGAGGGGAATCGGCATGCTGCAGCTGGGGGAAAGAATCGTCATCGTGGACGACCGGTTTGAGCAGAATTTGCCTGTGGGCGAATACGGCTATATTATCGCCTATGACCGCAATAACGACAGCGCATTCGATTACATTATTCGCGTGCCTAAAGCCAATAGACAATTTTACGTGCCGGAATCCGATATCGAGCTGGAGAGAATGCTTCTGGAGCTGGAGGCGGATCGAATCGAGAAGGAAGCGCTGATCGACTTCGCCTTGGCGACCCGCAACGAAGAGCTGTTCAGGAAAATCATGAACGGCGATCAAGCGGAAGATCAGCCGGCGGAAGACGATTCGAGCAAGGAAGTGCTCAGCCGCGAGGAGTTTATTCGCCAGGTGAATCTGAAAGCCTGGATTTAAGCGGGAAAGGCCCGAACATCGGATGCAACGGTCTGCGGACCGGCGGCGTCCGATGTTTTTTTGTTGCGGCAGCCTTTCCGCCGGGGGGCGACGGACGGCGGAACACTCAGCCGATAGAAGCGGCGGCTGTCTCTACGGGAACCGGCATGGCTCTGCCGAACAAGTAGCCCTGGAACAGAGGGACTCCCGCCTGCTTCAAATACGCCCATTCTTCCGGTCGCTCGACGCCTTCCGCCAGCACAACGCCGTGAAACCGCGAGACCCGGTCCAGCAATTGGTCGATATACCGCTGCTTGTCGGAATCCCGGTCGCAGCCGTCGACCCATCTGCGGTCCATTTTCACATAATCGGGCTGAAGCCGTTCGACGACGTCGAGCGTCGCAAACCCGCTTCCTACGTCGTCCAGGGCCAGGCGTACGCCTTCGCGCCGGTACAGGTCGAATATGGCGGGCAGTCCGGGATTGTCGAGCGGCTCCGACTCCATCACCTCGAAGACGCAGTCGCCGGGGTCCGTTCCGGTTTCCTTTATTTCGTCGAATGTGCATTTTAAACATGTCTCGGGCCGATACAGCGAGGAAGGCAGGAAGTTGACGAAACGCTTGATGCCCGCCGGGAGATGCGCCGCGCCCATTCGGATGGCGATCCGCCGGGCCGAACGGTCGAGGAAGGAGTGCTGGCCGATTTTCCTTGCAGTCTCGAACAGCTCCGCAGGGCGAAAAGGCGCCTGCTCCGGCATCGGGCGCGTCAAAAATTCGTATCCGACTATGTCTCCGTCCGGACGGACGACCGGCTGCAGGTGTACGGTAAAATGACGGCGCAAAATGTAATCCGGCACGCTGACGCCTCCGATTTCGCCGAACAGCTCCGCCAGCGGAATCCAGGCGCTCTCGCCGGCCCCGTCGTCTCCGGCGGACGTATTGTCGCTGCCGAACGCATCTTCTTCTCTATCGTTCGCGAGCCCGTTATCGTCGTCCTCCGCAAATCGAATCCGGCACCGCACGGAAACGGCGTCCTCTGCCGGCAGCTGACGCTGGAGCTTGCTTATGAGCTGGAGCAGCTGCCGATGCTCCGCGTAGCGCAGCGCAAGCGGGGCGGCGGACGCTTCTTCCCGATCCGCAAGCTCCGCGATCGCCTGCCGCAGCGCTTCGCGCAGATCGGGCGCTTCGGCGGCGAATTCTACCCTTCCGGCGTCTCTGAGCGGTGCGGATGAGATCGTTCGATGATAGCAAGACATAACAAGATCCCCTTTGCGATTCAGATTATCGGGAGCGCGACCCGGCGCGGAACACGCGCTTGTGTCGCGCTCGCTATATTTTTACCCTTTTCGACGGCGGTTAACGCTTTCGGCACTCATTGAGTTCGCTTAGTTTGTCCGATATAATGAAAAGAATGAGCGGAAATGCGGAAATAAGGAGGGTTATACCAATATGAGCATTACGATCAAAGACGTCGAGCATGTCGCCAACCTGGCCCGTCTCGACCTGTCCGACGCGGAGAAGGAGCAGTTCTCCGGACAGCTCAACGCGATTCTGAAATATGCCGAGAAGCTGAATCAGCTGGACACCGACGGCATCGAGCCGACAAGCCACGTCCTGCCTCTCGCCAACGTGATGAGAGAAGACGAAGTGAAGGATTCCTGGCCGGTAGAGAAAGTTCTTCTCAACGCTCCGGAAGAAGAGGACGGCCAATTCAGAGTGCCTGCGGTGCTGGAATAAAGATTAGGAGGAGCAAAGCATGTCGGTTTTCGACCTTAGACTGTCCGAATTACATAATCGCCTTCAACATAAACAATTATCCGTAACCGAGCTCGTCGAATCTTCCTTCAAACGAATCGGCGAGACGGACGGAGAGATCGGCGCGTTCCTGACCTTGAACGAAGAAGGGGCCCGCAAGGAGGCTCAAGCGCTGGATGCCCGGCTGGCGTCCGGCGAAGAGCGCGGACTGCTGTTCGGCGTTCCGTCCGGCATCAAGGACAACATCGTGACGGAAGGCTTGCGCACGACCTGCGGCAGCAAATTTCTCGACAATCATAATCCGATCTACGACGCGACGGTGGTAGCGAAGCTTCGCTCGGCCCAATCCGTCACGATCGGCAAGCTGAATATGGACGAGTTCGCGATGGGCGGCTCGAACGAAAACTCCGCTTATCGCGCGGTGCGCAACCCATGGAACCTGGAACGCGTTCCGGGCGGTTCCAGCGGCGGCTCGGCGGCGTCGGTCGCGGCGGGCCAGGTCTATTTCTCGCTCGGCTCCGATACCGGCGGCTCGATCCGCCAGCCCGCGGCTTATTGCGGCGTCGTCGGACTGAAGCCGACCTACGGCCTTGTCTCGCGGTTCGGCCTTGTGGCGTTCGCCTCGTCGCTCGACCAGATCGGACCGATCACGAAAAACGTAGAGGATTCCGCCTACGTTCTGCAAGCGATCGCCGGTCATGACGAGCGGGATTCGACGTCGGCCGACGTCGAAGTTCCGGATTATCTGTCCGCGCTTACGGGCGACGTAAAGGGCTTGCGCATCGGCGTTCCGAAGGAGTACCTCGGCGAAGGCATCGATCCCCAAGTGAAGGAGCGCGTGCTCGAAGCGCTCAAGGTATTCGAATCGCTCGGCGCCGTCTGGGAGGAAATTTCGCTTCCGCATACGGAGTACGCCGTCGCTACGTATTACCTGCTCGCTTCCTCGGAGGCTTCCTCCAATCTGGCGCGGTTCGACGGCGTGCGCTACGGCGTGCGCGCCGACAATCCGGCCAACCTGCTCGACCTGTACCGCCGCTCGCGCAGCGAAGGCTTCGGCCCGGAAGTGAAAAGAAGAATCATGTTAGGTACCTATGCGCTGAGCTCGGGTTATTATGACGCTTATTACAAGAAAGCCCAGCAGGTGCGTACGTTGATCAAGCGCGACTTCGATCAGGCGTTCGAGAAATACGACTTGATCATCGGTCCTACCGCGCCTACGACGGCGTTTAAGCTGGGCGAGCAGGTAGGCGATCCGCTGACGATGTATTTGAACGATATTTGCACGATTCCCGTCAGTCTGGCGGGAGTGCCGGCGATCAGCGTTCCGTGCGGCTTGGCCGAAGGGCTGCCGGTCGGACTGCAAATCATCGGCAAGCCGTTCGACGAATCGACGGTGCTGCGCGCCGCGCACGCATACGAAAGCCAAGCCGGATTTCGCGATTTGCGTCCGGCGCTGTCTTAGGAGGGGGCCCAACCATGTCTAAATACGAAACGGTCATCGGCCTCGAAGTGCACGTCGAGCTGCATACGAAATCGAAAATTTTCTGCGGCTGTTCGACTTCCTTCGGAGCGCCGCCGAATACGCATACTTGTCCGGTATGTCTCGGTCATCCCGGCGTGCTTCCCGTGCTGAACCGCCAAGCGGTGGAGTACGCGATGAAAGCGGCGATGGCGATCAACTGCGACATCGCGGAATGGTGCAAGTTCGACCGCAAAAACTATTTTTATCCGGACTCGCCGAAGGCTTATCAAATTTCGCAATACGATCAGCCGGTCGGCCAGAACGGCTGGATCGACATCGAAGTGGACGGCAAGACGAAACGGATCGGCATTACGCGCCTGCACCTGGAAGAGGATGCCGGCAAGCTGACGCATATCGACGGAGGCCTCGGTTCTCTTGTCGACCTCAACCGCGTCGGCACGCCGCTTGTCGAGATCGTCTCCGAGCCGGATATCCGTTCTCCGGAGGAAGCGAAAGCGTATTTGGAGAAGCTGCGCGCGATCATGCAGTACTGCGACGTGTCCGACGTCAAGATGGAGGAGGGCAGCCTGCGGTGCGACGCCAACATCAGCATTCGTCCGTACGGCCAGGAGAAGTTCGGAACCCGCGCGGAGCTGAAAAACATGAACTCCTTCCGCGGCGTTCAGCGCGGCCTGGAGTACGAGGAGCTGCGCCAGGCGGATATTCTGGACGGCGGCGGCGAGGTGGTGCAGGAGACGCGGCGCTGGGATGAAAGCCAGGGCAAGACGTTCAGCATGCGCGGCAAGGAAGAAGCGCACGATTACCGCTACTTCCCCGATCCGGATCTCGTGCGCCTGCATATCGACGACGAGTGGAAGGCGCGGGTGCGCGCTTCGATTCCCGAGCTTCCGGACGCCCGCCAAGCGCGGTATATCGAACAGTACGGCCTGTCGTCCTACGACGCCGGCGTGCTTACCGCGTCGATGCGGCTGGCCGATTTCTTCGAGGAGAGCCTGAAGCATACGAGCGACGCCAAGGCGTCGGCCAACTGGATTATGGGCGACCTGCTCGGTTATTTGAATGCGAACAATCTGGAGCTGGACGCGGTCAAGATTACCGGCCAGGGATTGGGCGAAATGATTCAACTGATCGAGAAAGGCACGATCAGCACGAAAATCGCCAAAACGGTGTTCAAGGGCATGCTCGAAAGCGGCAAATCTCCCCAGAAGATCGTCGAGGAGCAGGGCCTGGTTCAGATCAGCGACGAAGGCGCCATTCTGGCGATCGTCGACGCGGTCATCGCCGCCAATCCGCAATCCGTGGAAGATTTCCGCGGCGGCAAGGACAAGGCGATCGGCTTCCTCGTCGGGCAGATCATGAAGGAGACGAAGGGCAAAGCCAATCCGGGGCTTGTCAACAAGCTGCTGATGGATCGGCTGAAAGCCTGAGCGTAATATCGAATCAACGGCAAACCCGCAGATTGGCACGGGTTTGCCGTTGTGTTATTTTCCAGAAGAAAGAGGACTTGGACGATGGAAATACAACGACTCGACATACGGCTTCGGGAATCGGCGGAAGAGGTGTGGGCGCTGCAGCATCCCGCCTACAGGGTCGAAGCGGCGTTAATCGGAGTGCCGGATTTGCCGCCGCTGCGGGATACGATCCAGACGCTGCAGCGCTGCGGGGAGAGCTTCTTCGGCTGCAGGAACGAGGAGGGAGAATTGGTCGGCGCCGTATCGTACGAGCGGGAGGGGGCGGAACGCTTTACGATCTGCCGGATGATGGTGCGCCCGGATTGCATGCGCCGGGGGATCGGCGCGAGGCTGATGGATAACGTATTGGCCGCGGAACCGTCGGCGTCTACCTGGACCGTAACGGCGGAGATCCGCAATCTGCCCGCGCTGCGGCTCTACGAGAGATACGGATTCGAACGCGAAGAGATTTTCCAGCCGGTTTCGGATATCACGTTGGTTCGGTTAAAACGCAGACCCGCCCCGGCAAACCTCTGAGAGACCGGCTCGGACTCCGACTTAAGCCTAGGTTTGCCCCCGTCCGAATGCCGTTGTTGCATGCGAGCAGGGCATGCTACAATGAGGCCAATGAGCCGAACGTGCGGCAAGACAGCTTGCAAGGGACGGGGAACGCAGCCGTTCCGCTGGAATGACAATGTCGGAGGGATGGGTATGAAGGAATCGGACAATTGGAATCAAGAAGGAGTCTATCCGCCGCCTCCGGGTCCGGAAGCGGCGAATGCGGGGGAAGCGGCGCGGCAGCATTGGCCCCCGGGTTACGGAGCGCCTCATCCTTACCCGGAACGGCTTTCGGAGAGAAGGAAGAAAAAGTGGGTCGCGGGCCTGCTGGCTTTTTTCATTCCGGGAACCGGGCATATGTATTTGGGGCTGATGGTCAAAGGCGTCGTTCTGATGATGCTGCTCTTTCTGGATATAACGGCCCTTATACAAGCCGGCTTAAACGGCAACACGCTTTCGATCGCCCTGCTGGCGTTTCTGATTCCGATCATTTATTTCTACAGTCTGTTCGATGCGATTCAACGTACCGACGCGATCAACGATCGCACCGGGACCAAGGCGCAGGGGCCCGGTTATCGGGCCGGTTGGGCGCCCACGCCCGCGCCGTCACCGTCTCCGGCGTACCCGCCTTATCCGGAGCAGCGCCATGCGGAGCAGGCTCCTTATGCGGAAGCGCCGCCCTCGACGCCGCCGCAGGCTCCCCGACCGCAAACCGAGTACGGGGTGCCGCCCGTCGGCATTATGATCGTGGCCGGAGCGGGAGTGCTGATGCTGCTGATGTCCGGGTCCGGCTGGACGAATCGGATATTCAGCTCCGCCGGCTCGGTGTTCGGGGCGATCGTTCTGATCGGAGCCGGGGTCTTCTTCTGGTTCTGGGAGAACCGGGGCCATAAGAAGACCGACAGAAGCTAGAAGGGTCGTCCCAGGCCGCGGGGAGTTCTTCCATTGACAACGACTGAACGCGAAAAGTAGAATAAGTTATACACGCGTCAGTACGCTAAGTCATATGAAAGGCTGTGAGAGCATGGAATCCAAGGTTGAGCATGCCGTGGACCAGCTCAAATCCGGCGGAATCCGGATGACCCCGCAACGTTACGCCATACTGCATTATTTGATGGAATCGTATTCGCATCCGACGGCGGACGACATTTTTCGCGCCTTGTCTCCCCAGTATCCGAGCTTGAGCGTAGCTACCGTCTACAATAACTTGAAACTATTCGTCGATGCAGGACTCGTAAGGGAACTGACTTACGGAGACGATTCCAGCCGATTCGACGCCGATATGTCGGATCATTACCACATTACCTGCACAAGCTGCGGAACCATCGTCGATTTCGACCATCCGCCGGTAACGGAGGTGGAGCATGCCGCGGCCGCCATGACGGGGTTCACCGTGCTGGGCCACCGGTTGGAAATTTACGGGCTGTGCCCGACTTGCAAGAGAATGCATTCTTAATCCATGGCAGCAGGAAAGCACGCGGGGCGAAATCTCGGCGTGCTTTTTATTTTATACGGCCGCGGGATCAGCAACCTATCTGCCGCTCGAATCGTACCTTTATCAGGACGAGCTTTACTTCCAGTCCAGCAGAAACGGAGTTGAAACGCAATTGAATAACGAGTTTGCCTCCAGACGGAAACCTCCCAGACGACGATCCGGAAGGTGGCTGTTCCTCTTGCTGCTCTTCATTGCGGCGGCCGGGGGAACGATCTGGTGGAAGGTATCCCATTCGGCCAATACTTCATACATCGTTCCTTCGTATATCGCTAAACCGAATCCGATCATGTTCCGGGGAGAGTGGACGGAGCAGTATGCCCGCGGCAACGAGGAGGGCTTGCTCATTCCGATCTCTATCGCTTCGCTGCTGCTCGGCGACGGTGTTCGTTACGAGGAAGAGACGGAGAGCATTATTCTGACAAGCGACACGAAGGTGATGCATTTTAAGACCGGCGAGCTGGACGCAACGCTGAATCGCAAGCCGTCCACGCTCAGGTTTGCCGCGAAGAAGCAGGACGATATTTTATATTTGCCTATAGCTCCGCTTAAAAAGCTGTTCGGAATCCGGGTCGAGATCGCCGACAATTCCGGAATCGTGACGCTGTATGAGCCGGGAGAGGAAATTCGACATGCGAAGGTTCCGCTGAAGAAAGAAAAGGGGATCAAGCTGCGCGAAGGGCCGGCGATTTCGTATCCGATTGTCGAGGATTTGCTGCCGGGGACGGACGTGCGCCTCATGGAGGAGACGGAGGAAGGGTGGTACAAAGTCCAATCCGCTTCCGGCCATCTCGGCTATATCGCCAAGAGCGCCGTCGAGCCGGGCGAGCTGGAGACGATTCCTCCCGAAGCCGCGGACGACGAACCGTTCGTCGCCTGGAAGTCCGAAGGCAAGAAAATCAATCTGACCTGGGAGGCAGTCTATTCTGCCAACCCGAATACCGGGAAGATCGGAGAATTGACGGGAGTCAACGTCGTCAGTCCGACCTGGTTTGAGCTGGTGGACGGCAAAGGAAACGTGCGCAGCAACGCCGACGCGGCTTACGTGAAGTGGGCGCATGGCAAAGGGATTCAAGTGTGGGGGCTGCTCAGCAACGGCTTCGAGCCCGACCGGACGACAGAGGCGCTGTCCAGCTATGAGTCGCGGAACGCGATGATCCAGCAAATGCTGGCGTATGCCAAAACGTTTAAACTGCAGGGCGTGAACATCGATTTCGAGAACGTCTATACGAAGGATAAAGACAACCTGGTCCAATTCGTTCGGGAGATGACACCGCTCATGCATGATCAAAATCTGGTCGTGTCGATCGACGTGACGGCCAAGTCGGGCAGCGAGATGTGGTCGGCGTTTCTGGATCGGAGGAGGCTGGGGGCAAGCGTCGACTTTATGATGCTGATGGCCTACGACGAGCATTGGGCGGCCAGTCCGATCGCCGGCTCCGTCTCCTCGATGCCGTGGACGGAAAACTCCGTAAGGCGTATTTTGGAGGAGGATGACGTTCCGCCCGAGAAGTTTATTTTGGGCGTTCCTCTGTATACCCGAATATGGACCGAGGAGCCGGATGGTCAGGGCGGCATCAAGGTATCGTCGAAAACGATGAGCATGAACGCCGTTAACGATTTGCTTCGGGAGAAGAAGCTTAAGCCGGTTTTCTCCGAGGAAAGCGGGCAAAATTACGTGGAGTTCAAGGAAGGCGAGACGCTCAAGAAAATCTGGATCGAGGATGCGACTTCCATGAAGGCGAGGGCGGAGCTGGCCCGGAAGTACGATTTGGCCGGCGTAGCCTCTTGGCGGCGCGGATTCGAGTCCGAAGATATATGGGGCGTTCTGGATCAAGCGCTGCAAGGCGTCTCCTGACGTCAAGCCAAGTCCAAAAAGACGCAAGCATGCATCTCCGCAGGTTCGGGAGGCGCTGGCTTGCGTCTTTTTCTTAACGATTCGGCAGTCTCCGGCAAAACGCGTTCTCCGTCCCATGGACGCCGAAGGCGTTTTTGCTTGTTTAAGACTGTAAAGGGGCTTCCTGGCCTGCTTCCGCAGGCTTCTCGGTCGCCTGCTTCGGGTCCCACGTCAAAATCGTGTGGCAGTACATGCAGCGATCCGTCGTGCCGAGCATTTTCGTGTTTTTGCCGCATTCCGGGCATTCCAGCACAGGAGCGCTCGTGGACAGCATGCCGACGTAGAAGTAGATGCCCATGCTGATAAAACAGCTAATGATGCCAAGCACCATGAAGATAGCGGCAATGATTTTGCCGACGTCGCCGAACATCAGAATGCCGCTTGTCCCGAAGACCATGACGCCCATGCCGATGAAGACGAGCAGCAGCGCCCAGGTACGCATTGTCGATATTTTGCTGGCTTTCCATTTCATGTTGCCATCCTCCGTATTTTAATGAAACTGTCCCTTCGTTTCCGATGTATTCGGCTTGCTCTGGCAGGAAACAGGGGTTGCGTTGTAGAACTACACCATACTCGCATTTTTATTATAGCTCACATTGCCCGGCCAAACCACCTTGGGACGCCGTGCAGCGGGCTGGACGTTGAACAGAGGTGTGATCACTTGGTACAAGCGGACAAGCAGGAAATCGGGATCGAGAGATTGGCTAAGGAAGAGAGAGCGGAAAGTCTTCTGCTGATTGCCAATCCGTTCTCCAATCAGCCGAGATTGGACGGTCTGGACCGCCTCATATTGATCGTTCAGGACGGCGAAGCGGCGGAACGGGAAATCGAGCATTGGCTGTGGGAGGATGCGCGGGTTCAGGTGCGCAGAGTTTCGCGCGAAATTCTGGAAAGCTGGATCGTCGGCAGCTCCAACCGGGGGAGCGCTTATTGGTTGATCCAAGGAGAGATCCTGTACGATCGCGACGGTTATTTGGCCGATTTGCGGAGGCGCCTCTTGGACTGGTCGTCCCTCATTAAGGAGCAGAAGCTTCTGAGCGAATTTTCGCGTTTTGTTAAAGGCTATTTGCAGGCGAAGCAGGATCTGGAGGACGGTCAGGTGCTGGATGCGTATTCCAACGTGCTTTCCAGTCTTCATTATTGGGCGCATATCGCCATTGTAGAAGAGGGCATGCATCCCGAGCTGACGGTATGGGAGCAAATGCGCAAAGTCAACCCGGGCATCTACAAGCTGTTCGAAGAGCTGACGACTAGCACCGAAACGTTGGAGCAGCGCGTTCGGCTCGTTCTGCTTGCCTGCGAATTTTCCATTATGAATAAAATGGAGACCTGCTGCGCGCTGTTGATCCGGCTGATTGAAAGCCGCCGCAAAGCGTGGACGCCTGCCGAGCTGATCAGCCATCCCGACTTGACGGGGCTGTCGCTGGAGCTGTCCGTTCTTCTCTATTTGCTGGTGAAGCGGGGGTGTATCCGCGAGATCGCCAAGCCGATGGCCGTGCAAGGAAGCGGTTTTCTGGAGCTTATGTATACCTCCGCATAAGGTCTCGGAACTTATTGGATAAAATGTCGAAAAAACCGTTGACTTGCCTATTCGATCTGTGATAAATTATATCTCGCCGCTGAAAAAGCAATAAGATGCGGACACGGTGAAAACAAAGAAATGCAAACAAAGTTAAAAATAATGCTTGCATCGAAGGTTTGAACTGTGGTATATTATGAAGGTCGCTGTTAACACGACGGCGAATGAAAATCAACACCGATTGTTCTTTGAAAACTGAACATTGAGCGTAAGAAACAACAAGCAAGACCAGCAAGAAATGAGCGAATCAACTTTCATGGAGAGTTTGATCCTGGCTCAGGACGAACGCTGGCGGCGTGCCTAATACATGCAAGTCGAGCGGAGGGTTTTGGGAGCTTGCTCCTGAATCCCTTAGCGGCGGACGGGTGAGTAACACGTAGGCAACCTGCCCTCAAGATCGGGATAACATTCGGAAACGGATGCTAAGACCGGATAAACGGTTTGGTCGCATGACC
>NZ_JBHMDN010000033.1:0-168437 GCF_042431195.1 Cohnella cellulosilytica
AAACCTCCAAATAATTCATAGTTATTAGGAGGTTCAAGCGACTACAAAATCAAATTGTTTCGTGGATTAAAGCGAGAGAGAACGTCTTTTTTGCGCTGGATGGACACCTCCGTGTAAATTTCGGTTGTACTGACGCTGGAGTGGCCGAGAATTTCCTGAACGGATCTGAGGTCCGCTCCGTTGTCCAGCAGTTGCGTGGCAAAGGTGTGCCTGAGATAGTGGGGAGTGGCCCGTTGGTTGATGTTGGAGACGCTGCGATATTTATAGAAAATGTCCTCGATCGAATAGATGGTAAGCGGATTCCCGTATTTGTTGATAAAGAGAGCGTCGCATTGCGGATTCAGGAAATCCCGGATGTCCAGCCACATCTTTATTTTCGATAGGACCTCCTCGGAGGAAAGGTAGAGTATCCGTTCTTTTCGTCCTTTGCCGAAAATAAGCAGAGTCCGTTTCTCCAGTTCCAGATCTCTCAGCTTGATTCCCACCAGTTCCCCGATTCGTATCCCTGTCGAGAACAGCAGCTCGAGAATGGCATTGTTGCGGATGCAGATTTTTTTTCGATAAGCGCTTTTTAGCGTTTGCAGATCCGTTTGAACGGAAGTCAATAGCTTGCGGACGTCTTCGGTCGATAAGGTTTTGGGAATGCGTTTTGATTTTTTAAAGTTTTTTCCCAAAGCTTGAATTGGAGAATGCGAGATCCATTTTTTGTTTACGAGGAAGCTAAAGAAGGATTTGACGGACACATATTTCCGCTTAACCGAAGAATCCTTGATCAACTGATCCTGGATTAGCTCGGCGAAGTAGGCCTGGATATCGGCTTCGGAGATGGTGTCGTTGGAGCGGGAATGGAACCAATTGAGCAGCAGGCCCAGGTCGCAGGAGTATGCCTTAATGGATTTGGAAGAGAGATTGCGTTCAACGGCAAGATGGGCTGTAAACTTTTCAAGATAGATCGGAAAATCGCGAGTCGTCAGCATTAAAGAAACGTCCTCCATCACAGGTCATGTTGTCCATTCCCATTCTGAAGGAGTCGGATCAAGAGTACAAGAGGCGCGGAAAAGAAGCAGGAACCGCTTCGCTGCGAGCTCTCAAGAGCGCGGCGGAGCGGTTCTGCGCGTTAATAATGAACCGTCACTTCGATCTCCTGATCGTAGTTGCCGAAATGGCGGCCGAACAGGCTGACTCCGCCCGCGTGCTCGGCGTCTTCGCGGCTGGCGATGCGGAAGCGGAGATCTTCGCCGAAGCGTATGCCAAGATCGGAGATATTCGTATTCGACAGATAGACTCCGTCCAGGTACGTGCCGTCGGATCGGACCGAGAGCGTCTTCAGCAGCCCGTGCTGCGTGCCCAGGTTCCACCATGCCGGAGTGTGGGCGCCCCGCTGGCTTCCGTAGTCGCCGGGGCAGGTCCATGTGCCGATCTCGATTCCGTTGATCGAGAACGTAATGTCGGAAGGCCAGTTCTCGTTGTAGCCGGGCGCCTCGGAGCACAGCTCCAGCGACAGGCTGACGCTCTGCGCGCTCTGGCTGCCGACGAGATAATTGGGAATCCGGTACTCGACGAAGCCGCTGGCGAACCAGAGATGCTTGGCTTTCACGTGCTCCGGGTCGGAGAAGTAGCGGGGGTCGTCCACCATTCCGATCAGCGCTTGCTCGGAAGTCAGGCCGCACGTCGGCTTCACCTGAAAATCGGCGAATTGGCCGACCGGCACAGACACCGAATATTGCCGCAGAGCTTTCGTCTCCGGCGTCCTGAACTGCAGCGTGACGGTGTCGGGCAGAAGCCGACACACCTTCTGCCTTCCCCGCAGGCCCGATACGCTCTCGGTCCCTACGATCGCCGCCTCTTCCAGCTTCTGAATATGTTTCGTAACAATAGCCGACGATAGCTTCAGCTCGGCCGCGAGCTCCTTGATGTTCATCGGTCTGACGTTCAGCAATTCAATTATGCGCAGCCGGGTTTCGGAGGCAAAACACTCGAAATAAGCCGCGTTGCCGGAATGGACTTGTATGATCATGAAAATCTCCTTGTCGCGTATTGTTTTCATTATATAACTCAAAAGTTAATTAAACAATCTATATTGACATCATTATGCGGTTATTCGATAATATGGGCTGTATAATGAATTATATTGTTATTTAATTAATCAAAAAGCTAACTTATGGAGGCTGCGAACATGGAGAAGAACTATCGGCAGGAGCATCCGCGCCCGCAATTCGAGCGCGCGGATTGGATCAATCTGAACGGCGAATGGGAGTTTGAGTTCGACGACGGTCGAATTGGCGATAAGGAACAATGGCATTCGGGCGGGAAGGAGCTGTCCCGGCGCATTCAGGTGCCGTTCGCGTTCCAGAGCCGATTAAGCGGCATCGGCGATCCCGATTTTCACGATACGGTATGGTATAGAACCGCATTCGAGGTCCCTGCGTCCTTCTCGGGCAAGCGTACGATCCTGCATTTCGGAGCGGTGGACTACGAGGCGTCGGTATGGGTGAACGGGAAGCTGGCGGCGAAGCATGAAGGCGGCCATACGCCGTTCAGCGCGGACATTACGGAGATCGCTAATACGAGCGGCTCCAATACGCTGGTCGTCAAAGCGGTCGACTTCAGCCGCGACGTCACGCTTCCTCGAGGCAAGCAGTATTGGCTCGCGGATTCCGCCAGCATCTTCTACACGCGGACGACCGGCATCTGGCAGACGGTGTGGCTGGAAGCGGTCGGGCAAACTTATGTGGACAAGGTTCGTTTTACGCCGGACATCGATCGCAACGATATCGAGATGCGGATCTTTTTCGGCGGATTAGCGGGCAAGGCGGACGGCTTGACGCTAGAGATCGATGTTTCTTTCCAAGGTGTCCGCGTGGCCCGCGACATCGTGCAGGTGAACAACGAGGAGGAGACAAGGACGATCCGGTTAACGGACTTCAACGACCATTCCCAGGGCCGCTGGTGGTCTCCTGAGCGTCCGAACCTGTATGATGTTCGCTTCACGCTGCGGTCCGCAGACGCCGCGATCGACGAAGCTTCCAGTTATTTCGGCATGCGCAAGGTGTCTATTGAGGACGGGAAGTTCTGCCTGAACAATCGGCCTTATTTTCAGAAGCTGGTGCTCGACCAGGGCTATTTCCCGGACGGCAATCTGACGCCTCCCAGCGATGAGGCGATCCGGAAGGACGTCGAGCTGACGAAGGCGATGGGCTTCAACGGAGCCCGCAAGCACCAGAAGCTGGAGGACCCGCGTTATCTATACTGGGCGGACAAGCTGGGCCTGCTCGTCTGGAGCGAGGCGGCCAACGCCTATCAGTATTCGGAGAAGTACGTGCGCCGTTTCGTGAACGAGTGGCAGGAAGCAATGGAGCGCGATTACAACCATCCGTCCATCGTCGTGTGGGTGCCGCTTAACGAAAGCTGGGGCGTGCCGAACATCCAGATCGACAAGCGCCAGCAGCAGCATGCCTTGACGATGTATCATTTGACGAAGTCGCTGGACCCGATGCGGCTTGTCGTCTCCAACGACGGTTGGGAGCTGGTCGCGACGGACCTGTACAACATTCACGACTACGAATGGCGCAGGGAAGTGCTGGAGGAGCGCTACAGCGCGCAGGAGAAGGCGACAAGCGCGATGCCGGCGAATCGCAGACTGTCCGTCGGCGGGCATTCGTACGCGGGGCAGCCGATTCTCGTCACCGAGTTCGGCGGAATCGCCTATAAGAAGAGCGATTGGGAGGGCTGGGGCTATTCCGGCGCCGAGAACGACGAGGACTATGCCGAGCGGCTGCGCGCGGTCGTTCAGCCGCTGCTGCGTTCGGGCGTCGTGCAGGGATTCTGCTACACTCAGCTTACCGACGTGGAGCAGGAGATCAACGGCCTGCTGACGTATGACCGGGTTCCCAAGCTGCCTGTTGAGCTTGTCAAAGAAATTAACGAAGAAAAATAATCGGCCGAGAGGGTACCGAACACTGAACGAGGAAAGGGCGCTTCTCGCATGGGCGCATCCCTTTTCCTCCGATGCAAGATCCCCCGCAAAGCGACGTAAGCTTCGCAGCTTATGCCGATTGCTTTGCGGGGGCCCTCAAGATAATCTCTGCGTTATACGTCCCCATCGTTCCAACCACGAAGCGATTTTACGAAAGCCAATTCATTTACCAGGATCGCATTGACAGAGGCAGCTTAAAGGCATAGCATTAGAATGAACGTTCTATCTAAAAAGAAAATTGGAGCTTGCGCCGGGGGATCGTCCAATGGCGATACCTTTTTACCGGAAGTCGGTTAGCCCGGTCAGAGGCTCCAATCTCTCCCGCGTGGATATGAAGATGCGGCTTTCCGCCAATCTTTGCACCGGCAGACGCCGACCCGAAAGGGCGCGGTTTTATTTTCATCCACATTAGAATGAACGTTCACTACAAAAACACGAAGGAGACAATCGACCATGATTAAACCAACCAAAACCGTCATTATTACCGGGGCCAACTCCGGGCTGGGATACGAATGCGCCAAGCGCATCGCTCGGACTTCCCCCGACTATCACATTGTCATTGCCGGGCGCAGCGCCGAACGAATTGAGCGGGCCGCCCAATCGTTAGCTGGCGAGACTGGGGTAAATCGTTTTACGCCCGTGCAGTTGAATCTGGCTTCGCTGGACTCGGTTCGGAAGTTCGCGGAGCAGTGGCCGCAGCTCGGACTTCCCCCGCTGCACGGTTTAATCTGCAATGCCGGAGTGCAGTATTCCGGCCATATCGAACAATCGGAAGACGGATATGAAGCCACGTTCGCGGTTAATTATCTTGGACATTTCCTGTTGACCAATTCGCTTGTCGAATATATGGCCCGGAATGCGAGAATTATCGTTCTCTCAAGCATCACTCATGACGATCAGGCCAAAACCCCGCTTCCGAAACCTGTATTAAAGAGCGCGGAGGCGCTGGCGAATCCTTTTCCCCAGGCGGGAGAATCGATCGCCGAATTCGCGGGGAGAGCCTATTCGACCTCGAAGTTATGCATTCTTATGTTTGCTTACGAGTTGGAAAGAAGATTGAGCGCATCCGGCAGAGAAGACATTGCCGTCAATGCGTTTGATCCGGGCGGGATGTTGACCGGGATGACGAGGGAATGGAAACCGGCCGCGCGATGGATGATGAAAGCCTTATGGCCGCTGCTCCGGCTTGCGCCTAATGCGAGCACGCCGCGCAATTCGGCCAAGGTATTGGCGGAAATGGCCGTCTCCGAACGATATCGCGGAATTTCGGGGAAGTTTTACAGCATGATCGGTTCCTACCGGCAAGGGGCGCGCGAAAAGCAAACATCGGCGGTTTCATACGACAAGCGGCAAGCGCAGGAGCTGTGGGAAGGAAGCGAGCGGCTTATCGAGGCGAGGAAGTAAGCTGTAACGATCGGCAACGATTGTTTTGGAGGCGGCCGGTCCGGAGGCGGAGGAGCTTTTTCGCCGAGGTTACGAAGCGCTCCGGCTGTTGGAGGGAGACGGAGCGCCGAAGGCGGTATCGTTGGAGACCGGCAGCGGACGTCCCGTTATGAAAATCGACGCCCCGGGCTTCGTTCCCGTTAGCCGGGCGTTGTTTGCCTCCGGCGCGGCGGCGTCCGGGAGCGCTTCCGCTTCCGGCCTGCTGGCTCGAACGCTGACAATCGCGATCCATGCGGCAGGCAGCCTGTCTTGTCTTCACCGCAACGGACTTCTCCACAACGCCATTTCTCCGTGTCCATCCGGATACGCTCGACGTCGTCTATATCGGCTTCGAGCACGCCGTCCACGATGCGCTGCCGCCTCCCGGGTCCGCGAAGCGCGCGGACAAGCTCCTCTCGTACATCAACCGGATTTTACCGGTTGGCCTGTGCTCGTTCCGCTGGCGGCTCCGGCCGTGATTTCGCGACAGTTACGCTAAGCATCGCGCTTCTTCCGGAGAAACGCGGATCGAAGACGAGAATTTCGTCCCCTAAGTCCCGGGTGACGACGAACGGTGCGAACAGCAGCAGGCTTCTGGCCGCAGGGTGCGGCATTAAAGCTTCGACGTCCACCGGATCGATCCGGTGGATACGCACGATCCCGCTTGTTCCTCCGAGCTCGTGCCGCCCCTCCGCGGCTTCAAAGCCTTTTTTCGCATAATACGACAGGCCTCCGGGATACCGGTCCGCGCGGATCGCTATCCGCTCGAAGCCGTCGTTCTTCAAGTCCGCGTACACGTAAGCCGAGTGGGCAAGCTGAAAACCGGCATAGAGCGCTCCAAGCCCCCAGAAAACGCGGAATAATCGCGTACGCCGCTTCTCGTCGCGGAAGAGGAGCAGGAAGGGGACGATAACGGCGGCCATCGCCCAGAAGACGTACCCTTTGTTGGGAATAATTCCGATGGCGTATCTGCGCGGGGAGAACGGTTCAAGCAGTCCGGTTCCCCACGCGTTCGTCCAGTCGCTGACGATATGAAGCAGCACGCCCGCGAAGGCGGTCAGGAATAACCGCCAATCCTTGACGCGAAAAACGATCCGGGCCAGCAAGGAGAACATCCCCGCCCATACGGGCGCCATCGCCAACGAGTGCGTAATGCCCCGATGGGACATCAAATAATCCGCTCCGGCGCGCGCCCATTGGATGTCGATGTCCGGAATGACGCTCGAACCGACGGCCGCCCCGAAGAACGCCCATTTCGTTTTGACGTCCATGTCCGTCTTTTTCAACGCTCCGTAGAGGGCAACGCCGAACAAGGTGTGCGTCATGTAATCCAACCGCCGATCTCCCTTCTCTCTCTGTTTCTTCTTCCTATCATCGCGCATCCGCCGGACTCATTCAATCCCTTTGCGATCATAGACTATGAATAGGGCCGGATTGGGCAATAATGATTCCGATGCGCTCGACAATCGGGTCGCTCGCCATTCGAAGAAGAGGAGAACAATATGTGGGATAAGCTGTTGCTGCTGCTGGAAATTTTACTGGTCAATCTCGTGCTTAGCGGCGACAATGCGGTCGTGATCGCGATGGCCAGCCGGAATTTGCCCGTTCGTCTGCGCCGCAGGGCGATCTGGGCGGGGGCGTTGGGAGCGGTCGCGCTGCGCATCGTTCTGTCGGTCGCGGCCGTCGCTCTGCTGGACTTTCCGGCGGTGCGGCTGATCGGAGCGCTGCTGCTGTTGTATATCGCCATCCATCTGCTGCTTGAAGACGTAGAGGAGAAGCAGGTTGCCGGAGGCGCGTCGCTCGGAAAGGCGGTAGCGATCATTCTGCTGTCCGACCTGGTCATGAGTCTGGACAACGTGCTGGCGATCGCCGCCATCGCGGACAACGATCTGTGGCTTATGGCCGCGGGGATCGCGCTCAGCATCCCGCTTATCGTCTGGGGCAGTCAATTGGTGCTCAAAGCGTTGACCCGTTATCCGGCCATCGTCTGGATCGGCTCGGCCATACTCGGCTATAC
Source organism: Cohnella cellulosilytica (assembly GCF_042431195.1). Taxonomy (NCBI): domain Bacteria; kingdom Bacillati; phylum Bacillota; class Bacilli; order Caryophanales; family Paenibacillaceae; genus Cohnella; species Cohnella cellulosilytica. The sequence goes on from NZ_JBHMDN010000033.1 coordinate 7,416, forward strand.
GGCCGGACAGATGCTGGGGGACGTCGAGTTTATCCGCGGCCGGCTGCCCGCTCTGGGAGTCTGGGGCAGAGGCTGGTTCCCCGCGGCATCGGCGTTATTCGTGCTTGTCGTTGCGTATTTGTGGCGAAGCTGGGGCGAAAACGCATCTGTGAAAGCGAGCGAAGGGAGACGAGCGCGGTAAAAGTAAACAAATGTAAATTTATCTATTGACACGCCGACTGTGTATGTCTATAATGACATATGTAATTGAGAATGATTATCATTAAATGTGAGAAATGTCACATTTGCAGCGAGCAAGGGGGCAGTCGAGATGGCCATTACCGGCCGCAAAGGCGCCGGAACGCTGCTGGCGGCAGCCAAGGCGATCTTGTTGACGGCGCCTTTATTCGTCGTGCTTTCGTTTGCGCTGGGAAGCGGAACGTCGGCCCGAACCGAGGTGTCGACGGAACAAGTCGTCGCAAGCGTCGAAGCGATGCTCACCGAGCTGCAGGCGGAGGAGCTGGATGGGGCCGCGGCCGACTTCGGCCTGGTGAAGAGGTGGTGGACGGCCAACAAGAGGACGGTAAAAGCGAGCTCCCTCGACTTGTCGCTGGAGATTGACCGGCAAATCGCGAATCTGTCGCTCGCTTTCCTGAACGGCGATGCCGGGAGAGCCGCCGACGAAGCGGGAGCGCTGCGGTTCTCGCTGCGCAACTACGCGGACGGGGCATACACCGACAATGACGGCAAGCGCCGCATGTCGCTGGGCGCCTATGTGATGAAGCTGCGCGGCGCGGCGGATTTGATGGAGAGAGAACGCTGGACGGAAGCGCGGGAAGAGGTGCGCCTGCTGCAGCGCCAATGGCTGTCCGTCGAAGGCGACGTCGTCAGCCGCTCGCAAACCGTGTACAACCACGCGGAGAGGGATCTCGTCCTGCTGGACGCGTATTTGGCCAATTCGTCGCAGCGCGGGCAAGCGCTCCCCGTTGCGGAGAGAATGATCGAATCGCTGGACCCGCTTGTCGACGCGAGCTATTCGTGGATAGACGCGGCGCTGATTCCGCTGAGGGAGGGTCTCGAAGCGCTGCTTGTCGTCGGCACCCTGCTGATGTACGCGCGAAAATCGGATTCCGGAAGAGCGAGGAACTGGGTCGTCGCGGGCTCGGCCGCGGGGGTTCTCGCCAGCATCGGAGTCGGACTGGCCGTCTCGCTGCTGCTGTCTTCGGGAGCCTTCGGCCGCAACAATTCGCTCATCAACGGCTGGACGGGCGTGCTGGCAAGCCTGCTGCTGCTCTATGTCAGCTATTGGCTGCATCGCAATTCCGACATGAAACGCTGGGGCCAATTTCTCAAGTCGGAGAGCGCCCGGGCGATGACAAGCGGGAGAATGGCTTCGTTGGCGTTGCTCGCTTTTTTCGCGATCGTGCGGGAAGGGCTGGAGACGGTCATCTTCCTTGTCGGGATGGTCGGCAAGCTGCCGGCGGGCCAGCTGGTCGGGGGAATCGCCGCGGGCTTCGGCGTTCTGGCCGTCTGCGCGCTTCTGATGATCCGGCTCGGCGCCAGGCTGCCGGTTCGGCCGGTTTTCCTCGTGTCGAGCGCAATCGTGTTTTATCTCTGCTTCAAGTTTATGGGCTCGGGCGTACATAGCCTGCAGATGGCCGGCGCGCTGCCGTCGACGGTGCACGAATATTTGCCCGAATACGGCGAGCTTGGCCTTTACCCGTCCTGGTACAGCACCTTTCCGCAATTCTTGTTTTTACTGGCCGCGATCTCCGTCGTTTTGCTGCGCCGTTTCATCGGCTCGGGCGACGGCCGGAACGGCAAGTCCCCAACGACAGCGACGCGAATAGACGTCAAATAATGGAGGAATTCATACATGAACAGAAATTACAAATGGGCAAGCTTGCTGCTGGCCGCAGGATTGACTCTAAGCGCGTGCGGCAATTCGAACGACGAAGAGCAATCCGCGGCGGCGCCGTCGGCGTCCTCGTCCAGCGAATCGACGCCGTCGGCGTCCCCGTCCGGCGAATCGTCGGCCAACGCGCTCAGTCCGATTCAGCAAGAGACGCTCAAGCTCCAGGAGGAAACGAAGAAGCTTCAGGAGGCGATCGAGAAGCAGGACACGGAGGAAACGAAGCGTCTCGGCAAAACGATCAACGACGTCTGGCTGGCCTACGAGAATTCCGTCCGTCAGACTTTCCCGCTCGAATACACCGAGGTCGAGAAATACGAAATGCCGATCTTCTCGGCGTCGGCGTACGACAAGATCGACTTCGACGCGTTGAAGACGACGGCGGAAAAGCTGCAGGCCGCGCTTGAGACGCTGTACAACGCCAAAGAAACGACGGGCAGCACGTCCGAGCTGCTGACGAAGGCGGTGGCGAACTATAAGGTCTACGTCGAAGAGCAGGCGGACCAGCTCGTCGCCCACACGAAGACGTTCGTCGAGGCGGTCAAAGCGGGCGACGCGGAGAAGGCGAAGCTCGAATATCCCCAAGCGCGCGTTTTCTTCGAAAATATCGAACCGATCGCGGAAAGCTTCGAGGATCTCGATCCAAGAATTGACGCCAGGCTCGCCGACGTGGAGGACGAGAGCGAATGGACCGGGTTCCACCGTATCGAGAAGGCGCTGTGGCTCGACAATACGCTGGAAGGCATGGACGCGTACGCCGATCAGCTGGTGAAGGATACGGAGGAGCTGCAGGCCAAGGTCAGAACGCTCGACCTGGAAGCGAAAGCGATGGTAGCGGGAGCGATGGAGCTGCTGAACGAAGCGGCCATCTCCAAAATCACGGGCGAGGAAGAAATTTATTCGCATACCGATCTGGTCGATTTCGCGGCCAACGTCGACGGCTCGAAGAACGTCTATCTGGCGATCATACCGGCGCTGAACGAGAAAAACACGCAGCTGGCGAACGATCTGGACGCGCAGTTCCAATTGCTTGAGCAGACGCTCAGAGGTTACCAGACGAACGGGATCTACGTCGCGTACGACCAGCTTTCGACGGAGCAAATTCGCGAGCTCAGCGACCAGATCAGCCAGCTGTCCAATCTGATGTCGCAGACGGCGAGCATTCTGTAAGCTTGAACCGGACGGGGGGAGCCGCGTGGAGCGGGACAAGAAGCAGCAAGGCATGTCGAGGCGGGAGTTTCTGAAGCTCTCCGCCTCCCTGGGCGCCGGAATCGCCATCGGCGCTTCCGGCATGAAGGCGATCGAGCATGCGGTTCGATCCGACGCGCCGGCGGCGACCGGGGCCGGAACCGGAGTCGATCCAGAGGCGGCGGACGAGCGGATTCCGCTGTACGGCGAGCATCAGGCCGGCATCGTTACGCCTCAGCAAACTTATATGTATTTAGCCAGCTTTCGGATAACGGCCGCGGATCGCGCGGCCGTTATCCGGCTGTTCCGGGATTGGACGAGGTTCGCCGATCTTGCCGCCGCGGGAGGCGAGATGAAGTCGGGCGGCAATCCGCAGCTTCCTCCCAGCGATACGGGAGAGACGCTCGACCTGCCCGCGGCGAAGCTGACCGCGACGTTCGGCTTCGGACCTTCCCTGTTTCTCCAAGACGGGAAGGACAGATACGGCCTCGCAAGCAAGCTGCCGCGCTATCTGCAGGACATTCCCCGAATGCCGCGGGACAATCTCGATCCGCTCCTGTGCGGGGGAGACGTATGCGTGCAGGTGTGCGCGGAGGATCAACAGGTCGCCTTCCATGCGATCCGCAACTTCATCCGGCTGTCGACCGGCTCCGCCGCGGTCAACTGGCTGCAGGAAGGCTTTATCAGCGGCGGAAGCGGGGGGCAAACTCCGCGCAATCTGTTCGGCTTCAAGGACGGAACGGCCAATCGCCTTCACGAGACGCCCGCCGGCTACGACAGCGTCGTATGGGCCGGAGACGGGGAGCCGGACTGGATGAAGGGCGGCACTTACATGGCCTACAGAAAAGTCCGCATGCTGCTGGAGGTGTGGGACCGGTCGTCGCTCGCCGATCAGGAGGATACGTTCGGAAGGCATAAGGAATCGGGCGCGGCTTACGGGCGGCAGGGGGAATTCGACGAGGTCGATCCGTCGCGGCTTCCGGACCGCTCCCACGTGAGATTGGCCAAGGAAACGAACCAGCTTATTCACCGCAGAGGCTACTCGTATACGGACGGGGTGGACCCCCGGACCGGCAACGTGAACGCGGGGCTGCTGTTCGTCAGCTACCAGCGGAATCCGGAGGCGCAATTGCTGCCGATGCTGAAGCTGATGCAGAGCCGCGACGCATTAAACGAATACGCCGTTCACATCGCCAGCGGCCTGTTCGCTTGCCCGGGCGGCTTGCGGGAAGGCCGCTACATCGGTCAGAGCCTGCTGGAATCGTAGGTCCCCGATTCAATCCCCGCTTATTCGCTCCGCAAGGTGATCACGGTCAATTCGGGAACGCTGCCGACGCGCACCGGAATGCGCGTCGTGCCGCTCCCGCGGTTGACGTACAGCAGGTACGGCCGCCTGTCGCGGGACCGTCCGCCGATCCGGTACAGGCCGCTGACGTACTTGCTGCCGAGCTCCGTGCGCACGATCGGGCCGACGAGCGGCAAGGACACCTGCCCGCCGTGACTGTGCCCGGACAGCTGCAGGTCGACCGGATAGCGGATCAGCCGGTCCGCCACGTCCGGCTCGTGGACGAGCAGCAGGTTAAAGCGGCCGTGCTCCAGCCGGGAGAGCGTCTTGGACGCGTTCGGCTTGCCCAGAACATAGTCGTCCAGGCCCGTGATCGTAATAAACTCTCCGCCCGGAAGCTCGATGCGCCGGGTCGAATTGATCAGCACCGCGAACCCTCCCCGGCTCAGGAACGCTCCGGAGGAACGAAGCTTCCGCCCGTAGCCGAAATCGTGATTGCCGTATACGGCGTACTTGCCCAGCCGGGACTCGATCCGCGCCAGCGCCGGCGACGGATCGTATTTGGCGATATTGTCCTTCCGACGCGCATCGTGCAAATCCCCGGTGAAGACGACCAAGTCGGGACGGAGCGAATTGACGGCGTCCGCGAGGCGATTCAGCCGCCCGAGGGAATAGCGGGGTCCGAGATGGGTGTCGCTGAACTGAACGATCGTCAGGCCGTCGAAGCCCGGCGGTATGCGGGGAGACCGAACGGTATGGCGAACGACGCTTAACCGCCGGCGCTCGCCGAAGAAGCCGTACGCGCACAAGACCGCGAGGATCGCGATCACAGCCGCAACGGTTATCATCATGCTGTCGTCCTCCTTCTCGTATCTCTTCAAATTACCATGGATTCGTTCCCGATTAAAGCGGAGACCGCGGCCGCACCGTCGAATTGTGAAGTATATCACAGTCTATATGCCGAATGCATGCTTCAATGGAAGAATATTGGGGCAACAAGGGGGAAGCTTCATGAAACCGAAATTCGGCATCGTCAAAAAAATGGTAATCGGGATAACGGCGGCATCCGCGGTCACCTACGCGACCAGCGCTTTTTTTCTCCTGGTGTTAAAGGATATGTTCGATTTTATGTCGGGGTGGCTGTTCGTGCTCCTGACTTTGCTGTTCGGTATTTTCTGGACCGGCTTGTTCGGCTTCTTCGCGGCCAAATGGCTGCTCAAGCCGCTGCTGTCGCTGACGCAGGCGGCGCGCGAAGCGGCGAAGGGCAACCTTCGGGCCAACGTGGCGGCTTCCACCTCGGGCGATGAGATGCAGGAGCTCGGCGAAGCTTTCGCGAAAATGCTGGAGCAGCTGCGGACGATGATCGACGGCATCAAGGACAATACGAGGCTGACGGATTCGCACGTGAAGGAGCTGCAGGAAGCGATCGGACAAGCCGCCGGACAGATCGAGCAGATGACCAGCGAGTCGGAAGCGATTACTTCGGGCACGCAGACCCAGGCGGAGTCGGCGGAACGGCTTCATCTGGACGCGGAGTCGCTGGCGTCCGCGGCGGGTCGGATGAGCGAGGAAGCGGGATCGGCGCGCGAGCGCGCCGGCGGGATGAACCGGGCCGCGGCGCAGAGCGAGGAGGTTTTCCGTTCGCTGATCGGCGGCATGCGGCAGCTGTCCGAGCTGAACAAGGAAGCGATGGACGTCGTCGAGAAGCTGAGCGATTACGCGCGGCAGATCGGCTCGATCTCCGACGTCGTCGGCGATCTGGCCGACCAGACGCACCTGCTGGCGCTGAACGCTTCGATCGAAGCGGCGAGAGCCGGGGAGGAAGGACGGGGCTTCGAAGTCGTCGCCCAAGCGGTCAAATCGCTTGCCGACGAGAGCGCCGGTTCGGTCAAAAACATTCGCACGCTCATTCGCCATATCCAGGACGAAGTCGGACGAGCGGTCGGGCACATTCGCTCCCAGTACGAGCTGTCCGAGAGCGAAGCGGAGAAGGGCCAGCGATTCGCCGCGGCGTTCCGCGAGGTGAACGAGGAGGCGCAGCACGTCGTCGCCATCGTCGAGTCGATGGCCGCCGATATCGCCCGCCAGGCGGAGCAGGCGGCCGTGCAATTGCACGAGGCAAAGCGCGTAGCCAACGCGGCGGACCGTATTCGGCTCGGCGCGCAGCAGGTGTTCTCCGCGTCGCAGGAGCAGACGGCGGTCATGGAGGAAATCGCCGCTTCGACGGACGCCCTGCGGGCGAGATCCGCGGAGCTGAGGACGAAGACGGAATTTTTCCGCTCCTGAGCCGGTGGCTATTGACAATGCAAATTAAATAAGTCATTATGATATTATCAAAATGAAATTATGAAAAGGGCAGGTGAGCCACCATGGACGCAGCGACCGGAGACGAGAACACCTCCCGCTATTCGGCCGCCCGCTATCGGACTCCGGACGGCGCGCCTGCCGACATCGTCATCTTCACGATCGCATCCTCGACGCGGAATTCCGCGAAGAAGTCGCTGCCCCTGCGCGAGCTGCAGGTTATGCTCGTCGAGCGGAAGAAGTGGCCTTACGAGGGAAGCTGGGCTTTGCCCGGAGGCTTCTGCAACGAGAACGAGTCGATCTACGAGTGCGCGATGCGCGAGCTGGAGGAAGAGACGGGAGTCGGCGGTATTCATCTCGAATACTTTAACGTATACAGCGAGCCGGGCAGAGATCCGCGCGGCTGGATGATCTCCCACGCCTTCTTCGCGCTGGTGAACGAGACGAGGCTGACGAACCGCAGGGCGGCGGACGACGCGTCCGACGTTCGCCTGTTCCCGGCAGCCGAGGCGCTGGAGCTGCCGCTGGCCTTCGACCATCGCCTCATTCTGGAGGACGCGCTGGAGCGCGTTCGCGAGAAGATGCTGACAACGACGATCGCCAGGCAGTTCCTGCCGGAGGAGTTTACGATCAGCGAGCTGTATCAGGTCATCGAGACGGTCGTTCCGGAGTTCGAGGAGAAAAATTTCATTCGCAAAATCACGTCGACGCAGAGCCGCAAGGGCATACTGGAAGAGGCGAGGGACGGCAGCGGAGAACGGAAAATGTCCAACCGCTATTCGCAGCGGTTCGCGCAGCTGTACCGGTTTACGGATTTTCAGCCGAAGCTGTCGATCTATAGTTAAGCCCGCGAGTCGGAGAGGGCGGACGCGCGGCTCGGAGCGCAAGAGTATTCGGGAGTCCCCCGGCTTGCTGGAGACGGGGCGCCGTTTTGTCGCCATTGATATTGTCCATTTAATAGTATCAAAAAAATATTTTAGGGGATGAGCCTATGAAAGCCTTGATCGTGATCGACTATACGGTCGACTTTGTCGTCGGGAAGCTTCCGGTCGGAGAGCCCGGCGTTGCCATCGAGGACAGAATATGCGAGCTGACGAGACGTTTTGCGGAGCGGGGGGACTGGGTCGTGATGGCGGTCGACCTGCACGAGGAAGGCGACGAGCTCCATCCGGAGACCCGGCTGTTCCCTCCGCACAACATTCGAGGGACGGCGGGCCGGGACCTGTACGGGAAGCTGGGCGAATGGCACGCCGCGCATGGAGATCAAGCCTATTGGATGGATAAAACGAGATACAGCGCCTTCTGCGGAACCGATCTGGAGCTGAAGCTGCGGGAGCGGGACGTTCGCGAGGTTCATCTGATCGGCGTCTGCACCGATATCTGCGTGCTGCATACGGCCGTGGATGCGTACAACAAAGGCTTCGGCATCGTCGTTCACGCCGATGCCGTCGCCAGCTTTAATCCGCAAGGCCACGAATGGGCGCTCGGACACTTCGAGAACGCGCTTGGCGCCGAAGTCGTTCGGGACGACCGATAATCGCGAGAGAGAAAAGGAGCTGCCCCCATGAGCGAGACCAATCTGACGCTCCATACGGACAAATATCAGATCAATATGATGTACGCGCACTGGAAGCGCGGCACGAAGAACGAGCGGGCCGTGTTCGAGGCTTATTTCCGCAAGCTGCCGTTCGGCAACGGCTACGCGGTGTTCGCCGGCCTGGAGCGTCTCGTCGACTATGTGCGCAAGCTGTCGTTCGGCGAGGAAGAGATCCATTACCTGCGAACGCAGGAGGAAAATTACGACGAAGCTTTCCTCGAAGAACTGCGCGGCTTCAAGTTCGGCGGCAGCATCCATGCCGTCCCGGAAGGGACCCCCGTATTCCCGAACGTGCCGCTCGTCCGCGTGGAAGCCAGGGTGTTCGAGGCGCAATTGATCGAGACGGCGCTGCTTAACTTCGTCAACTTCCAGACGCTGCTCGCGACGAAGGCGTCGAGAGTGAAGCAGGTGGCTCCCGACGACCTGCTGCTCGAATTCGGCACAAGGCGCGCGCAGGAGGCGGACGCCGCGGTGTGGGGAGCGAGAGCCGCCTATATCGCCGGGTTTCACGCGACGTCGAACATGCTGGCCGGCATGCGCTTCGGCATACCGACCGCGGGCACGCACGCGCACGCCTGGGTTCAGGGCCACGACAGCGAGGAGGACGCGTTCCGCGATTATGCCGAAGCGCTGCCGGACCATGTCACGCTGCTCGTCGACACGTACGATACGCTGAAGAGCGGCGTTCCCAACGCGATTCGCATCGCCCGCGAGCTGCAGCGGCGAGGCAAGCGCCTGAAGGGCATTCGCCTGGACAGCGGCGACTTGGCATACCTGTCGAAGCGCGCCCGGGAGATGCTGGACGAGGCTGGCTTCGCCGACGTGAAGATCGTCGCTTCGAACGATCTCGACGAGAACCTGATCGCCGAATTGAAGGCGCAGGGAGCGAAGATCGACAGCTGGGGCGTGGGAACGCAGCTGATTACCGCGTTCGACCAGCCGGCACTGGGCGGCGTCTACAAGCTGGTGGCGAGAGAGAAGGCGGGCGGGCTGGAACCGGTGATCAAAATTTCCGGCAATCCCGAGAAAATCTCGAATCCCGGCGTGAAGGAAGCGTACCGCATCGTAAACGCGGACAACGGCATGGCGGAAGCCGATTACGTGACGCTGCCGGGAGACGGGGACATTGCCGACGGGAAGCCGATCCGGCTGTTCGATCCGCTGCACCCCCATCTGTTCAAGCGCGTTGACCGTTATCGGGCGATCCCGCTGCTGCAGCCCGTATTTTCGGAAGGCCAGCTCGTCTGCCGCCTCCCGGAGCTGGACGAAATTCGCCGCGAGCATGCCCGTCAGCTCGCTTTGTTCTGGCCGGAGCATCTGCGCAAGCTGAACCCGGAGCCGTATCGCGTCAATTACAGCCCCGCCGTCCTGGACCTCAAAGCCGAGCTGATCCGCAAGCACCTCTCGGAGTAGTCGTTCGGGAGATGCCGCGCGCACAGCCGAAACGATAGACGGCTGGGGGATATGCGGCGCAGCCGCCGCGGCGAAAAGGCGGCAAGCCGCCGGAGATCCGGGGGCCGCAAGGCTCCGCTGCCGGGAAATAAGGTTGCAATCCCCTGCCTCCCGGGCTATAATTCCAAGTGATTGGTAGCTTGCGGCAATTGAATAGACTCTAAATCTTAAGGTGCCCGATGCGGAAATGGCAGCGGGTTAAAAGGGAAGCCGGTGCAAGTCCGGCACGGTCCCGCCACTGTGAAATAGGGACGGCCCCGATACGCCACTGTCCGCCCGGACGGGAAGGCGGGGCGCGTTACGAACCTATAAGTCAGGAGACCTGCCTTAAGATGCAGCAGACGAAATCCTTCGCGGAAAGGATACGGCTCACTTGGGAATACTTCATGTTTTTTTGCGCATCGATTTCCCTGTTTGCTGACCCTCTCTCCGGTTCAATCTCGCAGAGAGGGTTTTTCGTGTCGGTCGTTCAGTCGGTCAAGCTCCTCCTATAATAGAAATCGGGGAGAGATGGATTGTGATGGAGAACAAACGAATATGGAGTAAAATGGGATTATGGCTGGCCGCCGCTTTGATGGCGCTCAGTCTTGCCGCATGCGGCAGCAACGGGGACAAGGCAGGATCTTCGCCTTCCGCTTCGCAGGAGTCCTCGCCGAGCGCCTCGGCCCCGCAGGAATCCTCGCCGTCCGCATCCGCGCCGAGCTCCGAGGAAGCGGCCGCTCCGTCCGAGACGGTCTATCCGCTGGCGCTGAAGGACAGCACCGGCACGGACGTTGTATTCGAGCAAGCGCCGGAGAGAGTCGTCACGATCGCTCCGTCCGAGACGGAAGTGATGTTCGCGATCGGAGCGGGCGCCAAGGTCGTCGCGGTGGACAACTACAGCGATTATCCGGAAGAGGCGCAAGCGCTGGAGAAGGTCGGCGACATGAACACGAATCTGGAAGCTTTGCTGGCCGCCAAGCCCGACGTCGTATTGGCGCATAGCGGCATGCAGGCGAACGTCATCGAGGAGCTGCGCAAGCTGGACGTGAAGGTGTTCGCTTCCGATCCGAAGACGCTGCAGCAGGTGATGGAGAAGATCGGGACGGTCGGACAGATCATGAACGCGCAGGAAGGCGCGGCGCAGGTGGTCGCCACGATGAACGACGAGCTGAAGCGGGTTACCGACGCTCTGCAAGGCGTTGCCGCCAAGAAGGTGTATATGGAATTTTCGCCCGGCTGGACGGTGGGCAGCGGCGAATATATGGACGAAGTGCTGACGCTCGCCGGCGGCGACAACGTGTCGAAGGCGAACTCCGGCTGGTTCGAGGTCGATCCGGAAGCCGTCATCCAGGCGAATCCGGAAGTCATTCTTTACGCGGTTAACCCGAACTTCGATCTCGGCATCCCGCAGGCGATCAAGGAGCGTCCGGGCTTCGACGCGATCGACGCGGTGAAGAACGACCGGATGTTCGCGGTGGACGACAACTCGATCAGCCGCGTCGGACCGCGCTTGACGAAGGTGCTGTACGATATGGCGAAAGCGATCCATCCCGAACAGGTGAAATAGGATGCGCGGCAAATGGACGATCTATATGGGAGGAGCCCTTGCGCTCCTCCTTTGTTCGATTATTTTGAGTCTGTCCCTCGGCGGCGCGAACGTGCCGATCGGCAAAGTGTGGAGCATTCTGCTTCAGCACGTTCCCTATGCGAACGAGCTGCTGGGCCTTGGGCCCGTCTCGACGGGCGCGGCCGATCCGGACGAGACGATCATTATGAAGGTGCGCTTGTCGCGCGTCGTGCTGGCGGTGCTCGTCGGAGCGGCTCTCGCGCTGGCCGGAGCGGGCTTCCAGGGCGTGCTGCGCAATCCGCTGGCCGATCCTTACACGCTTGGCGTGGCGACGGGCTCGTCGGTCGGAGCGGCGTTCGTCATTTTGTTCGGCCTGCAAATGTGGATCGGGCAACTGACGATTCCCGCGGTTTCCTTCCTGACCGGGCTTTGCACGTTGTTTATCGTGCTGCGCCTGGCTTATCATCGAGGCAGGATGGAGCTGGAGACGCTTATTCTGTCCGGCGTCGTCGTACAGGCCTTTTTCGGCTCGATGGTGTCGTTCATGGTGTCGCTCTCCAAGAGCGTCGTAAACGAGATCGTGTTCTGGATGATGGGCAGTCTGTCGATGCGCGGCTGGAATCATTCCCTGATCGTGCTTCCCTATGTCGTCGTCGGCGCCGTCGTGCTGATCTCGCTGAGCCGGGAGCTGAATCTGTTTGCGCTAGGGGAGCGCCAGGCGATGCATCTGGGCGTGAACGTGCAGCGGACGAAGCTGATCGTGCTGATCGTCTCTACGCTGTTGACGGCGGCGGCCGTATCGGTGTCCGGCGTCATCGGCTTCGTCGGCCTGGTCGTGCCCCATCTCGTGCGGCTGGTCGTCGGCCCGGACAACCGGATCGTCGTGCCGCTGTCGATCGTCATGGGCGGCGTTTACGTGCTCTGGTCGGATACGATCGCCCGTCTGGCGCTCAGTCCGAAGGAAATTCCGCTCGGCGTCGTGACGGCGTTTATCGGCGCTCCGTTTTTCGCTTATTTGCTGTGGAAAAGGAAAACGAGAGGCGGGGAGGCGAAAGCATGATCGAGGCCAAAGCGCTGGACTATCGGATCGGCGAAGCGGATATTTTGCACGGGGTCGACGTTCGCGTAGGCCGGGGAGAGTTTTTCGGCATTATCGGTCCGAACGGAAGCGGCAAGTCGACGCTGCTTAAGCTGCTGTCCGGCATCGAACGGCCGCTCCGCGGGGAAATCTCGCTCGGAGGCCGGACGCTGGACGGCTATTCCCGCAAGGAGCTGGCCCGACTGCTGGCCGTTCTGCAGCAGGACGCGCTTCCTCCGCTCGGCTACACGGTGCGCGAGGTCGTCGAGATGGGGCGCTTTCCGTATCAGAGCTGGCTCGGCGGCGAGAAGACGGACCCGGCGCAGCTTATCGACAAGATCATGGAGGAGCTCGACTTGGCGCGGCTGTCCTCCCGGCCGGTCGCCGAGCTGAGCGGGGGCGAGCGGCAGCGGGCGGCGCTGGCCAAGACGCTGGTGCAGGAGCCGGTCGTGCTGATGCTGGACGAGCCGACGACGTTCCTGGACATCGGCTTTCAGCTGCAGATGATGGATTATATCCGCGTCTGGCAGCGGGACAACGGGCTGACCGTCGTGGCCGTGCTGCACGACTTGAATTTGGCGGCGCAATATTGCGACAGGCTGCTCGTGCTGCACGAGGGCAGGGCGGCCGCCGTCGGCGCCCCCGGGGAAGTGCTCGTGCCGAAGCTGGTGCGGGAAGTGTACGGGACGGAGCCGATCGTGCTCCCGCACCCGGACAGCGGCGTGCCGCAAATTCTGCTGAGAGGGAGGTAGACGGATGACGACGAACTTGCCAAGCGAAATCCAGGAGATCGCAAGCCGCATTCGCCCGCTGGACGAAGAGGCGATAAGGGCGGCTCAGGCGCGGCTGGACAGCTTGACGAAACCTCCGGGCAGCCTCGGCAAGCTCGAGGCGGCGGCCAGGCAGGCGGCCGGCGTCACGGGAGAGGCGATGCCGGAGCTGTCGCGCAAAGCCGTTATCGTAATGGCGGGCGACCATGGCGTATGCGAGGAGGGCGTCAGCGCGTTTCCTCCCGAGGTGACGGCGCAGATGGTATTGAATTTCCTGCACGGCGGCGCGGCGGTGAACGTGCTTGCCCGCCATGCCGGCGCGGACGTCGTCTGCGTCGACGTCGGCGTGAACGCCGACCTGTCGCATCCCCGGCTCGTCGCGCGCAAAATTCGCCGGGGTACGGGGAATATCGCCCGCGGCCCGGCGATGTCGAGGGACGAGGCGATCGCGGCGATCCGGGTCGGCTGCGACGTCGTCGCCGAGCTTGCCGCGGCCGGCACGCGCGTCTTCGCGACCGGGGAGATGGGCATCGGCAACACGACGCCAAGCGCGGCGATTCTGATCGCGCTCGGCGGCTTGACGCCGGAGCAGGCGGTCGGCCGGGGAACCGGGATCGACGATGCGCGGCTGCTGCATAAACGGGGCGTCGTCGAGCGGGCGCTGGCGGTCAACGCCGTCGACCCGCGCGATCCGCTGGACGCGCTGGCCAAGCTGGGCGGACTGGAGATCGCCGGCCTCGTCGGCGTCATTCTGGGCGCGGCGGCCCATCGCGCCCTGGTCGTCGTCGACGGCTTTATTTCGTCGGCCGCCGCGCTGGTCGCCAGTCGGCTCGTGCCCGCCTGCGCGCCCTATATGCTGGCTTCGCATCTGTCGCTGGAGCAGGGTCACGGGAGCATGCTGGAGGCGATCGGGCTGTCTCCGATGATTCATATGGACATGAGACTGGGGGAAGGCACCGGCGCGGTGCTTGCCTTTCATTTCCTCGACGCCGCCGTCCGCCTTATGGGCGAGATGGCGACGTTCGAGAGCGCGGGAGTGTCGCAGCAATGAGACGAGAGAAGCATAAACGCGCCGACGCGGAAATCGGCGGCACGCGGCGGGACAAAGCCGTCTCCCGGGTGCTGATGGTGCAGGGAACGGCCTCGGACGTAGGCAAGAGCGTGCTGGTCGCCGCCCTCTGCCGGATCTTCGCGCAGGACGGCTGGACGGTGGCGCCGTTCAAGTCGCAGAATATGAGCTTGAACAGCTGCGTGACGCCGGACGGCAAGGAGATCGGCAGGGCGCAGGGAATGCAGGCCGAGGCCTGCGGCATCGCGCCTACGACGGATATGAATCCGATTCTGCTCAAGCCTTCGTCCGATCGGGCGTCGCAGGTCGTCGTGCACGGCAAGCCTTATCGGACGATGGACGCGTTCGGTTACCGGACCGAGTATTTGACGGAGGCGGGGGAGATTGCACGAGCGGCGCTGGAGCGGCTGCGCTCGAAGTACGAGATCGTCGTGCTGGAGGGCGCCGGCAGTCCGGCGGAGATCAATCTGAAGGATCGCGACATCGTCAACATGCGGATGGCCGCGTGGGCGGACGCTCCGGTGCTGCTGGCGGCGGATATCGACCGCGGCGGCGTCTTCGCCGCCATCGTCGGCACGCTGGAGCTGCTGGAGCCGGAAGAGCGGGACAGAGTCAAAGGCTTCGTCATCAACAAATTCAGAGGCGACGTCGAGCTGCTCAGGCCGGGGCTGGAATGGCTGGAACGCCGCACGGGCAAGCCGGTCGTCGGCGTCATTCCGCACATCCCGGACCTGCGCCTGGAATCCGAGGACTCGCTTTCGTTCCGTCCGCCTGCGGGCTCTGCGCGGGGACGCGGCGACCGGCTCGATATCGTCGTAATCCAGCTGCCGCGCTGGTCAAATTTTACCGATATCGACCCGCTGCTCGCCGAAGCGGACGTCGCGGTCCGCTTCGTGACCGCGAAGAAGGAGTTCGGCTTTCCGGACGCGGTCGTTCTGCCGGGCACGAAGAACACCGCGGAGGATTTGCTGTTCCTGCGGGAGACCGGGCTCGATCGCTGCATTCTGGACCACGGCGAACGGGGAGGCTGGCTGACCGGCATATGCGGAGGCTACCAAATGCTCGGCGAACGCCTGAACGATCCGGAGGGAATCGAATCCGCGCATGCGTCGCTGCCCGGGCTGGCGATCTTCCCGATGGTCACGACGTTCGGACGGGACAAGAGAACCGAACGCGTGGCGGGAAGGGCGCAGGGCTGGAGCCCGGACCCGGAGGACGGCGAACGGCAAGCGGCGAGCCACGAGATCGAAGGCTACGAGATTCATATGGGGCGCACCGCTTTTACCGGGTCCGTCGCGCATCCGCTCAGCCTGGTTTCCGCCGAGAGCCGAGGCGGCGCGTCGTACCGGGAAGGAGCCCGGTCGCCGGACGGCAGAGCTTGGGGGACATACGTGCACGGGATTTTCCATAACGACTCGTTCCGGCGCGATTGGCTGAACGCGATTCGTGCGTCCAAGGGCTGGCCGCCCCTCGCGGGGGAATTGAATTACGGCGGGCTGCGCGAAGCGGAGTTCGACCGGCTGGCCGAGCAGGTGCGGGCGCATCTGGATATCCGCAAGCTGTACGAGCTGATGAACGAAGGGATGGAGGGATCGCGGTGAACAAAAGCGAAGGCGTATTGGAGCCCTACGGGCACGGGGGCGACCTGTGGACCGCTTCGGCGAGGTTCGGCGTCCGCCCGGAGGAATGGCTGGACTACAGCGCCAACATCAATCCGCTGGGCCCGCCTCCGTCGGTTATGGAAGCGCTCGGACAATGCCGGACCGCGGTCGTCAGCTACCCCGATCCCGGCCACCGCGAGCTGAAGAGGCTGCTTGCCGGCCGGCTGAACGTCGCGGAAGACGAGTTGCTGATCGGCAACGGAGCCGCCGAGTGCATTGCGCTCGCGCTGTCCGGCCTGGACATCCGTTCGGTCGGAATCGTCGCTCCGTGCTTCTCGGAATACGCCCAGTTGGCCGAAGCCTGCGGGGCGGAGGTGCGGGCGGTCGTCGGGCGCGAGGCGAACGGATTTCTGGCCGAGCCGTCCGAGCTGGACGCTTTGCTTGAGCGGACGGACCTGCTGTTCCTCGGACATCCGAACAATCCGACCGGCCTGACGTATCCCTTGGAGCAGCTGCGGGAGATCGCCGAGCTGGCCGCCCGGCATTCGGCGTACGTCGTCGTGGACGAGGCCTTCATCGACTTCATCGCCCCGGAGGAGCGCGCAACGCTGCTGCCCGAGCTGCGGAGATACCCGCATGTGCTGCTGCTGCATTCGATGACGAAGTTTTACGCCATTCCCGGCCTTCGGCTCGGGTACGCGATCGCCGCTCCCGGGGCGATTCGGAAAATGGCTCGCAAACAGGTGACTTGGAGCGTCAACGGGCTGGCGCTGCTGGCCGGACAAGCCTGCCTGCGTCCGGAAACCGCGGAATACGAGCGGAGGACGAGAGAGCTTGTCGCTGCCGAACGGGCGTATTTGCGGCGGGAGATCGCCGCCCGGCTCGGCTGGCGCACCTGGGCCGGAGCGGCGAACTTCCTGCTGATCGAGCTGTCCGGCGGCTGGACGGCCGAACGGCTGCAGGAAGCGCTCGGTCCGAAAGGCATTCTCGTGCGAAGCTGCGCCAAGTACGACGGTCTGACGGAACGGCATATCCGCATCGCGGTGCGCGGACGCGGGGACAACGAGCGTCTGCTTGCGGCGTTGGCGGAGGTTATGCGGGAGGAGACGGCGAGATGAACATCGTGATGGTCAGCGGCGGCGTTCGCTCGGGCAAGAGCGCCTATGCCGAACGGCTCGTTCGGGAGCGCTCGGCCGCCGCGCCCGCCAAGGTGCTGTACGTCGCCACGGGCCTCCGCTACGACGGAGAGATGGACGCGCGCGTCGACAAGCACCGGGCCCGGAGGCCGGCCGAGTGGGACACGCTCGAATCCGCGTCCGAGCTGTCCGCGACCGCTTATGAAGGTTACGAGATCGTGCTGGTCGACACGCTGTCCGGCTGGATCGCCAACCGGCTGATGGCCGTGCCCGAGGAGCGCTGCCGCAACGAGGAGACGACGGAGAACGTGCTGCTGCGAATCGACGGCTATATTGAAGAGCTGACCGCTTCGCGGCTGAGCGAAGCGATTATCGTTACCGACGAGGTCGGCTGGGGAGGCGTGGCGATGTCTCCGCTGGGCCGCTGGTTTCAGGACGTCGTCGGGGAAGCGAATCAACGGCTTGCCGCCCGCGCGGACGAGGCGGTCGTCGTCGTAAGCGGTCTTCCGTGGAGGTTGAAGGGATGAACGCATTCTGGCAGGCGGTCGGTTTTCTGACCCGGTTCCCCGTACCGAAGCGGGCGCATACGCTCGAAGGCTGGAACGACAGTCCGAAATATTACCCGCTCGTCGGCCTGCTGCTCGGCGCGGTGATCTGGCTTGCCGCCCGCTTGGCCGAGCTCGGCTTCGGGTCGGCTGCTTCCCCGGTGGCCGCGGCGCTTGTCGTCGCCTTCTGGATCTATGCGACCGGGGCGCTGCATCTGGACGGCTGGATGGATCTCGCCGACGGGCTGGGCAGCCAGCGCAGCCGCGAGCGGACGCTGGAAATTATGAAGGACAGCCGCGTCGGGGCGATGGGCGTCGTCGCCGCGATCGTGCTGATCCTGCTTAAGGTCGCCGCCGTGCAGCAGCTTGCCGCGGCGGGCGCGCTGCTCGCCCTGACGGTCGTCCCGGCGATGGCGCGGGCGGCGCTGCTGGGGGCGATCCGCTTCTTTCCCTATATTCAGCGGGAAGGAGGGCTAGGCAGCGGCTTGCGCGGCGGCGTCACGCCCGCCGCTCTGCTCGTCAACGGGCTGCTTGTGCTTGCAGCGTCCTTCGCGGCGGGGCGCTGGATGGGCGTCATCGCCTTCGCGGCCATCCTGCTCGCCGGAGGACTGTTCGGACGATCCATCGTGCGCAGGCTGGGCGGATTTACGGGAGACGTCTACGGCGCGCTGATCGAAGGCGCGGAGACGCTCGCGCTGCTGGTTTTGCTGATTCTAAACACAGAGGGGCGTTTATGAGGATGACGACACAACCTTTTCGCCGCGGAGCGGCCTCTTACGCATCCCCCTTGTGGCCGGAGCTGAGCATCCGGTACGAGACGGACCATATCTCGATCGCATGCGGCCGCAGCTACGAGACGCTCAGCAACGCTCCCTACAGGGGAGGACCGGGCAGCGGAGAACGGTTCGTCAATTGGAAGGTACCGCTTAACTACGACTGCGCCGACCCGGCCGCGATGATGCATGAGGCGCTGATCCGGTGGGGCTACGATCCCGCCAAGGCGGTCGGCCTGCAGACGGCGGCGCATCTGACGCACGCCGCCTTCGCCGAGGAGGCCGGCGACGAATGCCGGCTGCTCGTCTGCGCGTCGGCCGGCACGGGCAATGCGGCGAGGGCGGGCCTGGCGCGCGAGACCTTCTCCGCTTACGAACCCGGGACGGTGAACCTCATCGTCCTCGTCGACGGAAAAATGACGGAAAGCGCGAGGGTCAACGCGGTCATCACCGCCACGGAAGCGAAAAGCGCCGCCTTCGCCGATCTCGACGTGCGCGATCGCAGCCTCGGCCGCACGGCGACGGGAACGTCGACCGACGCCGTGCTCGTCGCCGTCAGCCAATCGGAGCGTTCCCGATACGTTCACCGGTACGCGGGCGCCGCGACGACGATCGGCAACGCAATCGGCCGGCTCGTCTACGCCGCCGTTCACGAAGCGGTCCGTACCCAGGGAGAGCCGTAGATGAACCCCGAGATCGCCATCGTATTAAGCGCGTTCGTCATCGACCTGGCGGTCGGCGATCCGCGCTCTCTGCCGCATCCCGTCGTCGGCATGGGGCGCGTGATCGCCAAGCTGGAGCGGCCGCTTCGCCAGGCGGCGGCAAGCCCCTTGCTCCGGCGGCTTGCCCGCCCGCTTGCCCATCCGCCGGGCGGCTCTGCCGAAGACCGGGCGCTGAAGCTCGCCGGAATCGCCTACCCGCTGCTGCTCGTCGGCGGCTCCTTCCTGGGCGGCTGGGGCCTCCTCTTCCTGCTCGGCCTGCTTCATCCTTGGCTCGCTTACGGAGCGGCGGCCTGGCTGATCTCGACGACGATCGCGGCCAGAGGACTGGGGGACGCCGGCATGGACATCTACCGTCTGCTGAAGGAAAACAAGCTGCCGGAAGCCCGGCACGCGCTGTCGATGATCGTGGGGCGCGATACGGACCGGCTCGGCGAGAGCGAAATTACGCGAGGCGCGGTCGAGACGGTGGCGGAAAACATCGTGGACGCGATCATTTCGCCGCTGTTCTATGCGTTCATCGGCGGCGCGCCTCTGGCGCTCGCCTACCGGGCCGCGAACACGCTCGATTCCATGGTCGGCTACAAGAACGAGAAATACCGCAATCTGGGGTGGGCGTCCGCCCGGTTCGACGATCTGGCCAACTGGATTCCGGCCCGGCTGTCGGCGCTTGCCATCGCGGCCGCGGCGGCGCTGCTGAAGCTGCGGGCGGGTCGCGTTCTCGGGACGGTTCGGCGCTTCGCCCGCCTGCATCCGAGCCCGAACAGCGGCTTCCCGGAATCCGCCGTCGCCGGCGCTCTCGGCATCCGGCTCGGAGGCTTGAACCACTACAAAGGCGTGCCGTCGGATCGCGCGCGGATGGGAGAGCCGCTGGAGCCGCTCAAGGCGGAGCACATTCGTCTGGCCGTGCGGATTTTGTACCTCTCCTCGATTCTGTTCGTCGCGGCCGCGGCCGGAGTGGCGTTCGTCGTCAGACATATCGTCTCACATACATAAATTTCCTGATCGGAGCCCATACTGAGAGCGAGTAAATTCTTGGAAATGGGCTGATGCACATGTGTAACCGGTACTCGCTGACGGCGGAGCTTGCGGATTTGACGGAGCATTTTCACATCGACAGGGTTCACGTGCCGTACTTGATGCGGTACAATATCGCACCGACGCAGCAAATTCCGATCATTCAGCAGATCGGGGAGGAGCGCTGCCTGAATCAGCAGCGCTGGGGTTTAATGCCGTACTGGGGCAAAAACTCGGTTAACGCGAACGTCGACACGCTGTCCGACAGACGCTACTTGCGCAATATGCTGACGAAAAAGCGGTGCGTCGTGCCGTGCAGCGGATTTTACGTATGGAAAGTCGAGGGGAAAACGAAAAGCGCGTGGCGCGTCGTGCACCGGAAAAAGGCGACGTTCGCCATACCCGGCATCTACGACGTCTGGCTCGATTCCGAGCGGAACGAGTATCCGATGTGCACGGTTATTACGCGCGGGAACGCCTTCGGCACGAACCATCCGCTGCCGGTCGTGCTGGACGGCGAGTCGATCGACCTGTGGCTGAATCCGAAGGAGACGAGAACGGAAGTGCTGCAATCGCTGCTGAGCTCGCTCGAGGATGCCGATTTCCGGATCTACCCGGTCACTCCGTACGTCGAAAATATGGCGTGGGAGACGCCGGACTGCATCGCGGAAGTGCATCCTTCCATGGCCCTCTCCAAAGTCTGAGTCGGGCGGAGAAGGGGCTGCAAGGAAGCGCCGCAGGAAGGCCGCAGGACGGGCTGTCGGCATTAGCGTCGCCGGATAGGGACTTTTCCGCCATCGTCGGATGGCCGGGGCAGTCCCTTGTTCGCGTTGGCGGGACAGGGGAAATGACGCTACAGCATTGTCGTTATCTGTTGTATAATGTTTGCTGTCTATTAACTTGGATGCGGGGGTAGCGCATTGGCTCAGTTGTACTTCAAATACGGGACGATGAACAGCGGCAAATCGTTCGAAATCATCAAGGTGGCGCATAATTACGAGGAGCAAGGCAAGCCGGTATTGATCTTTACGCCGGTTATCGATACGCGCAACGGAGCGGACATGGTCGGGACGCGGGCGGGTTTTACGCGGCCGGCGATTCCCGTGGACGAGAACACGAACCTGTACGACGCCGTCAAAGCTCAGCTCGACGAATCGGGCCGCTATTACTGCGTGCTCGTCGACGAGGCCCAATGGCTGAAGAAGCGGCATATTCTGGAGCTGGCCCGCGTCGTCGACGAGCTGGACGTGCCGGTCATGGCGTTCGGGCTGAAAAACGATTTTCAGAACGAGCTGTTCGAGGGCAGCTACAACCTGCTCGTCTACGCCGACAAGATCGAGGAGATCAAAACGATCTGCTGGTACTGCGACCGCAAAGCGACGATGGTGATCCGCTTCAAGGACGGCGTTCCGGTTAACGAGGGCGAGCAAATCCAGGTCGGCGGCAACGAGGACTACAAGCCGGTGTGCCGCAGGTGCTATAACGAGGCTTTCAGGAGAAAATGAAGCCGTCGGCGAAGGGCCTTCCGCCCCTCCCGACGGTTTTTGCGGCGGCGGGCTAGCCGGGCAGGCAGACGCTTTGTCCGGCGCCGAACACGGTTCGTTCGACGTTCGAGTCGGTTCGTTCGGCGTCCGGGGCGGTTCGTTCGGTATCTGAATCGCTCCATTCGGCATCCGAGTCGGTCCGCTTGGCGCCGTCGGCGGAAGAGCCCCGTCCGCAGGGCAGCTTGATCCCTACTTTCGTTCCTTGGCCGACCTTGCTTTCGATCTTGATATTGCCGCCGTGGTTCTCGATGATTTTAAAGCTGGTCATCATGCCTAATCCGTTTCCTTTTTCTTTTAGAGTGAAGAAGGGCTGTCCGATTTTGTCCAGCTTTTCCTCCGGAATCCCGCACCCTTGATCGGTTACGAAAATATGGGCCTGGTCCCCGACGGCGTGCAGTTCGATCCGGATTTCCCCGCCCTCGGGCATCGCGTCGATCGCGTTTTTAATAATGTTGATAATCACCTGCTTGATCTGGTTTTCGTCGCAATCGACGTAGAGCGAAGGCAGCGAGCAATCGAAGAGAAGATTGACGCCGTTCATGATCGACTGGGACTCCATCAGCGTCGTGACGTCGGTCAGCAGCTGCCGCAGGTCCTTCGATTCCAGCTTGGCTTCCATCGGCTTGGCGAGCACGAGCAGCTCGGTCAAAATCAGTTCGATGCGATGGAATTCCGAGAAAACGATTTCAAAATAATGTTCCTTGACGCCTTCGGTTTTCATCAACTGCAGAAAGCCTTTGATCGCCGTCAACGGATTGCGGATTTCATGGGCGACGCCCGCGGCCATCTGTCCGACCAACGAGAGCTTTTCCGAGTTGTGAAGCATTCGCTCGGTTTTTTTGCTGTCCGAAATGTCCTGGATTTGCGCGATGATATACGGGATATTCGTTGCTTCGCTGACGACTTTCGACGAGTGCAGCGAGACCCAGATCGGGCGGCCGTCTCGATGGACGTAACGCTTCTCCAGCTTGATGATATTCAGTTTCCCGTCCACCAGATGATGAAATTGTTCCATGCTTGCCGGGCAATCTTCCGCGAACGTAACGTCGAAAATCGTTTGCTCCGTCAGCTCGGCTTCCGAGTACCCCAGAATTTCGCACAGCGATCGATTAACGCGCAGCCATTTGCCCGTATCCGAAATGAGAGCCATTCCGATCGGGGCGTGATTAAAGGCTGTTGAGAAGAACAGAGAATCATTCGATCTAAACAATTTTCGGCAACCTCCCAGATGAAAGTGGACTATTCTTATCTATTTCTATAGACGTTAATCTAAACCTTCCTTGTTGAAATTTTCTTTCCGCGCCGAAAACGGAGCGAATTCGCAAGGCGAATTTCGGGCCGTCGCCGTACGAATATCGGATGAAAGCGTTGTTGTATTGCCCGTGAGCCGCTAGAATAAGAGGAAAAGACGATCAGGGGGAAACGCGAATGAGCATGGACAAAGAATGGATCAGACTATGGCCGGGCGGCGCGCCGGGCGCGCAGGGCAGCGGGGATGAGGATACTCCGGCGCTGCAGGCCTATCCGGTTCAAGAGCAAGGAAGAGGGGCGGTTATCGTCGTTCCCGGCGGCGGGTACGGCATGCGCGCCGACCACGAGGGAGCGCCGATCGCGCGATGGCTGAACGGCATCGGCCTGGCCGCGTTCGTGCTGCGCTACCGGGTCGCGCCGTACCGGCATCCGAATCCGCTGACCGACGCCCGGAGAGCGGTGCGTTACGTGCGCCATCATGCCGGGCAATGGGGGATCGATCCGGGGAAAATCGCCGTGCTCGGCTTCTCCGCCGGAGGGCATCTGACCGTGTCGGTCGGCACCCATTACGACGGGGGCCGTCCGGATGAGGAAGATCCGGTCGAACGGGAGTCCTGCCGTCCGGATGCGATCGTTCCTTGTTATCCGGTCGTCACAATGAAGCGCCCGCATACGCACGAAGGGTCTTTGCACAATTTGTTCGGCGAGAATCCCGATCCTTCGCTTGCGGATTCGTTCAGCAACGAGACGCAGGTGACGCCGGACACGCCTCCGGCCTTCATCTGGCATACGGCCGACGACGAGGCCGTTCCGGTCGAGAACGCGCTGCTGCTGGCGGGTGCGTACAGCCGGAACAAGGTGCCGTACGAGCTGCACGTCTATGAAACGGGAAGCCACGGATTGGGCCTGGCGGAGGGAGACCCGCGCATTGCGACGTGGACCGAGCTGTGCGGGTCCTGGCTGATCAAGCGGGGCTGGTGACGGCGCCGGTGAAGAGCCCGGCGGCGTCGCGGCCGGGATGAGATAGGAGCTGCGTCAATGTTATTCGTCTGGATCGCGCTATGGGCGGTCGCGCTTATTTTGCTGCTCGCGGACTCGCGTTCTCCCGTCAACCGGAGGCTGAGCGCGGTCGCCTTGTGCGGAGGAGCGGGAGCGCTCTCGGCGACGCTCTCGGAAACTTTTATTCCGTATATTCGCGAGAATCGCCCCCATGCCGGCCTGGAGGACGCGCTGTATTCCGTGCAGGCGGCGGCTTCTCTGACCTCTTATTACGGGCTGCCGTATTTCCTGCTGCTGTTCGCTTTGGCTTACCGTCCGGTCAGGCTGCGGGGCACGATGCGTTGGACGGTTCCGCTGCTCCTGCTGCTGCCGATCGCCTACTGTCTCGCGTTTACGCCTCCGTATAATGAATATCGTCCGGTCTCCCACTCGCTCGTCGTCTGGTGGGCGGTGCCTTATTTTCTGCTTGCAGCCGGGATCGTCCTGTCCAAAAAAACGGGTCATCGCACGTTGTCCCACACGCATTGGATGATCTGCCTGGCCGTGCTGCCGACGGCGCTGCTGTCGATGGTGATGAGCTACGTGCTGCCGAGTCTGGGCATGCTGCGAATGTGGCGGTACAATGTGTGGTTCGTCGGTCTCGGCGTCGCGGTGTTCCTGATCGGACTGTTCACGTACGGATTTCTCGGGATGAGGCTGCTCGTCGACAGGCGGCGGCTCGATTCTACGCTGCGGGCGGTCACGTCGGGGACGGCCATTCTCCACCATGCGATCAAGAACGATGCGGGGAAAATGCGGCTTTTTACCGATAAAATGAAGAGCTACGCGGCGTCGACGAACCAATCCGGGCTGCTGGAGGATCTGGAGGTCGTGCAGAGGGCTTCGAGCCATATTCAGGAGATGATCTCCCGCGTGCACCGGCGGACGGAGGATTTGGAGATTCGGCCGCAGGACGTTCGGTTGGACGAGCTCGTTCGCGAGACGATCAAGCCGTTCGTGCCGCGCTTCGGGCAAGTGCGGCTGGAGCTCGACCTGGCGGAGGGCTGGAGCTGCCGGATCGATCCGGCGCAGACGGGAGAAGCTCTGGGCAACGTCGTGTCCAACGCGTTGGAGGCGATGAATGGGCAGGGCGTTCTGACCGTATCGTTGAAGGAAGGCAAGCGGGAGCTGACGCTGGAGGTGCGGGACACGGGACCGGGGATGAGCAAGGATCAGGCTGCTCAGGCGTTGGAGCCGTTTTATACGACAAAAGGCGGGGCCGGCGGGTTCGGTCTCGGGCTGCCGTACGCCTATCATGTCATGCGCAAGCACGGAGGCTCTCTGCATCTGGGCAGCCGGCCGGGCTCAGGTACGAGCGTGTACATGGCGTTTCCGAAAAGGAGCGTTGGGGCGGTTAAATCGCCGCATTTGCCGCTATCCCGTCCGGTCAGTAAACCGGCGGATGGGGCGCCTGCGGCTCGGGAGGAAAGCTAGCTATCCCGTTCGCTCAGGCTATCCCGTCCGATCAGGAGATCGCTGGAAGGGACGCCGGCAGCCCGCGATGAAGCTGGCTGTCCCGTTCGCTCAGGCTATAGTCCGCTGTCGATAAGGAAGGAGATGCTATGTGGATGGAACTTATCAAAGTCGGAATCGTCGAGGACGACAAGGATTGGCTTCGCGGCCTGCGCGCTTATTTGGACGGCCAATCGGATATTGAGGTTACATTCGCGACTGACGAGCCTGGGGTGTTGCGGGAGGAACTGGCTTCGGGGCGTTTTGCGGCGGATGTGGTGCTGATGGACATTATGCTGCACGGCGAGCCTGAAGGCGTTCGGTTGGCGGAGGAGGTAGCGGCGGCTGCGAGAGCCCGCGTCGTTATGCTCACCTCGATGGAGGAAAAGGAGCTGATCTTCCGTTCCTTCCAGGCGGGAGCGATCGACTATCAGATCAAAAGCGACTTTGAGTCGCTTCCTGACGCGGTTCGCGCCGCGGCAAGAAGGGAATCCCCGATCAGTCCGGCGGCGGCCGAACGGATGCGCGAGGAGTTCCGGAGGCTGAAACAGCTCGAGCGCGAGTTCGAAAAGAAAAAAATGCAGGACCTGATCACGCCCTCCGAGCTGGAGCTGCTGAAGCTGATCGACAAAGGCTACACCCAGACGGAGATCGCAAGCCGCCTCGTCCTGTCGATTCGCACGATCAAAAACCACGTCAACCACATCCTAAAAAAGCTCGGCTCCAAAGGCTCCAAAGAAGCCGCCCGCGAGGCGAAGGAAAAGGGGTTATTTTAAAGCTGCCAGCCCGACGAACTTCCGCCCAATAGGGTCGTCCCATGTGCTAGCGACGTTTAATCCACCTGCACTCCCGGAGCATTCCCTCAAGCAACATACTTTACTGATTTCCCAAGAGCGACTGAACTCCGGGGCGGCGACGAGGTACCAAGAGAAGTTGGTACTTTTTTTTGCGCGCCGATTTTCTAGAATGAAGTTAGCGGAAGTAACGCACAATTTCCAAATAAAGCCTACGAAAATGGGGAGGATGAACGAATATGGCGACAGCGGGTTTCGAACCTTTCTCGGCGGCGCACGCGCTGGGGGTGGCGATGGCGGCGGCGATCGTCGTCGGGATCGTGCTGTTTCGCAAGCGGCTGCGAACCCCTCGCGCGAATCGCCGTGTCAGGCATATCCTTGTCGCGACGCTCGTCGGCTGCGAGCTGTCGCTGCAAGTGTGGTACGGAATGACGGACAATTGGGGCCTGTATTCCTTGCCCTTTCAGCTCTGCAGCGTCATGATGTGGCTGTCGGCGATCGTGCTGCTCACGCGCAGCCGCAAGCTGTATGAGGTGACGTTTTTCCTTGGCATCGTCGGCGCGCTGCAAGCGCTGCTCACGCCCAATCTGGACGCGGGATATCCGGAATTTCGCTATTTTCATTTCTTTATTGCGCATGGCGCGATTATTGGAGCGAGCGTGTTCCTGACCGCGATCGAAGGCTACCGTCCAACAACGGCCTCGGTTTTCCGGGCGCTCGGCTGGCTGCATGTCATTGCGGTTCCCGCCGCTGTTACGAACGCGCTCGCCGGCACCAACTTTATGTTTCTGGCCCGCAAGCCGAGCACGGCGTCCCTGCTCGATCTGCTGGCCCCTTGGCCGTGGTATTTGCTTGAACTCGAACTGGTTGCGCTCGCGCTGTGCTTCCTGATGCTCGGCATCGTCAGGCTGGTCGACCGCGCGCTTCGTACCGACTCCGCCCAAGCGTCCCGTCCCCGGTAACCGGAAGGCGCCCAAGCGATTTTTTTTCGCGGCAGGGAGCCGCTTCGTCCCGCAGATGGAATAGGATTCGCATTCCTGGAGGAAACCGCAGCGGGTCAGTCGAATCCGCAGCACATTGCGGAAGGCTTTCTCCGTATCCACAAGGGGAGTAGAGTTCTCATTGCATGAAGGAAACCGACAAGCTTCCGTCGAATGTTATTCGCAGCATTTTCTAGGTTCGCGGCATTTCTCGGAGGGGGCCGCGGGGGACTTGCGGGGAGCCAGAAGCCGCGCTTAACGTGCCGGAAGCCGCATCGAACGAGCTGGAAGCCGCATCGAACGAATTGGAAGCCGCCTCCAACAAGCCGGAACCCGATCTCGCCCCGGAATCCAAGCCCGACGAAGCGAAAATGTGAATCCTGTTACATTCAAAGGGAAAGGAATGTGGTAAGTTTTCTACTACGGCAAGGCGACAGGAGGGGACGTCCGTGGAGACGGAGGCGCTGCAGAAAGTTGAACAATTGGCTTTGAAAAAATCCCGAATCTACGAACAGAGCTTGCTTCGCTACATCGCGCGTTCCATGCTGGCCAGCATGTTCATCGGCTTCGGCGTTATCGTCGCCTTCAAGACGGGCAGCTATTTTTACAACGTGCAGTCCCCGATGACTTATCCGGCGGCGGCCGCCACGTTCGGCTGCGCGATCATTCTGATCTCCTACGGCGGGGGAGATTTGTTTACCGGCAACACGTTCTATTACAGCTACGCGGCGCTGCGCCGCAAAATGAGCTGGACGAGGACGGTAAGGTTATGGATCGTCAGCTACGCGGGCAACATTCTGGGAGCGGCGGCGTTCGCCCTGCTCATCTACACGACGGGGCTGTTCGAGGAATCGTCGGTTAACGGCTTTCTGCTCAGCGTCGTCGAGAAAAAGATGCACGCTCCGGCAATGGAGCTGTTTTTTCGGGGAATTCTGTGTAACTGGCTCGTCTGCCTGGCGTTTTTCGTGCCGATGTTCATGAAGTCGGACGGGGCGAAAATGTTCGCGATGATGCTGTTCGTCTTCTGCTTCTTCATCTCGGGCTACGAACACAGCATTGCCAACATGTGCACGTTCGCGATCGCGCTCGTTCTGAACCATCCGGGAACGATCACCTGGGCCGGCGTCGCGCACAACCTGATTCCGGTAACGCTGGGCAATCTCATCGGAGGCGGGCTGCTGCTCGGCTACATGTACTACTACGTTAACAAACCCTTTATGGAAGAATAGAAATATCGGAGGCTGGCCATATGACGACAAACGCGAAAAAAACAAGAGTGGTTATTATCGGAGCGGGAGCGGTCGGATCGACAACCGCGTATACGCTGCTGTTAAGAAATCGGATGGACGAGCTCGTGCTGATCGACGCCAACCACGAGAAGGCTGTCGGAGACGCGCTGGATATGAACCATGGCATGCCGTTCCTCGGCGGCGCCAAAGTATGGGCGGGCACGTACGAGGACTGCCGCGAAGCGGATATTATCATCATCACGGCGGGGGCGGCCCAGCGCGACGGGGAGACGCGGGTCGATCTGCTTAAGCGCAACGTCGCGATCTTCGACAGCATCGTTTCGAGGGTGATGAAGGTCAATTCCCACGGCATTCTGCTGATCGCTTCGAACCCGGTTGACATTATGAGCTACTTTTCCTGGAAGAAGTCCGCTTGGCCGGTCCACCGGGTCATCGGCTCGGGCACGCTGCTCGACAGCGCCCGGTTCCGCTACTTGATCGGCGACAAGCTGAGCATCGATCCGCGCAGCGTTCATGGGCATATTATCGGCGAGCACGGAGATTCCGAGCTTCCGCTGTGGAGCCTCGCGAACGTGGCCGGAGCGGAAGTGAAGCTGACCGCCGAAGAGCGGGACGAAATCTTTCTGAACACGCGCGACGCGGCTTACCAGATCATCAGCGCCAAGGGAGCGACTTATTACGCGATCGCACTGGCCCTCGATCGGATCGTCACCGCGATTCTGCGCGACGAAGGCGCCGTGCTCAACGTCTCGACGCTGCTGCAGGATTACCACGGGGTATCCAACGTGTTCCTCGGCGTGCCGTGCGTCGTGGATCGGACCGGCGTCCGCGAGGTCATGGACATCCCGATCACGGAACAGGAGAAGGAACTGCTGCACCGTTCGGCCGACAAGCTGAAAGGATTGATCTCGTCGATCTCTTCGATCTAAGTCTGTTCTTCCCGCGGTTTCCGTTGTACAATGGGAATTGTTTGGCGCCAGGGTTGTACATTTTGGAAACCGACGGGGAGAGACTGCGACGATGAAATTGCAAAAGGGTCAGAAGCTGTTATTCATCGGGGATTCGATTACGGATTGCGACCGGGCCAGGCCTGCCGGCGAAGGGCTGTTCGGAGCGCTGGGGAAAGGGTACGTCTCTCTGGTCGACGCCTTCCTGCAGGCGGTATATCCGGAGCTTGGCATACGCGTCGTCAACAAGGGGCTTGGCGGCAACACCGTTGTCGATTTGGAAAATAGATGGCAGGAAGACGTGCTCGACCAGAACCCGGACTGGCTGTCGATCATGATCGGCACGAACGACGTGTGGCGGCAGTACGACACTCCGTTTATTCCGGAAGGGCACGTCTATCCGGACCGTTACGAGTCTACGCTCCGCGCGCTGGTCGTGCGGACGAAGCCGCATGTGGGCCAGCTTGTGCTGATGACGCCGTTTTATTTGGAGAGCAACAAGCAGGACGCGATGCGCGCGACGATGGACCAATACGGCGCGATCGTGAAGCGGGTGGCGGAGGAGAGCGGCGCGTTGTTCGTCGACACGCAGGCCGCTTTCGACGCCGTGCTGAAGGAGCTGTATTCGGCGACGCTGGCCTGGGATCGCGTGCATCCGACACAGGCGGGACACGCCGTGCTGGCGAGAGCTTTCCTGAAGGCCGTAGATTTCGATTGGAATAAGAAGTAATCCGCAGGAGACAAGGGGGCGTTCCCCAGGCCGGCTAACCCGCCGGCCTGGGGGATAGCCCCCCTTGCTTGCGGAATTCGAGCCGGAGATGGCGCGGACGGGATTCGTTCGCCGTTTTTCGCTTGCGTTCCGTCCAGGAGAGGGGCTTCTCAAAGCGGGTTCAGTCTGAACCGCTCGAGATGATGGTGAAGGTTTTCCTTGAGCAAAATTTCCTGCTGCTTCCTTCCCAACAGGTCGAAATGAGGGAAGGAAGAGCGGGCGTGGATATATTTCGGGTTCAGGTCGTTGGCCTTGCACCAGGCGGCAAGCTTGTCGTAATCGGCGTTGCCGACTTTCGTTACGGTGCGGAATTGCGGGAACCTTGGATCGTACCAGTAATGCGTAAGAAAGGCGGTTTCTCCCCGGGAGACGGCGGCCTTCCACGCGTTCAATTCCGCCCTGTCGATACCGAAAGCCACTTCACTTCATCCCCTGTCCGTGTTAGTCTTGTCTAATCATACCAGTATAACATGTCGAAGTGCATTCGGCGGTTTGCGAGACGGAGAGGCTGATCGGCCATATGGACATTTTTTTGCACATTTTATGGAACAACGTACTTCCTTTGTCGCTCGTCATCGGTTTGGGAATTTTGCTGCATCGCATTTTCAAGCTCGATATCAAGACGCTGTCGAAATTGAACTTTTATTTGTTTTCCCCGGCGATCATGTTCGAGCTGCTGTACGGAACGGCGATTTCGGTACAGATGTTCGGACAGGTGCTGCTGTTTTTCTTGCTGTTCATGCTGCTGCAATACGCGGTGCTGGAAGTCGTCGTGAGGCTGCGCGGGTACAAGGGCGGCATGCGCGCGGCGATGAGGAACAGCGTATTGTTTTACAACAGCGCCAACTACGGTATCCCCATCAATCAGCTGGCATTCGCCGGCAATACGTACACGCTGTCGGTTCAGATCATCATCATGATGATGCAGTCGCTCATTCCGAATACGTACGGCATCTACAGCGTCAATGCGCATAAAGCCGATTGGCGCGCCATCCTCAGGGTCATTTTGTCGATGCCGGTCATTTACGTCATCCCGGTGGCTTTGCTGCTGAGAAGCTTCCAGGTTCCGCTTCCGGGTTTCGTGGATATCGCCGTCGGGTACCTGTCGGACGCCTTCATCGGCATGGCGCTGTTCACCTTGGGCGTGCAGCTCGGCAACATGAAGGGGTTTCTCACCCGCAAGCTGGCCGCGGACGTCGGCATCGCCACCGGGCTTCGTCTGATCGCCGGGCCTCTGCTCGCGTGGGGAGTCGTGCTGATGATGGGCGTCGACGAGATGATGGGCGCCGCGCTGATCGTCTCGTCGGCCGTCCCGACCTCGCTGTCGAGCGTGCTGCTCGCCGTCGAGTTCGACAACGAGAAGGACTTCGCTTCGCAGAGCGTCCTTGTGTCGACGGCGCTCAGCATCGCGACCGTGACGGCGGTTATTTATTTGCTGCGGGTGTAGCCGGATGAAGTCGCTCCATCCTCTATCCGGATGCCGATCGCAGCGATCGGCGAACCGAACGTTTCCGGAGCGGCGCACTGCCGCTCTTTTTGTCGTTGTAGACGCACAGTTAAATCAATTCGATTTTTCAAGCCTGGGAGTGAAGTTCATTCACAGTCAACATGTTACAATGGACCAAGAAAGTCAATCTACTCGGAATGAGGCGAGTTCCTGTTGAATACAGTGAGAATCGGGATTGTCGGCTTGGGAAACATGGGAAAAGGCCATGCGCAGTATTTGATTGAAGGTCAAGTAAAAGGGGCGGTCTTGACCGCTGTCAGCGATGTGCGGCCGGAATGTCTGGCTCAGGCGAAGGAAAATTGGGGAGCGCACCTTCATACGTATGAGAGCGCTTCAGAGATGTTCCGCTCGGGCGAGATCGACGGCGTGCTGCTGTGCACGCCGCATTACGAGCATCCCAAGCAGGCGATCGAAGCGCTGCAGGCGGGACTGCACGTCCTGGTGGAGAAGCCGGCCGGCGTCTACACGAAGCAGGTTCGGGAGATGAACGAAGTGGCGGCGACGAGCGGACGGGTGTTCGGCATCATGTACAACCAGCGTACGAACCCGCTGTACGCCAAGCTGAAGGAATTGATTTCTTCGGGCGAGCTGGGCGAGGTTCGCCGGACGAACTGGATTATTACGAACTGGTACCGTTCGCAGGCTTATTACAATTCCGGCGGCTGGAGAGCGACCTGGGCCGGCGAAGGCGGCGGCGTACTGATCAACCAGGACCCGCACCAGCTCGACCTGTGGCAGTGGACGACCGGGCTGATGCCGAAGCGGGTGCGCGCGTTCTGCGGCTTTGGCAAGCATCGGAACATTGAGGTGGAGAACGACGTTACGGCTTACGTGGAATACGAGAACGGCGCGACGGGCGTCTTCGTCACTTCGACGTACGAAGCGCCGGGCACGAACCGTTACGAAATTTCCGGAGACCGCGGCAAAATCGTCATCGAGAACGACCGCATGACGTTCTGGCGGCTCAGACAGCTCGAATCGGAGTTCAACCGCGTCAATACGGAATCGTTCGCGCAGCCGGAATGCTGGAAGTTCGAGGTTCCGATCGTGCCCGGAGGCGCGCAGCACAAGGAGATTACGCAGGATTGGACCAACGCGATTTTGCACGGCACGCCGCTGCTTGCGCCGGGCGAGGAAGGCATTAAAGGGCTGACGATCTCCAACGCGATGCAGCTGTCGACCTGGATCGACGGCTGGGTGGATCTGCCGATCGACGAGGACCTATACTACGAGAAGCTGCAGGAGCAGATCGCGCGTTCGGCGGTCTCCGCCGGATAAGGAGGAGCAGAGAGCATGTCCCATACCAACGGAATGAATTACGCGCCGCAGGGCAAACCGAGCCCGGTCGTGGCGGGCGGCGAGTTCGTCTTCGCGGCGACGGCACTCGACCACGGGCATATTTACGGCATGTGCAACGGCTTGATCGAGGCCGGGGCGACACTGAAATGGGTATACGATCCCGATCCGGACAAAATCCGCCAGTTCGTGAAGACGTATCCGCAGGCCAAGGTCGCCGAATCCGAGCAGCAGATTTTGCAGGACCCGGAGGTGTCGCTCGTCGCGGCCGCGGCCGTGCCCAGCGAGAGAGGACCGCTCGGCGTGAAGGTCATGGAGCACGGCAAGGATTATTTTACCGACAAAACGCCGTTCACCTCGCTGGATCAATTGGCCCGGGCCAGACAGGCGGCCGCGGAAACGGGACGCAAATACGCGGTGTATTACAGCGAGCGGCTGCACGTGGAGAGCGCGGTATTCGCGGGACAGCTGGTGCAGGACGGGGCCATCGGACGCGTCGTTCAGGTGCTCGGGCTCGGACCGCACCGGCTGAACGCGGCCCAGCGGCCGGCGTGGTTTTTCGAGAAAGCGAAATACGGCGGCATTCTGTGCGATATCGGCAGCCATCAGATCGAGCAGTTTCTGCATTTTGCCGGGTGCGCGAACGCCGAGGTGCTGCACAGCAAGGTGGCGAACTACAACTGCAAGGCGTATCCCGAGCTGGAGGATTACGGCGATGCGACACTGGTCGGGGATAACGGGGCGACGAACTATTTCCGCGTGGACTGGCTGACGCCGGACGGCTTGTCGACCTGGGGAGACGGACGCACGGTCATCCTCGGCACGAACGGGTACATCGAGCTGCGCAAATACGTCGACATTGCCCGCGACGGCCAAGGAGATCATTTGTATCTGGTGAACGGCGAAGGAGAGCGGCATTTGGAGCTGGCGGGCAAGGTCGGTTATCCGTTCTTCGGCGAACTGATTTTGGACTGCCTGAACCGTACGGAAAAGGCGATGACGCAGGCGCACGCCTTCAAGGCGGCGGAGCTGTGTCTGCAAGCCCAGGAGAAAGCCGTCAAAGTCGAATAAGCGGCGCCTCGCGCCTAACTTAAGGAGGACGAACGAATGATGAAGCTGTCTGTGTTCACGGTCGCCACGCCGGAGCTGGGACCGGAGGAGCTGGCCGCGGCCGCGAAGGAAGCGGGGCTGCACGGCGTGGAATGGCGGTATACCGAAGTGTCCGAAGAGGCTCGCGCCCAGGCGCCTTCCTATTGGGGCAACAATCGCTGCACGATCGCGCCTTCCAAAGGGCTGGAGGAGGTCGAACGCTTTAAGCGGGCGGCGCTGGATAACGGTCTGGAGGTCGTCAGTATTACGCCGTACCTGCGGGCCGGGGATTTGGCGGCGACGGAGAAGGTATTGGAGGCGGCCCGCCATGCCGGCGCGGCGATGATCCGGCTCGGCGTTCCCGGCTACGACCGGAGCCGGCCGCTCGGAGAGCTGCTGGAAGAAGGACGGGCGTACTTGCGGGAGGCGCAGCAGTTCTGCCGCAAATACGGCATTAAGGGCGTCGTGGAAATCCATCACGGCACGATTGCCGCCTCGGCGTCCGGAGCGAGACGGCTGGTCGAGGGGCTGGACCCGCAATGGGTCGGCGTGCTGTTCGACCCGGGCAATATGATTCACGAGGGCGTCGAGAATTACCGGCTGGCCTTGGAGGCGCTCGGGCCGTACCTGGCGCACGTTCACGTCAAAAACGCGGGCTGGCGCAGCGTCGAAACGAACGAGGCGGGAGAAGCGGTCTGGAAATGCGAGTGGCTCGGCCTGAAGGAAGGGGCCGTGCCGTGGCGTCAAGTGCTGGCCGACCTGCTGGCGGTCGGTTACGACGGTTATTTGGGCGTCGAGGACTTCAGCGGGCAGTTCGCCGAATCTCCCGCCATGCTCCGTCATTTTTCCGAGTATATCGGAGGTTTGCTGGCGGAGCTGAGCACGAATGCTTGAGTTCGCTTACCGCTCGACGGGGGCGTTCGAACCGGTATTCCATTCCCACCCCTTTTACGAGGTTTATTATTTTCACGAAGGCAAATGCAACTATTTGATCGGGGACCGGATCTACAATCTGGCCCCCGGCGACTTGATTCTGATGTACGGAATGACGCTGCATTGTCCGAAGATCGACCCGTCCGTTCCGTATATTCGCTCGATCATTCATTTCGAGCCGGCGATTCTCCGCTTCTATACGGATCTGCCGCAAGCGGCTCCGATCCTGCAGCCGTTCGAGCAGTTCAAGAACCATCGGCTCTGCTTGCGGGGAGAAGACAAGGAAGAGGCGGAGCGGATTTTGCTGCGGATGCACGGGCATCAGGCCCGGGGAGATCAGGTGGGCGCCGGACGCTTGCTGCTGGCGTTCGCCGATCTGCTGCATTTCGTCTACGACCGCTGCCTGTCGTCGCTGAGCGAGAAGAGAGAGTTCCCTTCCGACAAGGAAAGGGCGGTTCAGGACATTATCGAGCTGCTGGAGCGCAAATATACGGACGACGAGCTGGATATGGACAGTCTGCAGCGGGAGCTTCATCTCAGCAAATCTTATTTGGCGAAAATATTCAAGGAAGTGACCGGAGCGACGATCTTCGAGTACGTGTACCGCAAAAGAGTCAACGAGGCGAAAATATTGTTCCTGCTGCAGCCGGATCTGGCCGTGACGGAAGTAAGCTTCCGTCTCGGCTTTAAGCATCTTGCGCATTTCAGCAGACTGTTTAAGCAGCAGGTCGGGATGACGCCGGAGCGGTACAAGAGACAGCTCAGAATCGATCGGTCCGGGCTTCCGGAGACGGGGGCATGGCATGAATTTGTTTGATTTGCGCGGCCAAACGGCGGTCGTCATCGGCGGCTCTTCGACGCTCGGCGGCGTCATGGCCGAAGCGCTGGCGGCGTACGGAGCGAAGGTCGCGTTGACGGGACGCAAGGCGGACAACGCGGAGCCGATTCGCGCGCGCATCGCGGAGGCCGGCGGCGAAGCGCGCTGCTACGGAGTCGAGGCGACGTCCCGCGGCGATCTGGAGCGGCTGCTCGCGGATGTGGAGGCGTGGACCGGAGGGGCGGACATTCTGTTGAACTGTCCCGGCGTGAACAGCGCGACGCCGTTCTTCGACATTACGGAAGAGGAATGGGACCGCATCATCGACGTCAACGCCAAGAGCGTGCTGCTCGCCTGCCAGGTGTTCGGCAAGCATATGGTCGATCGGGGGCGGGGAGGCAGCATCATCAATCTGTCCTCGGCTTCGTCCTCCACGCCGCTGTCGCGGGTGTTCGCGTATTCGGCTTCCAAAGCCGCCGTCAACAATATGACGCAGTTTCTCGCGCGCGAATTCGCGCCCGCACGCGTACGGGTGAACGCGATCGTGCCGGGCTTTTTCCCCGCGGTGCAGAACCGGGCGATCCTGTCGGAGGAGCGAATCGCCTCGATTATGGCGCACACGCCGATGAAGCGGTTCGGCGAGCCGGCCGAGCTGCAGGGAGCGGTCGTCTATTTGGCGTCGGAGCGGGCTTCGGGGTTCGTGACCGGCTCACTGCTGCGCGTCGACGGCGGCTTCGGGGCAATGACGATATAGACGAGGGGGAAATCCGACGATGCAAATGACGTTTCGCTGGTACGGAGACGACGATCCGGTGAAGCTGTGGCAAATCCGGCAAATTCCGGGGATGGCCGGAATCGTAAGCGCCGTCTACGACATTCCGGTAGGCGAGGAATGGCCGCTGGACCGCATACTGGAGCTGAAGGGGAAGATCGAAGCGGCCGGGCTGCGGCTTAGCGTGATCGAAAGCGTGCCCGTGCACGAGCATATCAAGCTCGGGCTGCCCGACCGCGACCGGTTGATCGCCAACTACGGGCGCACCTTGCGCAATCTGGGACAGGCCGGCGTGCCGGTCGTCTGCTACAACTTCATGCCGGTGTTCGACTGGACGCGCTCGCAGCTCGATTACGAGCTGGAGGACGGCTCGACCGCGCTTATCTACGAGGAAGAGGTCGTGCGGCGGATGAACCCGCTGACCGGAGAATTGCAGCTTCCGGGCTGGGACAGCAGCTACCGCAAGGAAGACTTGCAGCGGCTGTTCGAGCAGTACGCTTCGGTGGACGAGAACAAGCTGTGGGAGAACCTGGCTTATTTCATTAAAGCGATCATGCCCATCGCCGAGGAAGCGGGCGTGCGAATGGCGATCCATCCGGACGATCCGCCGTGGCCGATCTTCGGCCTGCCGCGGATCATTACGGACGAGGCGGCGCTGGACAGATTTTTGCGCCTGTACGACAGCCCCGTGAACGGACTGTGCCTGTGCAGCGGCTCGCTCGGGGCGAATCCGGCCAACGATTTCCCGGGGATGGTCCGGCGCTTCGGCCAGGAGCGCAGAGTGAACTTCGTGCATGCCCGCAATGTCAAGATTACGGGCGAGCGTTCGTTCCAGGAGTCGGCGCATCTGTCCTCCGCCGGTTCGCTGGACATGGCGGAAATCATTCGCGCCCTGCGCGACATCGATTACGCCGGGCCGATTCGTCCCGACCACGGCAGAATGATCTGGGGCGAGACGGGGAAGCCGGGCTACGGCTTGTACGACCGTGCGCTCGGCGCCGTGTACCTGAACGGAATGTGGGAAGCGGTCGGTAAAGAGAGGGCGGCGGCCAATCGGTAAGAAAGGACGGTTTCTTCGCGGCGGCGATGGTGGTACAATGGGAGACGACAGCCAGACCACAACGACCGACAAAGGAGTTATCCGCATGCCTTCTGAACTGTTAGGGCAATTGTCACGGGAGAAAATCGTCGCGATCGCTCGCGGCTTTACGCTGGAGGAGACGTTATCGGCGGCGCAGGCGCTTGCCGACGGAGGCGTCGTGTTCCTGGAGGCGACCTTGAATACCGACGGCGCGCTGAACATCATTTCCAAGCTGCGCGAGCGGTTCGGGGACCGGATGCGCATCGGCGCGGGAACGGTGCTCGATATCGGCCAGGCGAAGGAAGCGATCGCAGCCGGGGCGCAGTATTTGATCTCCCCCAGCGTGGACGAGGAAGTGATCTATCACGCGGTCGAGCAGGGGCTGGACGTCTGGCCCGGCGCGATGACGCCGACGGAAATCGTGAACGCGTACAAGGCCGGCGCGTCCGCGATCAAGCTGTTCCCGATGGGCACGCTCGGCATCGGCTACTTGAAGGAGATTCGCGCTCCGCTCAACCATATTCCGTTTATCGCGACGGGCGGCGTGAACCTGCAAAATATCGCCGAAGTGCTGGACGCCGGAGCGATCGCCGTCGGAATGGGCGGCAAGCTGCTCGACCCGGCTCTCGTGAAGGCCGGCAAATTCGACGAGCTGCGGGACATGGCCCGCGCATACGTCAATCGGGCCCACGGAGCCAGCTTGGCATAACGAAACAGGGATGCATCGCCTGCGGGCGGGCGCATCCCTGTTTTTTTTATGATGCGTTAGCCGGCCGGGCCGAACCGCCGAATGCTCAGAACGCCCAGCTGCCGTCGCGGAAGATCGGCTCGGAGCTTCCGTCTTCGGCAATGCCGTCGATCTGCAGATCGACTCTGCCGATCATGAAGTCGACGTGCGTAAGGCTGTGGTTGATGCCCGCCTCCGCCAACTGCTCCTTGGTCATCGCCGGGCCGCCTTCGACGGCGAACGGAAAGCCGAACCCGATCGCCAAGTGGCAGGCGGCGTTCTCGTCGAACAGCGTGTTGTAGAAAATAAGATTCGTATCCGAGATCGGGGACCGGTGCGGCACGAGGGCAAGCTCGCCCAAATAATGCGAGCCGTCGTCCGTCTCGACGAGCCGCTTCAATGTCTCGTACTCCTTCTCGGCCGTAAACTCGACGATCCGCCCGTCCTTGAAGGTGAACGAGAAGTTTTCGATCAGCTTGCCGCCGTAGCTGAGCGGCTTGCTGCTGGAGACGGTTCCGTTGACGCGTTCCCGGTGCGGCGATCCGAACACTTCCTCTGTCGGCATGTTGGGGATAAACGCGGCTCCGCGAGCGTTCGTCTTGCCCGCATACGACCAGATATGCCCTTCGGGGAGCCCGACGGTCAAATCTGTGCCCGGCGCCCGATAGCGCAGCTCCTTGTACTTTCTTTCGTTTAATCGCTTCGCCTTCGCCCCGAGCGTCTCCGCATGGGCTTTCCACTGTCCGACCGGGTCGTCCGTCTTCGCGCGGGTGGCCGAGAAAATCGCGTCCCATAAGGCCGCTGCCCGTTCGTCCTCCGGCAGCTCCGGGAACACCTTGTCCGCCCAGGCTTGCGTCGGGTAAGCGACGATCGACCAGGCGCAAACGTTGTTCAGCGTATAAGGCCGGAAAGGCTGCGCGGCTTGCTGCTGCGCCTTCGTCGCAAGCGCGATCCGGGCCGGATCGATGCCTTGAAGAGCTTGCGGATTTTCCGACACGATCGTCAGGAACGCGGCCCCGTCCTCGGCCAGCTCGATTCGTCCGGCGACGGTCCAGCCCGGAGCGAAGCTCAGCGACTCCTCCGCGGCGTGCTCCAGACGGGCGCGCGTGACGAGATCGTCGTTCCAATCGACATGCACGTACTTGGCGCCGAGCTTGTACGCATGCTTGGCGATTTCGCGCACGAATTCCACCGCCGCGACCGGCGCGGCGATCCACAGCGGCTGTCCGGGCTGTACGTTAACGCCCACCTCTACCGCCAATGCGGCGTATTGTTCCAAATGCTTATGAAAATGGTCCATCGAAATTCCTCCTTATAGGTACGGAGCGCCGCAGTCATCCTCTGGCTCAAGTCGTGGGCTCCGCTTCATCTCCGCAAAACTTCTCCGGCGTCCAAGGACGACGAAGACATTTTTGCTTGTCTGACTAACATACCGGATCGTTTCCCCGATCGTCAAATCGCTTTTCCGGATTGACTCGCAGGGCAAGATCTCCGATAGTTAAAATAACCGGAATACGGACAGATGAATGCGGGGAGGACGCCATGAACATCGGGAGCTTATTCGCTTCGGCCTTGCTGGAGGAGCACTATTCGCCGAGAATTTACGCTTATTACTTCAAGCATTGGAACGATTACGACATGGCGTTCCATCGCCACGACTCGACGGAAATCATGTACGTGATCCACGGAAGCTGCGTTGTCGAGTGGCAGGAGGAACGGCCCGGGCCGGCTTCCGCCCGGCTGGGCAAAGGGGAGTTTATCCTGCTCGACGCCGAGGTGCCCCACCGGCTTGTCGTCGATGGAAGCTGCCGCATGCTGAACGTGGAGTTCGGATTCGTGCCGCACAAGGGCGAGCTGCCCTCCGTCAAGACGTTCGCGGAGAAGGAAGCCTCTTTGCGCGAACTGTTGGCCGTTCGGAGAGCGTCGCTAACGCTCCAGGACCCGGACGAGGTATACCATTCGCTCAGAAGTCTCGTGCTTGAGCTGGACTACCAGGGAGGCGACGGGAAAATGCTCGACCGGATGCTGCTGATGCAGCTTCTGATCCGCATCGGCCGGCTGCGGAGCGAGAGCGAGCGCAGTCTCGCGCCGCAAGCGGGGCAGTACGTGAAGGCGAGCATTGCGTATCTGGTCCAGAATTACGACCGTCCGCTGACGATCAGGGAGGTGGCCGCTTCCGTCAGCCTGCATCCGGGTTATCTTCAGCGGTTGTTCAAATCGCAGACGGGCCGGACGATGATCGAATATTTGACGGATATCCGGATGGAGAAGGCGAAGATGCTGCTGGAGCGGACGGCGATTCCGATCGCGGACGTCTCGGACTACGTGGGCGCGGGCAGCAGGGCTTATTTTCACGCGCTGTTCAAAAAATATACGTCGATGACTCCCGTGGAATATCGCGCTGCCATGGACAAGCAGCGGTTGTCCGAAGGTCTTCCCGCAGCAATGGAAAGTGATGATTCCTGACAACCCTGCGATAGAGAAGTGACGATCCTGATAACGCTTCCTGAAGGAAGGCTGTTACGATGGGGAAGGATACGGGATTTTCCATATAACGGCTGAGGAGGCGCAGAGCATGGCTTTTAAAATTGCGTTCGTCGGAGCGGGCAGCATCGGATTCACCCGGGGGTTGCTGCGGGATTTATTGAGCGTACCGGAATTTAACAATATCGAGGTTGCTTTTACGGATATCAACCCGGACAACCTGGACAGAGTCGCGCGGCTGTGCCAGAGAGACATCGAGGAGAACGGCCTGCCCATTCGCATCCGGGCGACGACCGATCGCCGCGAGGCGCTGGCGGGGGCGAAATACGTCATCTGCACGATTCGCGTGGGAGGATTGGAAGCGTTCGCCACCGACGTGGAAATTCCGCTGACCTACGGAGTCGACCAATGCGTCGGCGACACGCTGTCGGCGGGCGGCATCATGTACGGGCAGCGCGGAATCGCCGAGATGCTGAACATCTGCCGGGACATTCGGGAGGTTGCGGCGCAGGACGTGCTGCTGCTCAATTATGCCAATCCGATGGCGATGCTCACCTGGGCGTGCAACCAATACGGCGGCGTGCGCACGATCGGACTGTGCCACGGCGTGCAAGGCGGACACCGGCAGATTGCCGAGGCGTTCGGCTTGCGGAAGGAAAAGGTCGATATCGTCTGCGCGGGCATCAACCACCAGACATGGTACGTTCAGATTCGCCATAACGGCGAGGATCTGACCGGCAGGCTGCTGGAGGCGTTCGAGAAGCATCCGGATTTCAGCCGCACGGAGAAGGTGCGCATCGACATGCTCCGCCGCTTCGGCTACTACAGCACGGAATCGAATGGCCATCTGAGCGAGTATGTGCCGTGGTACCGCAAACGCCCGGAGGAGATCGGACAATGGATCGATCTCGGAAGCTGGATCAACGGGGAGACTGGCGGGTATTTGCGGGTATGTACGGAGGGCCGCAACTGGTTCGAGACCGAATTCCCGAACTG
Organism: Cohnella cellulosilytica; assembly: GCF_042431195.1. Lineage (NCBI taxonomy): Bacteria > Bacillati > Bacillota > Bacilli > Caryophanales > Paenibacillaceae > Cohnella > Cohnella cellulosilytica. The sequence continues at coordinate 49,117 of NZ_JBHMDN010000033.1, forward strand.
GATGAAGGAGCCGGCGCTGAAGTACGCCGCGGAAGAACGCGGCGAAGAGCATGGGTCCTATATTATCGAAAGCTTGGAGACGGGAAGGATTTATCGCGGGCATTTCAACGTCCGGAATAACGGCGTGATCGAAAATTTGCCGGAGGACGCGATTATCGAGGCTCCCGGATACGTGGACCGAAACGGCGTTGCCATGCCGGTTGTCGGCAAGCTGCCGCTCGGTCCCGCGGCCGTGTGCAATGTCAGCATTTCCGTTCAAAGATTGGCCGTCGAAGCGGCGGTAAGCGGGGACGACAAGCTGCTGCGCCAGGCGTTCATGATGGACCCGCTCGTCGGCGCGGTCTGCAATCCGAACGAAATCTGGCAGATGGTCGACGAGATGGTGGTCGCGCAGGAGAAATGGCTGCCCCAATACGCGGAGGCAATCACCGAAGCGAAGGCGAGGCTTGCCGGAGGCAAAAGCGTACCGACGAGGGACGGATATTCCGGCGCCGCGCGCCTGCGCGTCAAGAGCGTCGAGGAGATGAAGCTGGACCGCGAAGCCGCGAACCGCAACGCCGGAGAGTCGGACAAAGGAAAAGAGCGGGCGAAAATATCCAAATAGAGTGCGGCTCTCCCAGCGGTCGATAGTCGGGACCAGGCCCCGGCTATCGATTCAGCGGCCGACGCATCTTTAGCGGGATTTCGCAAGTGGAAATCCCGCTATCGGGCGTGCCTCCGTTGACTGGGAGAGAGGCGATTATGTGCAATAAAAACGAAATGTTGTGTCATAAATCGGTTTATGGTATACCATAAATAGCGATTCATCATGTCCGCTTGGCGGCATGCGTCAGAGAGCAAGGGAGTGAGCCGATTATCGAACTAACGGCTAGGCAAATCGCGATTATCGATCTCGTGAAGAAGCACGCGCCGATTACCGGGGAGCAGATCGCGGAAAGCTTGGGCGTCAGCCGCCCGACGATCCGCTCGGATTTGTCCGTGCTTGTCATGCTTGGCTACATCGACGCCAAGCCGAAAGTCGGCTACTTCCTGGGCAAGGTGATGACCTCGGAAGGCCGGCAGAGCGAGAGAGTGCTGAATCTTAAAGTCAAGGACGTCATGAATCGTCCGGTTGTCATCGTGGAGACGGCGACGGTTAACGACGCCGTTATTTCGCTGTTCGTGGAGAACACGGGCTTTCTGACCGTGACGGATGAGCAGGGAACGCTGGTCGGCACCGTGTCTCTCAAGGATTTGCTGAAGGTAACCTTGGGCAATCCGAATGCGGCGGCGATTCCGATCAGCATGGTGATGACCCGGGTGACCAGAATGGTGTACGCGACGCCGGAAGATTCGCTGCTGGACGCGGCCAGGAAGATGTTGGATCATCAGGTCGGGGGCTTGCCGGTCGTAAGCGCGGCGGGCGAACGTTCCCGGCTGGAGGTCGTCGGAAGAATTACGAAAACCAACATGACGCTGGCCTTGGTGGACTTATCCTCCGGGTTTATCGCGGAGTAGGGGGAAATAGACGGATGTCGGAGGAACGGCAGAAGATCATCTTCGTATGCTCGGACGCGGTCGGGGAAACCGCCGACGCGGTCGCCAGGGCGACGGCCCGGCAGTTTGCCACCGAGCAGGTGAAGATCAAGCGTTACGGCAACATCAAGCAGGAGGACGAGATCAGAGCGATCATTGCGGAAGCGGGACAGACCGGAGGGTTCATCGCGTACACGCTCGTTCAGCCCGAGCTGCGCGAGACGATGCGGGAGGAGACGATCCGGCTCGGCGTGCGCGCGGTCGACGTGATGGGGCCGATGATGCAGGCGTTTATCGACACGTTTAACGACTCGCCCAAGTACAAGCCCGGCCTGCTGCACGAGATGGACGAGAACTATTACCGGAAAATCGAAGCGATCGAATTCGCCGTCAAATACGACGACGGCAAGGACGCACGCGGACTTCTGCAAGCCCAGGTCGTGCTGGTCGGAGTTTCCCGCACGTCCAAGACGCCGCTGAGCATTTATCTCGCGCATAAGGGGATCAAAACCGCGAACTACCCGCTCACGATCGAAGTGAAGCCTCCCCAAGAGCTGTTTGCCTCCTCCAGCCGTCTGATCGTCGGCTTGACGATGCAGCCGGAGCGGCTGCTTAAAATCCGTTCGGAACGGTTAAAGGCGCTCGGACTTCCCAGCCAGGCGAACTACGCGTCGATGGAACGGATCGAGAAGGAGCTGAAGTTCGCTTCCGGGATTATGGAGCGACTGAAGTGCCCGGTGATCGACGTATCCGAGAAAGCGATCGAGGAGACGGCCGGATTGATTATCGAGCTGCTGGCTCCTTGATCGCGTGCCGGATATAGAGCGGTCAAGAACAAAGCCTGAGCCATCCGGGGGAAAAGCGTTCCCGCGGTTCGCTCAGGCTTTGTCGATGTTGCATCGTCATGAAATCAGCCGAGAAGCTGGCGAATCATCTGCTGCTTGCGTCCGGAGCAGGGCAAACGTTTCGAGGTGTCGTCGAAGAAGAGATGATGCTCGCCGATAACGGAAATGTTGCGGATATTGACGTAGCAATCGGACGAAACGCGGAAGAACGTCGCGGTATCCGCGATGAGGCGGTTTCTTTCATCGGCGGACAGTCTCTTTTTGATGTTGTAATTCCGTCCGTGAAAGCTGATCAATCCGTGTGCCCCGACTTTGAAGAACAACGTGTCCTGACTCGGTTCGAAATCCTCGTACACATTTTTCTCCTGAAGCGCTGCATTCATCGTTTCAATCCCCCTTAGAATGAGATTGCTTTGGTAGCGCTTACAGTATAACATATTTTTTTGCGTTTTGGGAGACCTTCCTAAAAAAATTATAAAAAATGACAACGGGCGGTATCGGTTAGACGATGAAGAAGCTGTCTCATAAGCCAAAAGAGCCGCACAGTACGATAATCGATGGATTAATTTAACGGGCATCTATCTCCTTCCGATGCTATACGATCCTGAAATTTTGAACTGGTAAACCCGTAAAGGGGTAATTTCAGGAACGTATGAGGCAGTCTCCAGGAGATAGATGCCCTTATTTTTCTCATCGATCATCTTGTGCGCCCTTACTTAGGAGACAGCTCCTTAGGCCTCCTGCGGTTGAACCGATATCGCCCGTTATTCGACCACGCGGACGCGAATGACGTTCCAGGACGCTTTGCCGAGCGTCGCCGTAATTTTCGAGCCGTCGGACGAGGTGTCTCCGCCGTCCCGAGGTTTCACGCGATCCGGGGAAGCGGCCGTATTGGTCGCCTTCAAATCCTCGTGCTCCAGCACCGTATGCCCGATCATTTCGCACCGGCCGAAGCTTCTCAAGTCTACTTCCAGCGGCAGCGCGTTTTCGAGATCGCGGTTAACGGCGAACACGGTCACCTCGCCCGCGCGGTCGTCGTAGACGGCGATCGACTCCAGATAAGGAATGTCCGTGATATCCTTCGTATCGTATTTCGGAGACTGCACGAGCGGCACGAGCGCTTGTCCGCGGCCGTAGATCGAAGCGTGAAGATAAGGATAATAGATCGTCTGGGCCCAGGCGGCTCCGCCGTTCTCGGTCATAATCGGCGCGATGACGTTGACCAGTTGGGCAAGACAAGCCATTCTGACGCGGTCGGAATGCTTCAGCAGCGCGATCAACAGGCAGCCGACGACAAGCGCGTCTTCCATCGTATAGACGTCCTCCAGTTGCGGCGGGGCGACCTGCCACGGCTCGATTTTTCTGTCGGCATTGTTGGAATGAAACCAGACGTTCCATTCGTCGAACGACAGCATCATCGTTTTCTTGCTTCTTTTCTTGGCCTTGATGTAATCGCATGTCGCCGTCACGCTATGGATGAAATCTTCCATTTCAAGCGAACGGCCGAGGAATGTGGCCGTATCGTTGTCGGCATTGCCGTAATAGCTGTGCAGGGAGAGATAGTCGGCATGCTCGTACGTGTGGTCGAGAACGGTCGCCTCCCATTCGGGATAGGTCGGCATGCCCCGGCCGGAGCTGCCGCAGGCGACAAGCTCGATGGAGGGATCGACCCACTTCATGACCTTCGCGGACTCGGCGGCGATCCGCCCGTATTCCACGGCCGTCTTGGCGCCGATCTGCCAGGGGCCGTCCATCTCGTTGCCCAGGCACCACGTTTTGATGGCATGCGGCTGCTTATAGCCGTGACTGATTCGCAGATCGCTCCAGTACGAGCCGGAAGGATGGTTGGCGTATTCGACGATATTGCGCGCTTCGTCGACGCCGTGCGTGCCGAGATTGATCGCCCACATCACGTCCGAGCCGGCGGCGCGCGACCAATCGGCGAATTCGTTCAAGCCGAACAGGTTCGGTTCGACGGTGCGCCAGGCCAGCTCCAGTCTGCGCGGGCGCGATTCCTTCGGGCCGATGCCGTCCTTCCAATCGTAGCCGGAGACGAAGTTGCCGCCGGGATAGCGGACAATCGGAACGCGAAGCTCGCGGACGAGCGCCAGCACGTCCTGTCTGAAGCCTTGGCCGTCGGCCTGCGGATGGCCCGGCTCGTAAATGCCCCCGTATACAGCGCGGCCCAGATGCTCGATGAACGAGCCGTAGAGACGGTCGTCGATCCGGGAAATTACGAAGTCCTTGTCGACGATCATAGAAGCTTTGCGTGCGGTCATGCGAATCTTCCTCTCTCATTTAATTAATAATAATATTAACCGATAAATAAAATCAGGATTTCAATTCGTATTTAACAGGATCGGGACACAAAATGCAAGCATGAATTTGTTCGCCCGGATTGCATTTTTATGAATTTATATTTATATTAATTTAAGCGACAAACGACAGGAGGCCTTCGGAGCGATGATTAAAGCGAATACGGACCGAAAATGGCTTCCGCTCTACGAAGCGCTGGCCAGCGACGTTCGGTTGACGGTTATGGAACTGCTCGCCGAGAAGCCGATGAACGTAAAGGAAATCGCCCAGCGGCTGGAGCTGAGCAGCGCGATCGTCACGATGCACGTCCGCAAGCTCGAGCAAGCCGGGCTGATCGCGACTAAGATGGTACGCAAGCGGGGCGGCACCCATAAAATGTGCTCGTTGGCCGAGTCGGCCATCGAGATCGAGCTGCCGAACGCGCACCCGGAAGAGAGGGAGCATTACGAGCAGACGATTCGCGTCGGACACTACACTTCCTTCGAGGTGCATCCGACTTGCGGACTGGCCACCCGCGAGAAGCTGATCGGCCAATTCGACGATCCGCGCTATTTTCTCGATCCCCAGCGGGTGGATGCGGCGATTCTGTGGTTCGGCCGGGGATACGTGGAGTACAAGACGCCTAATTACCTTTTGCCGAGCCAACGGCTCGAGGAGTTGGAAATCTCGTTCGAGATCGCTTCGGAAGCGCCCGGGGTGAACGAGCATTGGCCATCGGACATTCGCTTTTACTTAAACGGAGCTTATCTTGGCGAGTGGACCAGTCCCGGCGATTACGGGACGGAGACGCGCGGACGGTTCACCCCGGAATGGTGGGGCATTCGGCTGAACCAGTACGGCCTGCGCAAAATGATTCGTATAAACGACGAGGGCTGCTTCATCGACGGGCAGCGCATTTCCGCTGCGGGTCTTGGCGAGCTGCGGGTGGATCAGCCGTTCTGGACGCTGCGTTTTGCCGTAGAGGAAGACGCGCGCCATGTCGGAGGCTTGACCTTGTACGGGGCCGGCTTCGGGAATTATAATCAGGACATTCAATTTCGCGCGTATTACAGCCAGAGGAGAGAAGCGAAACGATGATCAACCGCAAAATTACGCCCTCCGAGAGCGGCAAAAGGCTGCACCGGTTTCTTAGAAACCTGATGCCGAACCTTCCGCTGGGCCAAATCTATAAGATGATCGACAACGGCAAAGTCAAAGTAAACGGCAAGCGCAAAAATCAGAATTACGAGCTGGCCGCGGGGGACGAGCTGGCGCTGTACGTGGACGAATCGGCTTACAAGGAAGCGAGCGTCGGCCAGAAAAAAGCGAAATACGTCGGAGTGAACGCGAACGTGGACGTCTTGTACGAGGACGCCGAGCTGATGGTCGTGAACAAACCCGTCGGCATGCTGACCCATCCCGATCAGAGCGATCAGAAGGATACGCTCGTCAATCGCGTGCACGCGTATTTGTACCGCAAGGGAGAGCTGGACAGTCCGCTCTTCCTGCCGGCCACGGCGAACCGGCTGGATCGCAACACGAGCGGCATCGTGCTCGTCGGCAAGACGGCGGGCATGCTTCACCAGCTCAATCAATGGATTCAAAAGCACGAGCTGCGCAAGTATTATTTGACCCTCGTGGAGGGAAGGCTTAGCGGGGACGGAGAAGTGACGGGAGACCTCGTGCGGGACGAGAAAAGCAATCGGACGAAGGTGGCCGGAGCGGGGGAGGAGCAGGCCAAGTCCGCCGAAACCCGCTACAGAACGCTGCAGACCGGCAGCGCCTATTCGCTCGTCGAGATCGAGCTGATCAGCGGGCGCACGCACCAGATTCGCAGCCATTTTCAGCATATCGGGCATTCCTTGCTCGGAGACATCAAGTACGGAGGCAAACGGTTCGGAGACGTGAATCATCAACTGCTGCACGCCTGGCGCATCGCGCTGCCGGACGGCCGCGAGTTCAAGGCCCCGCTGCCGTCGCGCATGCGCGAAGTCGCGGTCCGGCTCGGCTTTGACGCAAGCCTGTAGCGGGAATGACGCCATAGGGGAGAACGGTTATGGAAAATGCGGGTATGGATCATTACACGGCCGAGCTGGCGGCGTGGCTGCGCAGCCATGCGGACCCGGCGAAGGCGGCTCCGATGGCCGCCTACATGCGCAACAAGTTCCCTTTTCTGGGCTTGAAGACGCCCGAGCGCACCCGGCTGATCAAGGCATTCTGGGCGAAGCACGGAGTTCCCGCGGGAGACGAGCTGCTGGATGTGGTCAAGCGGCTGTGGGAGCTGCCGGAGCGCGAGTTCCAGAACGCGGCATTGGCTTTTCTGGACAAGCGCGGCAAGCGGGCCGGGAAGGAAGACATTGACGTCGTCGAGCATCTGATCGTGACGAAACCCTGGTGGGATACGGTCGATTATCTGGCTTCCAATGCGACGGGAGATCTTCTGGCGAAATATCCGGAGCTGATTCCGGCCTACGCCGACCGCTGGATCGCCTCGGACGACTTATGGCTGCGCCGGACGGCGCTGCTCTATCAGCTTCGGTACAAAGAGCGGACGGATGTCGGCAGACTGTTCGCCTACATCGAGCGCTGCAAGGACGAGCGCGAGTTTTTTATCCGCAAGGCGATCGGCTGGGCGCTTCGCGAATATTCGAAGACGGACGAGGACGCCGTGCGCCGCTTCGTGGAGCGGACGCCGCTCTCGCCGCTCAGCGCCAAAGAAGCGCTTAAGCACGTATCCCGCTAACGCCGCAGAAGCGCGCCGATCGACTGTCCAATTCGCTAATCCGCCTAACCGCCGCTCCTGACGAACGCGACCTTGAGTCCGTTTGCCAGGGGCGATTTTTTTTGCGCGAGCGACGGAGCAATCGGACCGAATGAGGATAAACGGATTTTTTCTATTGCACTAAGTGTATTAAGTGATATAATACACTCATAACATTTTCGGAGGAGGAAGTCGCTTGGAGGAAGTGCGGGTCGGCGGAATGCGTTTCGCGCTGGATCTCAGCCAGCCTCTATACGAACAGGTGCTGGACCAGGTCCGCAGCTCCATTGCGAAAGGCGAGATCGCCTTGGGCGACAAAATCCCTTCCGTCAGGGAGCTGGCGCAGGCTTTGAAGATCAATCCCAATACGGTGATGAGGGCGTACCAGGAGCTGGAGCGGGATCGGCTTACGGAAACCCGGCGCGGACAAGGCACGTACATCACGGCGGATATGGCCGTTGTCGAAGACATTCGCAGCCGGATCGCCGAGCGGGCGATCGACGAATTTCTGGCGAAAATGAGCAGCCTGGGCTTCGATGACGAAGACATCGATCGACTGCTGCGGAAGAAAAGAGGCATGGACGATGAACATAACGGCTAATCCGGCGATCGAGGCGGATCGTCTGAACAAGAGCTACGGAAAGAAACAAGCGGTTAAGCGGCTGAGCGCGGTTGTTCCGCAGCATTCGATAACGGCCGTTCTCGGCCCGAATGGCGCGGGCAAATCCACCTTCATGCGGATGATTGCCGGGCAGGCGGCGCCTGACGACGGCCGATTGACCGTGCTCGGACGCACGGCCGGCCAGGATGTAAGCCGCAAGGTAGCGTACTTGCCGGACCGCGCGCGCTGGTATGCGCACCATACGGTCGAGCAGGCCGCGCAGTGGTGCGAAAGACTGCAGACGGGCTTCGACCGGGAGCGGGCCCGGGAGCTGTTCGATTCGTTCGGCCTGGACGCCGGGATGAAGGTGTCGGGGATGTCGAAGGGGCAGGAAGCCCGGCTGATGCTCGCCCTCTGCCTTGCGCGCGAGGCGCCGCTGCTCGTGCTGGACGAACCGTTCTCGGGCATCGATATGATCTCCAGGGAAAAGATTGTCGGGGCGTTGATCGACGCGTTCGGGGAACGGATGCAGACGGTTCTGATCAGCACCCACGAGATCGCCGAGACGGAGAGCTTGTTCGACCGCGCGATTTTTATGGACCAGGGAACGGTCGTGCTGGAGGGGGAGGCGGAGCGGCTTCGCGCCGAACGGGGCTCGCTGCAGCAAGTATATCGGCAATTATTCGGTTAGGAGGATGAAGGATGCCTCGAGGAACTTTTTTCTTCCTGGTCAAGCATGAGCTTGCTTCGAAGGGCGGCAAGCTTCGATTGGGCAAGTGGCTATGGATATACGGCGGACTGCTTCTGCTGCTTGCCGGCGCGGCGGTTGCCATCTGGGGGCGGCAGGCCGATTACGATCCGTCTTACTTTATGTTCACGGCGTACATTTTTCCGTTTATGGCCTTCGGGCTTGCGGTGGAATCGCTGAAGCGGGAATGGAGCGGAGGGACGATCGGCTGGTGGCTGTCGCTGCCTCATTCGCGGGCACGGCTGTTGGGCGCCAAGGCGGCGGCCGTCTGGATTCGTTTTGCGGGCTACGTCCTGATTTATTTCGCGGTTGTGCTGCTGTTGGACGCCTACTCGGTGGCCATGTTCGGCGATCGGATCACCTCCATTAAAGGGATGCTGGTGCTGGAGGCTCAGCTATTCGGCATTCTGCTCGGCATTTCTCCGGCAATGCTGGCGCTTGGCCTGCTGCTCGTCTCCGTCAGAAGGTCCGGGCTGAAGCCGCTGCTTCCTCTGCTGTGGCTGTTGATGGGGATCGGAGGCAACCTGCTCGGCTGGATGACGGGGGGAGGCCAACTGACGATGGGCGGAGCGGACGACGATCTGTTCGCGCTCGTCTATCCGTCCTGGATCTGGCTGTCGATGATTCCGATCTGGGCGGTTGCCGCGCTGCTGTTCGCGGGGGCCGTTAAAGTGTGCGACAAGCATCTGGAGCTGTAAAAAAAGACGACAAAGGAGAGGGAGCCGGATGAAAGCCGCAATCGCAGTAAACGAATTGGTGAAGCAGTACGGCAGCAAGACGGCGTTGGACGGAATTACCTTTAACGTATCGGCCGGCGGCTGCTTCGGACTGCTCGGACCGAACGGGGCGGGCAAGTCGACGACGATGAAAATATTGTCCGGCTTGCTGGAGGCCGATCGGGGGGGCGTCGCCATTTTCGGCAGGGACGCCGGCAAGGAACGGGATTCGATCAAGGAGCTGATCGGATACGTTCCCCAATCCATTACCTTGTACGAGAAGCTGTCGGCGAGGGACAATTTGCGGTTTTTCGGCGAGATGTACAAGGTGCCCAAGCGCGAGCTGGCCTCCCGGATCGGAGAGGTGCTCGAGCAAGTCGGCTTGGCCGACAGGGCGAAGGACGCGGTATCGACGTTCTCGGGCGGCATGAAGCGGCGGGTCAACATCGCGGCCGCGCTGCTGCACCGGCCCCGGCTGATCATTATGGACGAGCCGACCGTCGGCATCGATCCGCAGTCTCGCAACCATATTTTCGAAATGATCCGCTCGCTTAAGCAGGGCGGGGTGACGGTGCTGTATTCCACGCATTATATGGAAGAAGTGGAGGCCCTCTGCGACGATCTGGCGATCGTGGATCACGGTCGGATCATCGCCGGCGGCTCTCTGGACGACGTGCTCGAAAGGCACGGCACGCAGGCGGTGTATCTGGAGCTGCAGGACGGCTCGCGGCCGCCGATACCGGGCGGCGTCGGCGTTCCCGCCGCCAAAGGGCGGGGCTGGACGATCGAAACCCCGTCTCCATTGGACGCGCTGGCGAAGTGGGCGCAGGCTTGCCGCGCCGCCTCGCTTGGCGTCAAGCAGCTCGAGATCGTCCGGCCTTCGCTGGAGGCCGTGTTCCTGAACTTGACGGGAACGACGCTCAGAGACAATTAAACCGCGCATGCGTCCGCTGCAGAGACAAAGGGGGATTCGACGATGGTGTGGAAGATCGCAAGAAACGAATGGAAGCTGCTGCTGAAAGCGAAAGGGACTTTTTTCTGGCTGCTCGGCATGCCGGTGTTGTTCATCGTGCTGTTCGGTTCGGTGCTGGGCAGCGTGGGCCAGACGGAAGTCACGATTCCCTACGTGGACAACGACCGGTCCGAGGTTTCAAGGGCGTTCCTGGCTACGCTGGAGGAAAAAAGCGGATACGCGCTGGAGGAGAAGCAGCCTGCCGACATGGAGGAGCAGCTCGATCAAATCCGCGACGGCAAAGGCACCGGCTTGCTGGTCGTGCCTCGCGGCTTTGGCCAAAGCCTGGGCGGCGCGGGGGGCGAGACGTCCGCCGTCGAGCTGTATCGCGAAGCGACGAACGAATCGGTCGTTGCGCCGCTGCGCGCCGTGCTGGAGAATCTGGCCAACGGATACCGGGAGACGAAAATCGATTCCGCGCTTGCGGCAGCAGGCATGTCCGACGCGGAACGCCGCAGCGCGCTCGCCGTGCCGTTCTCGATCGAGGATCGGCTGGAGAACGGCACCGGATATAACGTAATCACCCAGATCGTTCCGGGTTACACGGTGATGTTCGTTTTCTTCGTCATTACTTCGATGCTTAAACGGTTTTTGGGCGACAAGGAGGCCGGCATGACAGCCCGGCTGCGCAGCACCCGGATGAGCCCGTTAAGCTACCTGCTCGGCATGTGGCTGGCTTTTCTGGTCGTGGCGCTCGTCCAATGCTCCGCGCTGCTCGCCTTCGGGCATTTCGTTTACGGCCTCCAGGTCGGCGATCCGCTTGCCGTCGCCGCGCTTGTCGTGCTCCTCTGCGCCTGCGGCACGGGCATCGGTCTCGCGCTCTGCATGATCGCGAAAAGCGAAAACCAAGGCATGGCGTTCACGCAGCTGCTCGCGATGGGAGGCGCCGTCCTCGGCGGCCTGTGGTTCCCGATCGATCTGATGCCCGCAGCCGTCCAGACGATCAGCCGCTTTACTCCCCAATACTGGGCTCAGCAAGGCTTCCAGGATATTATGCTGCGCGGCGCGCACGTGGACGGGATCGGTTATTCGCTGCTTGTGCTCGCCGCGGTGGCCTGCGCGGGATTGGGCGTTGCGATGCTGCGTTACCGGCGGTTTATTCGCACGGCGCTCGGATAACGCATGAAGGTAAGATTCGCTTGAAATGCTAAAGATGGCCCTGCGGCCGTCTTTTCGCATTTTCGCCGCGCGGCGTGAAAGTTGTGTTTCGTTCACATTCAGTTCATAATGTCGTCATATGATTACTTTTACATATTGTTTGTACTTTCATTCTGAGACTCCGGAGTTGATGGCAAGTGTTAAAGCTGTTTCGTTATTTAAAGCCTTTCCGCTGGGCGGTCGCGGGGGTAATGGCGATGGTCCTGCTGCAATCCTTGAGCGAGCTGTATTTGCCGACGCTGATGGCGGACATCGTGAACGACGGCGTCGTAAAAGGAGACATTCCTTATATATGGAAGATCGGGGGCTTCATGCTGGCGGTAACCGCGGTAGGAACGCTCGTATCGGTCGCGGCCAGCTATTTGTCGGCGCGGATCGCCGCGGGCTTCGGCAGGGACGTTCGCAGCCGGACGTTCCGGAAGGTGGAGAGCTTCTCGCTGCTGGAGTTCGATAAAATCGGCACGGCTTCGCTCATTACCCGCACGACCAACGATATTACGCAGGTGCAGTCGGTGCTGATCATGATGATGCGGATGATGGTCATGGCTCCGATGATGTGCATCGGCGGCCTGATTATGGCGATCTCCAAGGACGCCCATCTGTCGCTCGTCTTTGTCGGCGCCCTTCCCGTGCTGGCGCTGACCATTTTTTTGATCGCGAGCAAGGGCATTCCTTATTTTAAAGCGATGCAGAAAAAAATCGACAAGCTGAACCTGGTGCTGCGCGAAGGGCTGACGGGCATTCGCGTCATCCGCTCGTTCAATCGTTCGGAGCACGAGAGCAAGCGGTTCGACGAAGCGAACGGCGACTTGACGCAGACCGCGATCAAAGTCAATCAGATTATGGCGTTTATGATGCCGATGATGATGCTGATTCTGAACTTCTCGTCGCTGGCGATTATTTGGTTCGGCGGACTGAGGGTAAGCGGCGGGCATATGCAGGTCGGGGATTTGATGGCGTTCCTGCAGTACGCGATGCAGATCATGTTTTCCTTGCTGATGGTCTCGATGATGTTCGTCATGGTTCCCCGGGCTTCGGCTTCGGCGGTGCGGATCAACGAGGTATTGGAGCTGCAGACATCGGGAACGGAGCAAAGCGCAAAGGCTTCGGCGCAGCAAGAGAAGCGTCTGGATATGAGGAAGGGTCCCCGCGGCGAAGTGGAGTTCGAGCAGGTGTCGTTCCGCTACCCCGGAGCGGAAAATCCGGCGATATCGGGCATCAGCTTCCGCAGCTCGCCGGGTGAAATTACCGCGATTATCGGCGGCACCGGCTCCGGCAAGTCGACGCTGATCAGCATGATTCCGCGGTTCTACGACGCCGAGGAAGGTTCGGTGCGCATCGACGGAGTCGATGTGAAGAAGATGTCCGTCGAAGAATTGCGGTCGATGATCGGTCTTGTGCCGCAGAAGGCCCAGCTGTTCACCGGGTCGGTGTCCGACAATATCCGGTACGGCAACGATGAGGCGTCCGACGAAGAGGTGCGCCATGCGGCCGCGATCGCCCAAGCCGGCGACTTCATCGAGAATTTGCCGGAAGGGTATTCGGCGCCGGTCGCGCAGGGCGGGTCAAACCTGTCCGGCGGACAGAAACAGCGCTTGTCCATCGCCCGCGCGCTGGTCCGGAAGCCGGCGATTTATGTGTTCGACGACAGCTTCTCCGCGCTCGACTTCAAGACCGACGCCAAGCTCAGAGCCGCTCTGCGAGGCGAGACGACCGAGGCGACGGTCATTATCGTCGCGCAGCGCGTCAGCACGGTCATGGACGCGGATCGGATCGTCGTGCTGGAAGAAGGGCAGATTGCCGGAATCGGCAATCATAAAGAACTGATGGCGGGCTGCGAAGTGTATCGGGAGATCGTCTCGTCGCAGCTTTCGGAGGAGGAGATCGCATGAGCGAATCACGCGGCAAAATGCCGGGCAGAGGGCCCGGCGGACCGGGCATGGGCCCGGGAATGGGCGGCATGGGCATGCCGGTGCAGAAGGCGAAAAATTTCAAGGGCACCTTGCGCCGGCTGATGGGATATTTGCGGCCGCAGCGCGCCAAGCTGCTCGCGGTGCTGTTCACGGCGATTCTGAGCACCGCGTTCGCGATCTACAGTCCGAAGGTGCTCGGCGAAGCGACGACCAAGCTGTTCGCAGGCATGATGGGCAAAATCCAGGGCGATCCGAACGCGACGTTCGACCTGCCGGGCATCTGGCAGATCGTCTTGTTCCTGGCCGCGCTGTACCTGATCAGCGCTCTGTTCAGCTATATACAGCAGTTTCTGATGGCCGGCGTGGCGCAGAAGACGGTATACGGCCTGCGCAACGAAGTGAACGACAAGCTGGCCAAGCTGCCGCTGAAATATTTCGACGGCCGGACGCACGGGGAAATTTTGAGCCGCGCGGTGAACGACGTCGACAACATCAGCAATACGCTGCAGCAGAGCTTGACTCAACTGATCACCTCGTTGATCACGATTATCGGCGTTATCATCATGATGCTGACGATCAGCCCTTGGCTGACCTTGATTTTGCTGCTGACGCTCCCGCTGTCGTTGATCGTCATTCGCGGGGCGGCGAGCCGGTCGCAGAAATATTTTAAGACGCAGCAGATGGAATTGGGCCAATTAAACGGGCACGTGGAAGAGATGTATTCCGGCCACAAGATCGTCAAGGCGTACGGACAAGAGGAAAATTCGGTCGCCAAGTTCGACGGGATCAACGAGCGCTTGTACGAGTCGGGCTGGAAGGCGCAGTTTGTGTCCGGGAATATTATGCCGCTCATGAACATGGTCAGCAACGTCGGTTATGTGTTCATCAGCGTTGTCGGCGGCATCATGGTGGCGCGAGGCTCGATCACGATCGGGAACATCCAGGCGTTCATCCAATACGCCCGGCAGTTCTCGATGCCGCTCGTGCAGACGGCGAACATCGCCAACGTCATTCAATCGACGATCGCATCGGCGGAGCGGGTGTTCGAGCTGCTGGACGAAGCGGAGGAAATTCCCGAAGCGTCGGCGGATCGGGCGGTCTCTCTGACGTCTCCGCGCGGCGACGTGGCCATGCACGGCGTAGATTTCGGCTACAAGGAAGACGCGATGCTGATCGAGAAGATGGATATCGACGTCCGCAGCGGGCAGACGGTCGCGATCGTCGGACCGACCGGCGCTGGGAAGACGACGCTTGTCAACCTGCTCATGCGCTTCTACGAGGTGAACGGCGGCAGCATTACGATCGACGGAACGGACATCACCCGGATGAAGCGCGGGCATCTGCGGAGCCTGTTCGGGATGGTGCTGCAGGATACATGGCTGTTCAACGGGACGATCCGCGACAACATCGCGTACGGCCGTATCGGAGCGACCGAGGAAGAGATCGTGGAGGCGGCGAAGGCCGCGCACGCGGACCATTTTATCCGTACGCTGCCCGACGGCTACGACACGGTGCTTAATGAAGAAGCATCCAACCTGTCGCAGGGGCAAAAGCAGCTGCTGACGATCGCGCGGGCCATTCTCGCCGATCCGGCGATCCTGATCCTCGACGAGGCGACGAGCAGCGTCGACACGCGGACGGAGATTCACATCCAGAAGGCGATGAACGAGCTGATGAAGGGCAGAACGAGCTTTGTCATCGCGCACCGGCTGTCCACGATTCGGGACGCCGATCTTATCCTCGTCATGAACCACGGCAGCATTATCGAGAAGGGCACGCATGCCGAGCTGCTGTCCCAGGACGGTTTCTACGCCGACCTGTATTACAGCCAGTTCACCGGCGGCAGCGTCAAAGCAAGCGTGGGATGAGACGGGGCCCTGGAACAGGATAGGGCGTTCCGAAGAAAGAAACGAGGCTGTCCCATAAGTCGAGGCAACTAAAATGATCACAAAAGAATGGGGATATATCTCCTGTAGAGCGAAGCGCCTGCCTCATACGGTCATGAAATTACCCTGTTACGGGTTAATCAAATCCAAATTTCATGACCGTATCAGCAGCGGAAGGAGATATATCCCCATAGTAATAAACGGATCATTTTATAGGTTGCCCCTCTATAACTTATGGGATAGCCTCGTTTCGTGTGATTACAGCTTTCTGGCGGACGACCGAAACATCAGGAACAGAAAATACGGTGCGCCGATCAACGTAATCAACAGGCCGGACGGGATTTCGATCGGGGCGAGTATCGTTCGGCCGATGGCGTCGGCCAATACGAGAAGCAGTGCCCCGAGCAAGCTGGATAACACGATGGATTGCCGCGTATTGTGTCCGATCAGGCTTCGTATCATATGAGGAACGATCAGGCCGAGGAAGCCTACGGTTCCTACAGCGGCGACTGCGCCGGCGGAGAGCAGGACGCCTACGGCCATGGCGGAGAATCGCGTTTTGCGCACCGGCAGACCCAGTCCCGTCGAGCTGTCGTCGGAGAACGCGAGCAGATCGAACCTGCGGCCGAGCCACCAGGCCAAGGGAAGAAGCACGGCCAGGAATAGGCAGATGATGAGAAATTGATCCCACGTGCGGCCGTAAGTCGATCCGGTCAGCCAGATGTAGCCTGTGCTTCCCCATAAGGGCCCGAGTACGATTAAAGCCTGAATGCCCGCGGAGCCGATCGCGGAAACCGCGATCCCCAGCAGAATCAGCACCGAAGGATTAAGCGACTTACGCCAGGCGAACAGGAAGATGACGGCTGCGGCAAGTACGGCCCCGCCCATGGCGGCGATCGGCAGGAAGACGATCGAGACCTGCGGCCAGGCGATAAGCACAAGCAGCGCGCCGAATCCGGCTCCCGAGGTCACCCCCAGAATGGAGGCATCGGCCAACGGATTGCGGACGGAAGCCTGAATAAGAACGCCGCTTACGCTAAGCGCTATTCCCGCGCCCGCGGCGACCAAGGTGCGAGGCAATCGCAAATTCAAGAGCACGGAATACGATGCCGCTTCGTCGGCCCCCGTTAAACTCGCGAATAACTGACTTAGCGGGATACGCGTGCCGCCCATTGTCATGCTCACGAGGATGAATGAGACAGTCAAGAGCAGCATGATCAGCGCGACAGGCATGAACCTCATCTTGACGCGAATACCGCCAATCGACATGGACGTCGTTGAGAGGGAACCCGAGATCCCCTTCATTTTCCTAAGGATGAGCCAGATAAGCCAGGGCGCCCCGATGATCGCCATCATCGCCCCTACGGGCATCTCGCCCATGCTGCTGCGAACGATTCGGGCAAGAACGTCGGCCGCGGTAAGCAGGACGGCTCCCCACAGGGCGGTGGCGGGAATAAGCCAATGATGCTTGCGCAGACCGCTTAGACGCACCAGATGCGGAGCGACGAGACCGACAAAGCCGATCGGACCGGCTACGCTGACTACGACCGAGGCCGCAAGCACTGCAAGCGCCAAGCCGGCAAAACGGGTGAGGCTGACCTTCTGGCCCAACGACGTGGCGGTGGACTGATCCAGGTTCAATACATCGAATTGCTTGCCCATCATAAAAGCGACGACAATAACGACGCCGACTCCGGGCCAGGCGTACGCCACGCCTTTCCAGTCCAACTGGGCGAGCGAGCCCGAACCCCATAAAAATAACGACTGCGTTTCCGTGGCGTGGAAAATATGCAGAGCGCTTGTGAACGAACCGATCACCATGGCTACGATCATCCCGGCCAGAGCGAGCCGAATCGGACTTGCGGCTCGGCCGCCTCCGAGAACGTAAGCGAACATCGCCGCCAAGCCCCCGCCGACGGCGGCAAAGAGAAACGGCGACTGGTGGAGCAGGCCGGGAAAATAAATCGTTCCCGCAACAACCATAAAATAGGCGCCGGCATTAATGCCAAGCGTGTCCGTGGAAGCCAGCGGGTTTTTGGTAACGGTCTGCAGCAGGCCTCCCGCTACCGCAAGCCCCGCTCCGGAGAGCAAGCCCAGCAGCGCGCGCGGCATGCGCATATCCCAGATTACATTATGTAAAAGAGTGTCCTCGCGATGAAATAAAGCTTCAAAGACGGTTGCGAAAGGAATTTGCGCTTCTCCGAAGCACAGGCTGGCGATCGACAGCAGGAAAAGGGCGGCCAAGCCGCCCCCGAACAAGCCGACGTTTCTCATTTCGTGAGAGCAGTCACAACGCGGTCTACCAACACTTTGGAGGAGAGAGGACCGCCGAACGTCCAGGTATCTCCGTCTATGCCGTAAGTCCGGTTTTCTTTGACGAAATTCAACCCGTTCCAAACCGTATTGTCCTTCACGGCATCGCCGAAGACGTTATCGTCTTCCTGGACAATATAGATGAAGCTGGAGTCGCTCACGGCCGGCAGCGCTTCGAAGGTGGCGTCCGTAAAGCCGTATTTCTCGAATTTGTCCGATTTCCAGTCGCTGATTAGCCCGATGCGATCGAGCGTCTGCACGACTGTCGACGTATCCGTAAACATTCTTAACGTCGCCGAGTTCTGGCTGCTGAACGCTTGGGTAATGACATAATTGAAATTGTCCTTGCCGGCTGCCGCAAGCTTTTCCTTGGCCTCCGCATAATGCGCGTCAAGGTCCGCAAGCACTTGGTCGGCCTCCTGCGATTTGCCTACCGCCGAAGCGATGGTTTTAAAGTCGTTGACCATTCCCGTATAGGCGTCGCCTTCGTCCGGATACGGATCGAATTCAATCGTAGGGGCAATCGCGTTAAGCTGATTGTAGATCGCATCGTTATTGTCCGTATTCGAGATAATCAGATCGGGCTGCAAGGACGCGATCGTCTCCAGGTTGGGCTCCCAACGCAAGCCGACGTCCGTAACGCTGTCCGCCAGCGCCGCTTCGTCCGTCACCCAAATTTTGTATTCCTTGTTGTCCGCGTTGCCGACAGGCTGAATGCCCAGCGCGACCAATTCCTCCGAATAGATCCATTCCAGAGCGACGACTCGCGCTGCAGGCTTGTCGAGCGTAGTCTCGCCCTTGTTATGCTTAATAAGGATTGGCCCCTCGGCGCCGGCGCCGTTCGAGGCGGCGCTGCCGGCGTTATTTGCATTTTTGGCGCCGCAAGCCGCAGTGATCATAAGAATGGCTAGCAGAACAAGACTAATCTGGAATTGCTTTTTCATCATCTTTCCTCCGATATAATCGCTTTAATACATGCAAATAATAATGAGAATCAATATCATCCGCAATAATGCGAGCCTACCATTGCCTCATGGGATTGTCAATATCTTCTAAGCTTGGCTTTCTCGCCAGGCGGCAAATATGTTATGATCGGGGAAGATTACCGGATATCCGGGGTTCGAGGGGAGAAGGTAAGAGGATATGGCAAGTTTCGAAGAGGTTGTGCGCGGCAGACGCAGCATTGGCAAAGTAAAAGAGGATCCCGTACCGCGCGAACTGGTGGAAAAGCTGATCGAGGCGGCCATATGGGCGCCCAACCATCATAGGACGGAGCCTTGGCGGTTTATTGCGATGACCGGTGAAGGCAGGAAAACGCTCGGCGAAGCTTATGCGGATATCGCGTCCGCAGGATGGGGAGAGCTGACGGAGGAAGAGCGCGCGAAGCGTCACGGAGCGGAAGTGGGGAAGGCGCTGCGCGCCCCCGTCGTTATCGCCGCCGTATGCTCGCCTTCCGACGACCCGCGCGTCATTCCGCAGGAGGAGCTGGCCGCGGCCCACGCGGCGGTGCAGAACCTGCTGCTCGCGGCTCACGATAACGGACTGGGCGCGGTGTGGCGCACGGGCGCCCCGGCCTACCATCCGAAGATGAAGACGGCGTTCGGGCTCGGAGAGCGGGAAGAGCTCGTCGGCTTCGTCTATGTCGGCTATCCGGACATGCCTCAGCCGGCCGCATCAAGGATTTCCGGCGCGGAGAAGACGACCTGGCTGGAAGGGTAAACAGGCGTTTGAGATAAAAAATCATAAATTTGCCGCTTCGGCAAAATGATGTCCCCTTTGGCGTCGCTGCGAAGAAACGCGCAGCGACTCTCCGAAGGGGATTTTTATGGACAAAAGCTGTAAATCTCGATGGAGTCCGAGGCGGGCCGCCATTACTACGCTTGTGTGGACAAGGGGTCGCCTTCAATATAGAAAGTCAAAACATAGTTGCTGAAAAATTCACAAACTTCCGGTGTGTATGTTAGAATCAGAGAAAAATTTCGACGAACTCGACAGGGAGAATTCGGATGAATGACACGGGGGTATTTTGGAAGCAGTCCATTTTCACGAGGCTGATCGTCACGTTTCTCGTCAGCATGGTGCCGATCTTCGTGCTCGGCATTTGGATTTACAAGTGGAGCAGCCAACAGCTATCCGAAGAGATCTTCAATTCGATGAAGCAGCAGGCGGCGAACTATATGGACAATCTCGACCAAGACATCGCGCGTATCCAGAAGCTGCAATACAACATGACCCAGGACGAGGATCTAAACCAAATCGCCAATGCTTCGCAGTATTTAGACAATTTCGAGAAAACGAAAGCGATACTCCGCATCCATCAACGACTGTCCTCCATCAAGAACAGCAGCGGCTATATCCAGGATGCCAGAGTGCTGATCCCCGCCTTAAAATGGTCCATCAACGCGGACGGATATCCCCGGGGCGTCTATAGCGACATGATGCTTGGCGAGTTCGATGAATTGCAAGAGCTTCAGAGCGATTCCGCCTCGCAAATCGTCCACTGGAAGGACAGGCTGCTCATGCTGGCCGGATTCCCGAATTACGTGCAAGGAGGCAAGCCGCCGCTGTTCCTGATCGAGATCGAATTGTCCAAACCGGCGCTGACGACGGCGCTTCTCCAATTGGACGGCTACAAAGATAGCGGATTTCTGATGCGAAAGCCATCGATGAACTTCCAATTGGAAAACATCTACGACGCGGACTCGTTGACACGGCTCTCCGAACGTTTGGACACGGCCTTGGAAGAGAGCAAGAGCGGTTCGATTTCCGTCGGGTTGCACGGCAAGCCTTACGTGGTCGTTTACAAGATGTCGGATTATACGGGCATTACGCTTTCCTACTTTGTGCCGAAGGAAGGTATCCTGACGTCGTTAAAGAAGCTCGTGACGTGGAACTGGATTTTTTTCCTGATCGCCATCCTGATCACCGCGGCGTATTCGTATTCCTTGTATTTGTTAATCCGGAGGCCGCTTGCCAAGCTGATCCAATCGTTCCGGATGGTGGAGAGCGGCAATTTGCAAATCCGTATCGATTACGCGCATCGCGACGAGTTCGGCTACTTATACCGGCGCTACAACGCGATGGTTGAAAATTTGCAAAACTTGATCGAGCAAGTGTACGAGCAAAAAATATTGAGCCAAAAAGCCGAATTGAAGCAGCTGCAGACCCAGATTAATCCGCACTTTCTGTATAATAGCTACTTCTTGCTTCACCGCATTATCAAGAAGGAGGATTACGAGAACGCGCTGCGGTTCTCGAAGGAAATCGGCCGATACTTTCAGTTCGTGACAAGAAACGCGTCCGAGACCGTCTCGTTGGACAGGGAAGTCGAGCATGCCAGGATTTATGCGGAAATCCAGGCGATGCGGTTTGCGGGAAGAATCCGCGTCGAGTTCGCGGATTTCCCGTCGGTTCACGGACACCGAACGGTACCGCGCCTCATTTTGCAGCCGATCATTGAGAACGCCTTCGAGCACGGGCTCGAGAACAAGCCGGATCGAGGCCTGCTGTCCGTCCGGTTCGAGTCGCTGCCCCAAGGCATTGCCATCGTCATCGAGGACAACGGAGAAGAACTGACGGACGGAGAACTGGAAAGCTTGGAGAAGGGCTTCCGCAGGGACAATGACTACGGGGAAGTCACCGGGCTTGCGAACATCGACCGTCGCCTCAGATTGTTCTGCGAAGAGGGGAGCGGCCTGATCTTTTCGCGTTCGGAATACGGCGGCTTGAAAGTCCGTCTTGCCATCCTATCCAAGGAAGCGGAGGAAATCGAACGTGCACAGACTGATGATTGTGGATGACGAGCGGCATATCGTAGATTGGCTATTCGAGCTGTTTCTAGATTCGATGCCGGATTTGGACATCGTGAAAGCTTATTCGGCCCAGGAGGCTTTGCAGAGGCTGGAAGCATCGAAAATCGACGTTGTGCTGTCGGACATCCGCATGCCGGGGATGAGCGGGTTGGAGCTAATGGAGCGGATCAAAGACAACTGGCCGGCATGCCGGATCGTGTTCCTGACAGGCTATAGCGAATTCGAATACATCTATGCCGCGAAGAAGCAATCAGGCGTGAACTATTTGCTGAAGACGGAGGACGACGACGTGATCGTCGAAGCCGTCGGCGAGGCGATCACCGAGATCGAACGGGAGCTCGGCAACCGGCAATGGCAAAGCCGCGCGCTGGAAAGGGAAGAGCTTGTTACCCACCTGATGCGGAAGGAATTGCTGCTCGACGTCGCGGATGGCAAAGTGCGGCTGGCGGACGCGAACAGAGTTTGGCTGGACAAGTTGTCCATCCCGTTCGACGAGAGCCGTCCGGCGCTTCTGTTGTTGGGGCGCTGGCACGACGCGATCGAATTTCCCGACTATTCGGATAAATTCCTGGTGTTGAGCGGACTTTCTGCTTTGTCCGAACGGTATTTCTCGTCTTTCGCGTCCCATGTGCTGCTCGACGTCGACAAATACGACCTGCTTTGGATCTTGCAGCCCGCGATCTCGGAAGAGGACGCCGACGTATCGGATAACAGGGAGCGGAGAGGGCGGAGAGCGGTGTTCTATGTCAGAGAAATGCTCGAGACGCTGCAAGCCGCGAGTGAAGAAGTGCTAAAGACGAAAATTTCGTTCCTGTTGTACGAGCAGCCCGTGCCGTGGACGTCGGTCCGCGAAAAATGGGATTTGATGAAAGCGATGGCCGACGTTCGCCTTTCTTCTCCCAGGGGCATGCCCGTCGTGTGCGCGATCGACGCGGACGAGGCGTCATCGTTCGACGCGGCCAACAAGGCCGCTTTCGAAGGAGGGGCGTACGCCAGAAAAACGGAAGCGCTTCAGGAGTGTCTGGAGCAAGGGCTGCGCAACGAATTTTTCGAGAGACTGGACGAGCTGAACGAAGGCTTGCACCGCGCTTCCCGCATGCGAGACCTCGCCGTTGCCCAAGTGTACTGCGCGATTTCGCTTTTATTTCTAACCTACATCAACCGAAACGGTTTGGCCGAAAAGCTCGCTGACCGCGTCTCTTTGGGCAGGCTGATTCCTTCGAGCGGGTTCGAATCGTGGAACGATTCGTTCGATTATTTGCGCGAATTGGGTCAAGCCGTATTCGCCTTGAAGGAGGACGAGCGGTCTCACCGCGAGGACGAATTGATCGAGAGGATCAAAGCATTCGTCAGAAGCAACCTTCACGGCGAATTGACGCTTGCCCGCATATCGCAGAAGGTAAACTACAACGCTTCTTACGTCTCCAGATTTTTCAAGCAGTCTACGGGGACGAATCTGTTCGAGTTCATCCATAAAGCTCGCATAAGCAAGGCGAAGGAGCTTTTGGAAGACGGGTCCCGTACGATTCAGGAAATCGCCAAGGCGACGGGTTTCGATTCTCCCCAATATTTCGCGACGGCTTTCAAAAAAACGACGGGGTTGACCCCGAACGAATACCGGAGCCAACGTTCCTAAACTGCTCTGCAGAACGGGTAAACGAATTGAACAAATGTAAATGGATTAAACTATAAAATAATGATGACGACGCTTACAATAAGTTGTAGGGGCCCCTCCCAAGAGATCGTTACGAACCACATACATTCAAGGAGGGTTTGGGTTGAAACAGAAGAAGATGAAAGCTCGAGCAACGGCGATCGCGATATTTTGCCTGGCGATTATGCTCGTTGTATCGGCTTGCAGCAAGAACGAAAACGCAGGATCGTCGCCGAGCGAAAGCGCGGCATCGCCAGCCGCGGAATCCGCAGGCGCTTCTCCGTCGACAAGCGCCGCGAACGAAGACGGGCCGTGGACGAAATACGAGCAGCCTCTCAAAGTGACGACGGCGCTGTCGACCAATACCGGCATTACGCAGCTTGGCAGCGATACTTACGACGATAACCTGTGGACGCGCGAGATCGAAAGCACTTTTAATATTCAAATGCAAAATCTTTGGACCGCCGACGCGACACAGTTCAAGACCAAGCTGAATGTCAGCATCGCATCGGGCGAATTGCCCGACGTCTTCACGGTCGACAACGTCCAATTCGCTCAAGTTAACGCCTCCGGGCTCGTCGCCGATTTGACGGAAGCCTACGAGAAGTTCGCTTCTCCGGAGCTGAAAAGGATTATGGAATCTGACACAGCAGGCTTTGAATCCGGCAGGGTCGACGGGAAGTTGATGGGTATCTCCGCCCAGCATTTCGGGATGATCAGCATTCCGAGCGTCGTCTGGATTCGGGACGATTGGATGAAAAAATTTAATCTCGCTCCTCCGACAACGATGGACGAGCTTCTCCACATGGCGGAAGTGTTCACGACGCAGGACCCGGACGGCAACGGCAAGAACGATTCTTACGGCATCGCCATCAATAAAAATCTTTACGACACTTCGCTCGCCGCTACGGGAGTGGCGCTCGCCGACGGCATCTTGAATGCGTATCACGCCTACCCGGCCGCATGGATCAAGGATGCATCCGGCAAAATCGTCTACGGCTCGGTTCAGCCGGAAATGAAAGCGGGCTTGGCCGTTCTGCAGGACATGTACAAAAAAGGCTTGATCAGCAAGGAGTTTGGCTTGAAGGATACGGCCAAAATCGCCGAGGATCTCACAAACAATAAAGTCGGCATTGAGATCGGCTCGAATTGGAATGGTTTTTACCCGGGACCGGACATCATTAAGAAAAACGGCGTCGAAGCCATTTTGATGCCTTACGCGATTCCATCCGCCGACGGTAAGCCCGTCATGCAGCCGGGAAGTTGGCCGGTAGGCGCATATGTCGTCGCGAACAAGAAGTTCGCGAATCCCGAAGCGGTTATCAAGCTCATTAACCTGTACGTTAAACTCAACCTGACCAACGACGGGGAGCAGTATACAAACTTTAATGCGGGCGGCAGAGCATGGCTTAGTCCGGTCAGCGTCAACGATCCGGAGCAGAGCACGCGGGAGTATACGCAAATATCGGAAGCTTTGAAAACGAAGGATACTTCGAAGCTGACCGCTTCTTCCGTAGGCAAATACGAGCAAGCTCTTATGTGGGAGCAGTCGAAGGATCCGGACGGCGTCGGCGGATGGCTGCAAAATTCTTCGGTCGGCTCGTTCTCGGTTCTGCAAAAGCTATTCGACGAAGGCAGAGTGCTGCCTACGGAATATCGCGGAATAGACACGCCGACTATGGCCGAGAAAAAAGCGACCTTGGAGAAGCTGGAAAAAGAAACGATTACGAAAATCATCATGGGCGCCTCGTTGGACGAATTCGACAAAATGGTCGACAGCTGGAATAAGCTCGGCGGCGAAGCCATTACGAAAGAAATGAACGAACTGTACAACAAATAGGATAAAGAGGGGCGAACGGGGCAATCTTCGGGATTTCCTCGTTTGCCTTCGCTTTTCGGAAGGAGATAGAGATGCCGAAATTCGGAAAGAGTCGGGAAAATCCATTGCACCTCATGCTGCTTCCTTCGGTAGTGCTCGTATTGATTTACAGCTACCTGCCGATGGTCGGATTGTTCATTGCTTTTCAGAAATTCAATCCCGCGCATTTGTTCGACTCGCCTTGGATAGGCTTGGATAATTTTCAATACGTGTATTACCTGCCGGGCTCGATGCAAATCTTATGGAACACGCTCACGATTTCTTTATTCAAGATTATCGGTCTGATCGTCGTGCCGGTTACGTTCGCACTGTTATTGAACGAAGTCGGAAAATCCCTATTCAAGCGAACGTTCCAGACGCTCATCTATTTGCCTAACTTTCTGTCGTGGATCATCATGGCGGGCGTTCTGATCGATATTTTGTCTCCATCGGAAGGCATCGTGAATAACGCGCTCGGGTTACTCGGAATAGAACCGATCTTTTTCCTTGGCGATCCTGGCTGGTTTCCGGTTACGATGGTCGTCTCCGATGTATGGAAGGGCTTCGGGTTCGGTACGGTGATTTACTTGGCCGCGTTGACGAGCATCGATCCTGCGTTGTACGAATCGGCGCGCGTCGACGGAGCCGGACGGTGGAAGCAGACGCTGCATATTACGTTGCCCGGCATTACGCCTATCATTGTGCTCATGTCGGTTTTGAGTCTCGGTAACGTGCTGAACGCGGGTTTCGATCAAATTTTCAACTTATATAGCCCGCAAGTATACGAAACCGGCGATATCATCGACACCTTCGTCTATCGGCTCGGCATCGAGCAGACACAATTTTCTCCCGCTACGGCGGTAGGATTGTTTAAGTCGGTCATCTCCTTCAGTCTGATCGCGCTCTCCTATTATTTAGCGTCCAAATTTGCGGATTATCGCATCTTTTAAGAAAGGAAAGGTTTGATGATAAAACGCGACGATACTTTAGGAGGCCGGCTGTTTGTCCTCTTCAACTATTCTTTCCTGACCGTAGTCGGACTTATCTGTCTGTTGCCGTTTATTAATTTGCTGGCGACGTCGTTTAGCGGCAGCACTGCCGTCGCGTCGGGGGAAGTGAAGTTTTGGCCGGTCGATTTCACATGGGCGTCCTACGAATTCGTCATGAGATCCAAACAATTTTCCCAATCGATGCTCGTGTCCGTAGAGAGAGTCGGGCTCGGCGTCGTTGTCAACATGCTTTTGACGATTCTTGCCGGTTATGCTTTGTCCAAGGAAAAAGGGAGCTTTAAGTGGCGTAACGTCTACACTTGGTTTTTCGTCGTGACGATCTTGTTCAGCGGCGGCCTGATTCCGTGGTACGTCGTGATTAGCAAAACCGGTTTGATCGATTCCATCTGGGCATTAATCTTGCCGAGCGCTCTTCCCGTATTTAATGTCATCGTGCTGCTTAACTTTTTCCGCGGGCTGCCCAAAGAACTGGAGGAAGCCGCATTTATGGACGGGGCCAGCCATTGGACGGTGTTATGGAAAATCATCGTGCCGCTATCGAAGCCCGCTTTGGCCACTTTGACTTTGTTTTGCATCGTTAACCATTGGAATTCGTGGTTCGACGGGCTCATTCTCATGAATCGCACGGAAAACTATCCGCTGCAAAGTTATTTGCAAACCGTTATTATTAATCCCGAAAACATCATTAACATGGCGCGCGGCGATTATGCCGACCTGCTCAACCTTGTCAACGCGAGAACGTCCCGGGCGGCCCAGCTCTTCGTCGGAACGCTGCCGATTCTCCTCGTTTATCCTTTCCTGCAAAAGTATTTCACGACGGGCCTCGTGCTCGGCAGCGTTAAAGGATGACTTTAGGAATTCAGGACGCCATTCGCGTGGAAAACTCTTCTTCGGAAGAGTTTTTTATATATGTGCAGCAACGCTATTATTAGCTCGGTTAAATTGACCATAATGAGTATGGAGTGCTACGATAAAAATGCAGTTGATAAAGGGAGCGGTATAATCTGTTCAGAAAGGGATCGGTGATTCGCGATGGAATTCGAAGCGGTAATGCAGCGGCTCGAAGCTCTCGGCAAGGAACGGATGAAGAAGATGTACATGTCCAACGGCGCTCGCGAACCGTTATTCGGCGTCGCTACGGGCGAGATGAAGCCGATGTCCAAAATCATCAAGAAAAATCAACCGTTGGCCGAGCAGCTTTACGCAACGGGCAATTACGACGCGATGTATTTTGCCGGCGTTATCGCCGATCCGAATGCGATGACCGAAGCGGATTTCGAGCGCTGGATGGAGACGGCCTATTTCTATATGCTGTCGGACTTCGTCGTCGCGGTGACGCTGTCGGAAACGGATATCGCGCAGGAGGTGGCCGACAAATGGATCGCCAGCGGAGACGAACTGAAAATGTCGGCGGGCTGGAGCTGCTATTGCTGGCTGCTCGGCAACCGTCCGGATCACGAATTTTCCGAGGACAAGCTTGGAGGCATGCTGGAGCAGGTGAAAAGCGCGATCCACGATAGTCCCGAACGAACCAAATATGCAATGAGCAATTTTATATACACGGTTGGCGTATCCTACTTGCCGCTCCATGACGAAGCGGTCGCAACCGCCAAGGCGGTCGGCCAGGTCGAGGTCAAGAAGAAATTCCTGAACGCCTTGGGGAATATCGAAAAGGCGACGGCTAAGGGGCAGATTGGATTCAAGCGTAAGCATGTGCGGTGTTAAGGGACCGGTTCGGGTGCCCGGTTACCGTGCAGGGACATGAACTAAACCTCCGGGGCCCGAAGCATGCGCTTGGGTCCTTTTTATTTATCGAATTCCAAGACCAGAGGAGGAAAGCCAGATGAACGATACGATCCGTTTGCTGCAAAACCACCGCTCCATTCGCAAGTTTCTGACGACTCCCGTCGAACGGGATAAGCTCGACGCGATTCTCCAATCCGGACAAATGGCGTCTACTTCGAGCAATATGCAGGCCTATAGCATTATCGGGATTGAAGATGCGGAGCTTAGAAAGCAGCTTGCTTCCTTGTGCGGCAACCAGATTTATGTCGAGCAATGTCCTGTTTTTCTTGTGTGGTGCGCCGATCTGCATCGGCTGAGCGCCGTGGCCGCCCTGCACGGAACCGAAGCCCAGGCGGACACGACGGAGTATTTTGTCATCGCGACCGTCGATACCGCTCTGGCCGCTCAGAACGCCGCGATAGCCGCCGAATCGTTGGGTCTGGGCGTCGTCTATATCGGCGGAATTCGCAATCGCATCTCGGAGGTCGCCGACCTGCTGCAGCTGCCCGAGCGCGTCTATCCGGTATTCGGCATGTGCCTCGGCTATCCCGATCAAGCGCCGGTCCTTCGCCCGCGCTTGCCGCTCGCTGCCGTTTACCACCAAGATGCCTATCGGATCGATAGCGAGCTTCCGGCGGTTGCCGAATACGACGAAACCACGCGCGAGTACATGACGGCCAGATCCCAAGGCAGGACGAGCCGTTCCTGGTCGGAGCAAATGGCGGAAAAAATGGGGAATCCTTCTCGTCTGCACATGCAGTCTTTTTTAACGAAGAAGGGCTTTCTGAAAAGATAGCTAGAGCAGCCTGCCGTCAGGCGAACGGCCGGCCTCGGCACTGCAACCCGACGTTTTGAACAGGCACTTTTAATATTTTCTTTAGGTTTTTCCGGCCTTATTTTTAAAAACTCTCCTTTATTCTGTAGCAAGATAAGGGAGGCTTCGCGTTATGAAAAAACTGTTGTTGGCGGCCGCGATTGCGCTTCTGCTCGGCTATGGGTGGAACGAGCTGAAGCCGGCGGTTTCGGGGGAAAATAAAATCGTCGTCTTGGAAGGGGAAGCGGCGGGATGGGAAGAGCCGGAGCCCGCGGGGAAGAAGCTGAATATCGCCCCGGACGAGGTTTACAAGGGAGATTTGCTGCTCGTCAACTCTCGCCACTCCGTACCGAAAGGGGCAAAGCTGCCCCGTGTCGTCAATCTGTTCGAGCAGCCGGAATTGGCGGAAGGAATCGGCGTTCTGGACAACGGCGTCGAGCTGCCTCCGGAGCTGCTGCATCGCTTCGCCGAGATGGTCGATGCGGCCAGAGCGGACGGCGTCGATCATTTTCTGATTACGAGCGGTTACCGGAACGAGGAGAAACAAGCCGAGCTGTACGAGAAGATGGGCGCGGATTACGCCAACCCGCCGGGCTACAGCGAGCATAATCTGGGGCTGTCGCTCGACGTCGGGTCCTCGCTCGGGATGATGAAGGACGCGCCGGAGGGCAAATGGCTGGAGAAGAACGCCTGGAGGCACGGCTTCGTGCTGCGTTATCCGGAGGACAAGACGGACATTACCGGCGTTCAGCATGAGCCGTGGCATTTTCGCTACGTCGGGCTGCCCCACAGCGCAATCATGCAGAAGCAGGGCATGGTGCTGGAAGAGTACTTAGACTACTTGCAGGAAGCAGGACGGATTCAGGCCGAAGTGAATGGAACGGCGTATACGGTAACCTATTATTCGATGAAGGACAAGAAGCCGCTTTCGATTCCGATCGAGGGCAGCTATACGCTCTCGGGGGATAATATGGACGGCGTTATCGTCACGACCTGGGACGCCGGCTCGCCGGTCGCGAAGGAGGCGGGCCCTTCGTGAAGCCGCGAATCGTTATGCTGCAAGCGATCCTGGTCGCCTATTTGTATCTTTTAATCAAAATTATTCTGTTCAAAGGCCATTTTGCGAGTGTCGCTTTTTTGACGGAGCAACTCAAGATCAGCCTTCGGGACCCGGCGCGTATTCTGGCGAGGATCAAGCAGGGCAATCTGATTCCGCTGCATGAAATAACGAGCGCGCTGAACGCCGGTACGGGACACAGCTCGTTGAACCTTTACGGCAATCTCGTCATTTTCGTGCCGTTCGGACTGCTGGCGGCAGCGCTCGGAGCCGGCAGGGGAGCAAGGGCGGCGTACGTCTTGGCGAGCTCGTTCTTCCTCAGTTTAGCGCTGGAAACGTCCCAGGCGATCTTCTCCATAGGCAGCTTCGACGTGGACGATCTGATTTTGAATACGGCGGGAGGGATGGTCGGATGGGGGCTGTACGCTCTGTTCGCCAAAGCAGGGAGGAAAAAAACGCGTGAAACGGATTACGATTCTGATCGCGGACGACGACACGGAAATCGCCGATCTGGTCGAGCTGCATCTGGCCCGCGAGGGGTATCTTTGCATCAAGGCGAGGAACGGGCAGGAGGCAGTGGAGGCGATATCGAACCATACGATCGACCTGGCCGTTCTCGATATTATGATGCCGAAGCTGGACGGGTACGAAGCGACCCGGCAGATCCGCGACAAGCACCGTATGCCGATCATCTTTTTGAGCGCGAAGAGCTCCGACCTCGATAAAATCACCGGTCTCATTCAAGGGGCCGACGACTATATGACCAAGCCTTTTAATCCGATGGAACTGGTCGCGCGAGTGAACGCCCAACTGAGGCGTTCCTTGCAGTTCAACCGTCCCGCCGGGGAGGGCAGACAGACGATCGAGGCCGGAGGCCTCGTTATTCATCCGGGGGAGCGGACGGTGCTCGTCGACGGACAGCCTGTGAATCTGACCCCCAAGGAATTCGATATTTTGCAGCTGCTCGCCGCTCATCCGAAGAAGGTGTTCGGCACGGAGCATATTTTTCGGCAGGTATGGGGCGAAACGTATTACGCGGGCAACAATACGGTAATGGTGCACATTCGCACGCTGCGCAAGAAGCTTGGCGACGATCTGAACAAAAACAAACGGATCAAAACCGTATGGGGGGTCGGCTATTCCTTCCATGGCTAACGCAATCCGCAGCTTCCGCTTCAAAATGATCGCGCTGCTTGGCCTTAGTCTGCTGCTGGCCGCGGCGATTACGTTCGGCATATACAAAATCGCCCAATCTTACTACTATACGACCAAGATGGAGGACCCGTCGACGCAGGTTCGCCAATTCATCCGGCAGATCGGGGACATCAACTTCTTTCTGATCTTCTTTATCCCGCTGGCCGTCTGGTTCTTTTTCCTGCTTACGAAGCGGTATGCGGGGTATTTTCGCGATATTTCGGACGGGATTAACCAGCTTGCCTCCGGCAACTTCGACGCGAGGATCGATATAACGTCAGGGGACGAATTCGAAGACATTGCCCGGGACATCAATCTGGCCGGCGAGAAGCTGCGTCAGGCGCTGGCCAGGGGCGATTTTGCCGAGAGCAGCAAGGAGCGGCTGATGCTGAATCTGGCGCACGATCTTCGCACGCCGCTGACCTCAGTGATCGGTTATTTGGATTATATTCTGAAGAACGATCCGCTGCCCGCGGAGCAGGCCAGGCATTATACGACGATTGCCTATACGAAGTCGCAGCGCCTGGAACGGCTGATCGACGAATTGTTCGAGGTGGCCCGCATGAATTACGGCAAGCTGAAAATCGATCCCGATCCGGTCGATCTCGGCGAGCTGCTGCTTCAATTAAGCGAAGAGCTGTATCCGATGCTCGAGGCCCGGAATCTGTCCTCCCGGATGCATGTAACTCCGGCGGTAGCGATCCGGGGAGACGGGGAGCAATTGGCCCGCGTGTTCGAAAATTTGCTCGGCAACGCGGCGCGTTACGGCAGCGACGGCGAGTTTATCGATGTCCACTGCCTGCCCGAAGGGGACGAGGCCGTCGTGCGGATCGTCAATTACGGGGACCGCATTCCTCCCGAGGATTTTCCGCATATTTTCGATATGTTCTACACCGGCGACAAAGCCCGTTCCTATCACGAAGGCGGCACGGGACTGGGACTGTACATCGCCAAAAATATCGTAGAGCAGCACCAAGGCTCCATCTCCGCCTAAAGCGACGTCGTGCGTACCGTCTTCGAGGTTCGTCTGCCTCGGGAACAACCGCCGGGGTCGGCAGAATCCGTCGGGGCCGACAACACCGTTCAAAGTCCTTAAAAAAGGGCACTCGACGCTAAAAAAACCGCATTCCAATTTGGCATCGTATGGTCTAGAATAGAACACACTTATCGCATAGATGAAACAGGGGCACGAGACTATTCGCGTCCCTGTTTCGGCGTTACGGACGGGACGATCCGGGGAAAGGGGCGCGACCGCATGAAAATAACCGTAGTGCTCGCCGACGACGAGCCGCTTATTTTGAAAGGGCTCGGCAAGCTCATTCCGTGGGAAGAATACGGGATGGAAATCGTCGGCCTCGCTTATGACGGGAAGGAACTGCTGGAGACAATCGAAGCGCTGAAGCCCGACATCGTCATCAGCGACATCAGCATGCCTCACTACAGCGGCATCGACATTATCAAAGAAATCAAACGGCGCGAGCTGCCGATCAAAACCGTGTTTATCAGCGCCTATCAGGAATTTTCCTATGCGCGCGATGCTGTCGCCTACGGAGCCGTAGACTACCTGGTCAAGCCGGTCAAGAAGACGGAGCTCGAGGCGGTCATTGCCAAGACGTTGTCCCTGATCCGCGAGGAAAATGAGGAGGATCGCCGCAGGCGCAAACTGGACCAACTCGAGCGGAAAAATCGGGACGGAGAGCTGGGCGTGTGGCTGGAGCAACTGGTGGAAGGGACGCTGTCCGAGCGGGCGGAAGGCTATTCGCATCTCGTCGACAAGCTTGAAGGTCCGCTCCATGCGGTCGGCATCGTCCAGGTCGATCCGGAGGGCAACGATAATGAGCGTTGGCCCGCGCCCACGCAGAAGCTGGTCCAGTTCGCCGTCCGCAATATCGTACAGGAGAGCGTCGAAGCTTTCGGCAGAGGATATTCGTTCGTGCGTGCGGGGAAACATGTTTTCGTGCTGAGCTGCGAGGAGCCGGGCATACCGCTGGAGCTGGCGTCGGCGATCAGGGACAACGTCCTTAATTTCCTCAAGTTGAAGGTTTCCATCGGAGTCGGCGATCCGGTCCGCGTTCTGTCCGAGCTGCGCGTCTCGCGCGAACAAGCGGAGCAGGCGCTGGAAATGACTTATTTTACCGGACTGAATCGGGCAATCGGTTATCGCGTTCTCGAACGGCGCAAAGACAGCGAGAACGAATGGTTCACGCTCCAATCCGAAATTATTAAAGGACTGACCGAAGGCGAATGGGACGATGCGCTGTCCAGGATGAAGGCGCTGCTCCAGGTCATCAAGGCCGCGACGGTCGGCAATCGCCAGCTGGCCGTGTCCACCTGCTTCTCGTCGCTTCTGTACATCGTCCAGGAAGTGAACAAGTCCGACGTGCCGATGTCCGATTGGGGCTTCGACATTCAGCATCTGCAAAGCCGGCTCGGGCAGTACGAGACGTACGGGGCGATGTGCGACGGCATTGTCGACATGCTTGAGGAGCTGTACGACCGGATCGGGGACAAGCCGGCCGGCAGGGAGCAAACGTTGGTTGCGCGGATCGTTCGGTATATCGAAGCTCATTATGCGGAAGACATTTCGCTGGAATCGGTCGCCGCGATCGCTTTTATGAACCCGTATTATTTCAGCAGCTTCTTCAAGAAGCACACGAAGCGCAATTTCAAGCAGTACGTCACCGAATTGCGGATGCAGCAGGCCGTCCTGCTGCTTAAGACGACCGACCTGATGGTGTACGAGATCGCGGAGCGGGTCGGCTACAACAACGCCAGGCATTTCAGCGACATGTTCAAGAAGCATACGGGCAAGCTGCCGCAGGAGTTCAAGCAAGCGCTCAAGGACTGAGCGAGAGGGATAGCGGAACGTCCGCTTGCCATCCAGATTGCCGGAGGGAACGTCATGTCTTTCGTTCGAAAATGGTGGAACAGCGTATTCGTCAAATTTTCGGCCGCGTTTTTGCTCGTTGGCCTGATTCCGCTCATCGCGCTGAGCGTCTTTTCTTTGCAAGCGTTCACAGGCCATGTCCAGCAGTTTACGGTCAACAATTTGCGGCAGATGTCGCTTTACTTGAGCTACAACGTCAACAACTTCTTTTCCGACTACGACGAAATCACCCGCCTGATGTATACGGGAAGATACGAGGGCTATTCGCATACGATCTCCGTCAACCAGACCGCCAACGTGAACGAGTACGAGCAGATCAACAGCATTCCGATCGCCGCTTTTTTAAGAACGGTGCTCTACAGCGACAAGCACATCCGCAGCGTCTATTTCGTTCGATCGATGGACGGCAAGCTGTACTTTCAGACGAGGCAGAGCAAGCCGCTGCAGGCGGAGCAGCTCCCCGTCGCCGACTGGCTGAAGCCGCTGGCGGAGGAGCCGAACTACTTGTCGATCTACCCGACCCACGGCGAAGACTATTACAATTCCGCCGACCGGCACGTCATTACGTTCGGACGCAACTTGATCGACATCTCCGGCACATTGACGGCGGAGCCGAAGGTGGTGGGCAGCCTGTTTATCGACGTCGACGCGGGGGTGCTGGACAGCTTTTTCCAGGAGATGAATCTGAACAAGGATGACGAGCTGTACGTGCTGGACGGAGCCGATCGGATTTACTACAGCAACCGGACCGGGGAAAAAGCGAACGCGGAGCCGACCGAGGCGGTGTTCGACCGCTTCGACGACGAAGGTTATCTCGTGTTCAGCGACGAGATTCCCTACTTGTCGGGGCGCGTGCTCATGCGCGTATCCGAGCGAAATCTATTCGCCCAACTAACCTCCACGCAATCGGCCGTCTATCTCGCCATCGTCGTTTGTACGATCGCGCTGCTGGCGATGGGCACGCTGCTGTCCAGGCGGCTGGCTTCCCCGATCCGGGACGTGCTGCAGCATATGAACAAAGTCGAGATGGGCAATCTGGATACACAGATTCAATCCTACGGCAAGGACGAGCTGGGCCGTCTGGCGTTCGGCTTTAACCGGATGGTGGAACGGCTCAAAATCTTCATCAACGACGCTTACGTCGCGGAAATCAAACAGAAGCAAGCGGAGCTGAACGCGCTGAAAAGCCAGATCCGCCCGCATTATTTGTACAACACGCTGGAAGCGATCCGCATGAACGCGGTCTACAACGACGACGGCGAAGTGGCCGACATGATCCTTGCCTTGTCCAATCAGTTGAAGTACGTCATCGATTACGGCGAGGACTGGGTGTCCATTCGGGAGGAACTCGACCATCTGAACGATTATTTTCATATTATCCGCGTCCGCTACGAGAATCGGATCGACCTGCGGCTGAACGTCGCCGACGACGTGAGCATGGATTTCCCGATCTTGAAGCTGTCGCTGCAGCCGATCGTGGAGAACGCGATCCAGCACGGCATCCGGCCCAAAGGCGGCAAAGGCACCGTGCTCGTCTCGATCGAGCGGGCCGGCGGCACGTTGTCCGCCACCGTATACGACGACGGCGTCGGCATGAGCGAAATTCAGCTGCAGCGGTTAAAGGACCAGCTCGCGGAGCCGAAAGCTCCGACCAAAAACGTCGGCCTGAAAAACGTGTACGACCGGATCAAAACGGTATGCGGCAACGATTACGGACTGGAGCTCAGCAGTATGGAGCATGTCGGCACGTCCGTCCGGCTGAGCTTTCCGATCGTCGGCAAACCTCTTAAATAACCGCATATGCGGCTTAAAAAACTTCATTCATCGCGAGAGGGAGCGATGTTAACCTTGTATCAAGGACAACGAACATCCTTGCGCAAGCGCAGCATACCTAATAGGGAGGTTAACAAACAGATGACTCCAAAATCGCTATTCAAGCTCTCCTCCGCCGTATTGGCGGCGTCGCTGGTCTTAACGGCCTGCGGCGGCAACAACGGCAATTCCGGTTCCGCGAGCGGCGCTCCGTCCGGCTCTCCGGCAGGCTCCGCATCGGCGGGCGACAAGCCGGCTCCGGTCACGATTTCGGTCGCTTACGCAACCGGGGACCCGGCGACGAAGCAGGCGATCGAAACGACGATCGACGCCTTCACGCAAGCCTACCCGCACATTACGATCAAAAACATCAGCGAAACGACAAGCGATTCCTATCTCGATTGGTTGAAAACGAAGGACGCCGTCGGCGAATTCCCGGATCTGGTGGAAATGCGCGACACGAAGGTGTTCGCGGATGCGGGCAAGCTGGCCGAGCTTCCGGCGGAGCTGCACGACCTGTTCACGTTCCTGCCGGAGTACGAAGGCAAAGTGTACAACGCTCCGATGACGGGCAACGCGCCCAACGGCATCATGTACAGCAAAAAAGCTTACGCGGACGCGGGCGTCAACGAGCTGCCGAAGACGTACGACGAATTTATCGCGATCCAGGAGAAGCTGCTCGCAAGCGGCATCTCGCCGATTGTAGTCGGCGGCAAGGACTTGTTCCACATGGGCTTCTGGGTGAACTACTTCCTGATCAACAACGTGTACAAGGACGATCCGGACTGGAACTCGAAGCGTACGGCGCAAACGGCCAGCTTCACGGATGCCGGCATGGTGCAGGCGATTGCGGATTACAAGGAGCTGTTCTCGAAATACGTGGACAAAGGCTGGCTGAGCACGGCGGACAATCAGACGGCGTCGATGCTCGTCACGGGCAAGGCGGCGCAGCTCTACTCCGGCCCATGGATGTTCGGCCAGATTACCGAAGCCGATCCGGGCTTCGAATACGGCTTCTACGCGCTTCCGGGCCGCGACGGCTCGATCGTCGTCAACGGTTTGCCGACCTTGGCCGGCTGGTCTCTGTCGGCGGAAGCGGCCAAAGATCCGAACAAGGTGGAAGCGGTTAAGGCGTTCGTAAAGTTCTTCTTCGATCCGGCCCAATACAGCCCTTATCTGGCGACGGTCAACGGCATTCCGACGACCAAGGCCGATGCGACCTACGAGACGAACGACCAGATGAAGGAAGTGCTCCGTCTGATGGCCGATTCCTCGATCCGGAAGTCGATGATGATCAACAACTGGTACGGCGACAACGCGATTCCGCCGCAGTTCCGCAACTGGTTCTACAAGCTTCTGCAAGAACTCGTCGTGAACGACGGAGACGTAACCGACTACATGAAGCAATCCGATACCGAGTACGACAACAACGTAAAGGCGAACCAGCAGTAAGGCAGGCCGTCAGGACGGGGCTGTCCCGTAAGCCGGGGCAACCAAAATGATCGCAAAAGGAATGGGCTTGTCCCGTAAGCCGGGGCAACCAAAATGATCGCAAAAAGAATGGGGATATATCTCCTGTAGAGCGGAGCGCCTGCCTCATACGGTCATGAAATTACCCTGTCACGGGTTAAACAAATCCAAATTTCATGACCGTATCAGCAGCGGAAGGAGATATATCCCCATGGTAATAAACGGATCATTTTATTTATTGCCCCTTTAAAGACTTACGGCACAGCCTCACATTCACGAATCGATCATTTTATAGTTGGCCCATTAACGACTTACGGAACAGCCCCATCTTGCATCAGAGGGCAGGAGGTACGAACATGAACGCCACGGCAACGCAAAGAAAAAAGAAATCAGGGTGGCGGAGTTATGCGATTTGGTTTATTTTGCCGGCATTTCTGCTGTACAGCCTGTTTGTCATGACGCCCACGCTGAGCAGCATTTACCTCAGCTTCACCTCGTGGGACGGCATCAGCGAAAATATCCGCTATATCGGTTGGGACAATTTCAAGGAAATCGGAGAGAGCCCCAGGGTTCATAACGCCTTGAAAAATACGATTCTGGTGGCGATCGCGCTCGTGCTGCTGGAGAACGTCGTCGCGCTGGCGCTGGCGATCCTGGTCGACCAGGTGCGCTGGTTCCGCAACCTGTTTCGCAGCATCTTTTATTTTCCGGTGCTGATGAGCGGTATCATTATGGGTTTTATTTGGATGATTATTTTGAACTACAATTTCGGGGTCGTTAATCAATTGCTCGATGCCGTCGGTTTAAGCTCCCTGAAGACGGATTGGCTTGGCAACCCGGATTTTGCGCTGCTATCGATTATATTGTCAACGGTTTGGAAGTCGGCGGGCTACTATATGATTATTTATCTGGCCGGGCTGCAGGGGATTCCGCAGGAGCTGCTGGAGGCGGCAAGCATCGACGGGGCCGGAAAATGGAAGCAATTCCGTCACGTGACGTTCCCGCTGCTGGCCGGCGCGACGACCGTATGCGTCATGCTGTCGATGATCAATTCCTTGAAGCTGTTCGACCAGATCGCCGTCATGACCAACGGAGGACCGGGCTTTGCGACCGAAACGTTGACTTACATCATATACAGGGTAGCGTTCGGCGAAGGCCGGCAGGGCTTCGGAACCGCGCTCGCGATGGTGCTGTTCGCGCTGATCCTGATCATCTCGCTCGTGCAGATTCGTTTGCTTCGCAAGAGGGAGGTGCAGATGTAAGATGGGCAAAACCGCCAAAAAGCCGGTTACGGCCGGCCATGCGATCCTGTTCGTGCTCACGCTGGTCATCGCGCTCGTATTCGTCTTTCCGATCGCCTTCAATATCATGTCCGCCTTCAAGTCCAACTCGGAAATATTGCGCGACGCGATTGCGCTGCCAAGCGGCTTCTATACGGAGAGCTTTAAGTATTTGCTGACGAAAACCGATTATCCGAAGGCGATGCTCAACAGCGGCATTCTGACCGTCGGCTCGATCGCCGCGATGGTTATCGTCATCCCGATGGCGGCGTACGCGATCGAACGGACGAACCGGAAATGGACAAACGCGATCTACATTTATTTCCTGTTCGGAATGATGGTGCCGTTCCAGGTATACATGATCCCGCTGTTCAAGCAGCTTAATATGATGGGCTTGTTCGGAAACTTGCTTGGGCCGATCATGATTTACATTGCCGGATCGGTAGGCTTCGGCGTCCTGCTGTACACGAGTTTTCTGAAGGGCGTGCCGCGCGAGATCGAGGAATCGGCGGAGACCGACGGCTGCAGCCGGCTGAGAATGTTTTGGACGATCGTCTTTCCGCTGCTCGGGCCGGTGACGGCCAGCATGGTCGTGCTGCAGGGGCTTGGCATCTGGAACGACTTTCTGATGCCGATGCTCGTGCTGCCGTCGGGGGAGACGAAGACGATGATCGTCGAGCTGTTCTACTACGTCGGCGAATTCTCGTCGCGGTGGGACATGATTTTCGCGGGCACGACGATGTCGCTGGTGCCGGTGCTGATCGCGTTCCTGTCGCTGCAAAAGTATTTCGTCAAAGGCGTGTCGTCGGGTGCGATCAAAGGCTGATGCGCTAGGCGAAGAGGCCGGTTTAGCGAATAGAGAGGCCGATTCAATAAGCGGAGAGGCCGGTATAGCATACGGAAAGAGGGTTTATTTATGGCGTTGGTGACGGGAGAGGACAAGGTTTGGCTTGATGGCCTAATCGGAAAAATCACGCGAAAAATGGATGGGGTCAGCGAAAAAACGCGGCACAAAATCCCTTATACGACGGTCGACGGCACCTACGACGACCGGTCCGCCGGCAACCCGACCGGCGACGCCGCGGACGGCATCTGCTGGTGGACGAACGGCTTCTGGGGCGGCATGATGAGGCTGATGCATCACGAGACCGGCAACGAGAAGTACAATGAAATCGCCCAGATCTCCGAGGCCAAGCTGGATCGAGGCTTTCAGGAATTTTACGGCCTGCATCACGACGTGGGCTTCATGTGGCTGCCGACAAGCGTGGCCAACTACCGGGTCACGAAAAATCCGGAATCGCGCAAGCGCGCGCTGCATGCCGCCAACCTGCTGGCCGGCCGCTTTAATCTGGCCGGGGGCTTCATCCGCGCCTGGAACGACCTGGAGGACAAGGATACGCGGGGCTGGGCGATCATCGACTGTATGCTTAACATTCCGCTTCTGTACTGGGCTTCAGAGGAGACGGGCGATCCGCGCTTTAAGCAAATCGCCATGAAGCACGCCGATACGTCGATGGAGGCTTTCGTACGTCCGGACGGATCGGTCAACCATATCGTCGAGTTCGATCCGCATCAAGGCGGCGTGGTGAAAACGTACGGCGGACAAGGCTACGAGGAGGGCTCGTCCTGGACGAGAGGACAGACGTGGGCGCTGTACGGCTTCATGATGAGCTACATTCATACCGGCAAAGCGGACTACCTGCATACGGCGAAGCGGATCGCGCATTATTTTATCGCCAACATTCCGGACAGCGGCGTCATTCCGGTCGATTTCCGGCAGCCGGCCGAGCCGCGGCGCGAGGACGATACGGCCGCCGCGATCGCCGCTTGCGGCCTGATCGAAATCGCCAAAGCCGTCGGCCCTTACGAGAAGAACGTTTATCTGAATGCGGCGCTTAAGCTGCTGCGAACGCTGGACGAGTCCCGCAGCGATTGGTCGGAGCGCTCCGACGCCATCCTGCAGAACGGCTCCGGGGCCTATCACGCCCCCGCGCATCATCATGCCATCATTTACGGCGAT
The DNA here is from genome assembly GCF_042431195.1 of Cohnella cellulosilytica. Classification (NCBI taxonomy): domain Bacteria; kingdom Bacillati; phylum Bacillota; class Bacilli; order Caryophanales; family Paenibacillaceae; genus Cohnella; species Cohnella cellulosilytica. The sequence goes on from NZ_JBHMDN010000033.1 coordinate 89,533, forward strand.
TATTACTTCATGGAAGCCGTCTTCAAATTAAAGGGCAACGATTTGTATCTGTGGTAGGCGGGAACAGGTGGGGCGGCTAAAGCCGCTCCGTCTTTGCTTTCCCCGATCGTTCCCGTCAAGCGCGGTTAGCCGGGCTCAGCTCCCTTCGGTCTCTGGCCGGGGGCTTGCCGTACATTCGGGCGTATTCCCGGCTGAATTGGGACGGGCTTTCGTAGCCGACCCGGAAGGCGGCGTCGGAGGCGGGGACGGCTTCCGACAGCATCAGTCTTCTGGCTTCCTGGAGGCGCACCGTTTTCTGGTACTGCAGCGGACTCATCGCCGTGATGCGCTTGAAGTGCTTGTGGAAGGCAGAGGCGCTCATATTCGCCGATCTGGCCAGCTGCTCCACCGGCAGCGGACGGTCGAACTGCCGGTTGATCAGGCGGATCGCCTGCGCGATGCCGTGCGCATGGCTGCCGATCGCCGCAAACGGGTACAGAATCGCGCCTTGATCGTCCTGGAAGGTGCGGTAGACGATTTCGCGAAGAATCAGCGGCGCCATAAACGGGATTTCCCCGGGAGCGTCGAGCAGCCGCATCAGTCGAACGAGCGCTTCGAGCAGGTCCGCAGACGTCCGATTAACGGCGATGCCGCTTGTCGGCGAAGCGTCGACCAGGGGCGTGTCGGCATGCTTGGCCACTTCCAGAACGAGGTCGGTCTCGAAGCCGAGCTTCAGGCTTAAATAGGGAACGTCGGGGGAGGCCTCGACGATGCTGCCGAAGACGGGCAGCTCCACGCCCGTCACCAGATAGGTCGAAGGATCGTAGCGATACGTCTCTCCGGCCGCGGTCGCCGTTTTGGTGCCTTGCGCCACGACGCAAATCGAGGGCTTGTAGACGGAGTCCAGCCGCAGTGTCGAATCGATGGCGCGCAGCAGGGAAAGTCCCGGTATGGCGGTCGGATGCGTTCCGTTCGAGGGAGCGTGGCGGTCGATCAGGTCGGCCAGCTGCCGCAAGGCTTTTTCCGTGCGTACAGATTCGTTCAGGATGTCCATCCGGAGAGCCTCCGTTTCCGCAAAAGTAGTTCCATTATAGAGAAAGCGAAGAGGATTAGGCAAGAAGGGGAAAGGATCGAACTAACCGGCCGGCGCGTGCCCGCGTTAAAATAGGACCGTAAGGTTCAAACTAAGGCGGCAAGCCGTAAAGGAGAGAGATTCATGAGCATGGACGGGAAAGTAGCGATCGTCACGGGAGCCTCGCGCGGGATCGGCCGGCAGATCGCCCGGCAATTGGCGGCATCCGGCGTCAAGGTCGCGATTAATTATTCCTCGAATCCGGACAAGGCACACGAGGCGGTACGGACGATCGAGCAAGCCGGAGGTCAGACGACGGCGATTCGCGCCGATATCGGCAGCACCCGGGAGATCGAGAGCTTGTTCGAGGCGACGCTGGAGCGGTTCGGAAAAATCGACATTCTTGTCAACAACGCGGGAATAATGGTGACGGAACCGATCGAGGCGGTGACGGAGGAGACGTTCGACCGCCATTTTGCGATCAACGTCAAAGGAACCTACTTCGCCTGCCAACAAGCGATGAAGCATATGGAGCGGGGAGGCGCCATTATCAACTTCTCGACGTCGGTATCGGGCGCGATGCTGCCGGCTTACAGCGTGTATGCCGCGACGAAGGGGGCGGTCGAGCAGATGACCCGTCAGCTGGCCAAGGAATTCGGTCCTCGGGACATCACGATCAACTGCATCGCGCCCGGGCAGGTGGCCACGGACCTGTTCCTGAACGGCAAGTCTCCGGAACTGGTCGATTCCTTCCGCCGCATGAACGCCTTCGGCCGCCTCGGAGAACCGGAAGACATCGCCGACGCCGTGGAGCTGCTCGTCAGCGGCAAAGCCCGCTGGATTACGGGACAAACGATCCGGGTTAACGGGGGCTTCAACTAGGGCGTGTATGCAAACCCGCTCAGGGGCATCTTTCACCGCCTTTTCGCCCCCTGCTTCGACCCTTTGACGTACCCCCGGTACGCCTTCACAAAAGTTCCTGGCATGGCACGAAAATTCGGCAATATCTGCTTTCCTCGGAGTATGCATACACGCCCTAAGCCAGCTAAATCGTGCTCACCGACCGACGAACGATCATGTCGGCGGGGAGCACGATTTTTTTCCATGGGAGGCCTGTGACGTCGCGCTCCTGGATGCGGTCGATAAGCATTTGCGTGCCGAGGTAGCCGAATTGGTAGGCCTGCTGGGCGATCACGGTCAGGAACGGATCGATCTCGGAGTAAGGGCCGAGATCGTCGAAGCAGACGACCGACACTTCCTCCGGAACGCGGACGCCCCGTGCGTGCAGGGTGCGAATGACCTCGACGGCGAGCACGTTGTTGCCGGCGACGATGGCGGTCGGAGGCGGAGACATGCGATCCAGCCAGCTCTCGATCTCGCTCAGATCGCTTCTGGGCTCGAACGCGGTTTCCAGCACATCGTTCTGATCGAAGGGGATATCGTTCAGCTTCAGCGCCTCGCGGTAGCCCTCCAGCCGCAGCCGCGCGCTCGAAATAAGCGGCGAGCCGTTAATGAGCGCGATCCGCCGGTGTCCGCGCGAGGTCAGATGGTCGACCAGCTTGCGCGCGCCTTCCTTGCTGTCGCCGAGCACGACGTCGCTGTCCATGCCCGGCACCTCGCGGTCGAGCAGCACGAACGGAACGCGATGCAGCCGCAGCGTCTCCAAATGCGGCAGCGACAGATCGCCGGTCGGCGCGAGGAGCACGCCGTCCGCCCGCGTCGCCAGAATCGTGTCGATATAATCCTTTTCCTTCTCGACGCTCTCGTCCGAATTGCCGAACAGCAGACGATAGCCATGCTTCTTGGCGGCATCCTCCGCGCCTCGGGCCAGCGTTGTATAGAAGGGGTTCGTAATGTCCGTTATGAGCAGGAACAGCACGTTGCTCTGCTGGAGCACGAGACTGCGCGCCATCTGATTGGGCACGTAGTTCAACTCCTCCATCACGCGGCGCACCTTGTTCCGGGTTTTATCGCTGATTTTGCCGGTGTTATTGATAACCCTGGAGACGGTCATCGCCGACACTCCGGCTTTGGCGGCGATATCGTAGATCGTAACCATGGAGATAAGCTCCTTGTCGTCATTATGTTCTTTTATCTTACAAAATTAAAGAATTGACAGCAAGCGTTTTCCTTGGTAACTTGAGGTTATCGGTAACATTATTTTATTCCATTGGAGGCTAACCACATGGCAGACCAACAGTTCAGATGGAAAGGCGAATTTCCGAAAATCGGCATTCGTCCGACGATTGACGGCCGGCGCAGAGGCGTCCGCGAGTCTCTGGAAGAACAAACGATGAACATGGCCAAAGGGGTTGCCAAGCTGCTCTCCGACAACCTTCGCTATCCGGACGGCACTCCGGTGCAGTGCGTGATCGCCGATTCGACGATCGGCGGCGTCGCGGAATCCGCGGCCGCGGCGAGCAAGTTCGCCAAGGAAAACGTCGGCGTCTCGATTACGGTTACGCCCTGCTGGTGCTACGGCACGGAGACGATGGACATGGACCCGGCCGTTCCGAAAGCGGTCTGGGGCTTTAACGGCACGGAGCGTCCGGGCGCGGTTTACCTGGCCGCCGTCTTGTCCGCTTACGCGCAGAAAGGACTGCCGGCGTTCGGCATCTATGGCAACGACGTTCAGGACGCGGGCTCGACAGACATTCCCGAGGACGTCAAGGGCAAGCTGCTCGGCTTCGCAAGAGCGGGATTGGCGGTTGCGTTGATGAAGGGCAAATCGTACCTGTCGATGGGCTCGGTCTCGATGGGCATCGCGGGCTCGATCGTCAACGACGCCTTCTTCCAGGAGTACCTCGGTCTGCGTACGGAATACATCGATATGAGCGAGTTCGTTCGCCGCTTCGACGAGCAGATTTACGATCCGGCGGAGTATGAGAAAGCGCTTGCCTGGGTGAAGAAAAACTGCATCGAAGGTCCGGACAACAACGCGGAAGCCATTCAATCCAGCCGCGCCAAGAAGGATCAGGATTGGGAGACGGTCGTCAAGATGACGATTATCGCCCGCGACCTGATGGTCGGCAACCCGCGTCTGGCCGAGCTCGGCTTCGGCGAAGAGGCGCAGGGCCACAACGCGATCGTCGGCGGCTTCCAGGGCCAGCGGCAATGGACCGACCACTTCCCGAACGGCGACTTCATGGAGACGATTCTGAACTCTTCGTTCGACTGGAACGGCATTCGCGCTCCGTACATGGTGGCGACGGAGAACGACAGCCTGAACGGCGCGGTCATGCTGTTCGGCAACCTGCTGACGAATACGGCGCAAATTTTTGCGGACGTTCGCACCTACTGGAGCGCCGATTCCGTTGAGCGCGTGACGGGCCACAAGCTGTCCGGCGCGGCTGCGGGCGGCATTCTGCATCTGATCAACTCCGGCTCGGCGACGATGGACGGCACGGGCGAGCAGACGAAGGACGGACAGCCGGCGATGAAGCCGTTCTGGGAAATCACCGAAGCGGAAGCGCAGAAATGTCTCGACGCCACCTCCTGGCGCCCGGCGAACGTGGAATATTTCCGGGGGGGCGGCTATTCCTCCGACTTCCTGACCCGCGGCGGCATGCCGCTGACGATGTCCCGCTTGAACATGGTCAAAGGCATCGGACCGGTGCTCCAGATCGCGGAAGGGTATTCCGTCGACCTGCCGCCGGAGGTGCACGACGCTCTGGACCAGCGGACCGATCCGACCTGGCCGACGACCTGGTTTGCTCCGATCTTGACGGGCAAGGGCGCGTTCAAGAACGTCTACGACGTTATGGACAACTGGGGGGCCAACCACGGCTCGATCAGCTACGGCCATATCGGCGCCGATCTGATCACCTTGGCTTCGATGCTGCGCATCCCGGTGAGCATGCATAACGTGTCGGAGGAGAAGGTGTTCCGTCCTCGCGCATGGGGACTTTTCGGAACGGACAATCCGGAAAGCGCGGACTTCCGGGCATGCACCAACTTCGGACCGCTGTATAAATAATAAAACCGACAACGCTGTCGCAAGGGCGTGTCTGAATCCTCCGAGGGCGGCAAATTTTGCCGAAAGGCGCCCCTGAGCGGGTGTTCAGACACGCCCTGGTTCCCTGTCTGGACGGGCGGCAGCCGTTTGTTCATAAGAATGGAGTCATGCGACAATGAGCAGCCAGGAAATTCGCCAAGAATTATGCAAATACGCGCAGAAGACGGTCGCCAACAAGCTGGTCGTCGGACCGGGCGGCAACCTCAGCGCGCGTCACGAAGGCAAAATGTATTTGTCCCCGAGCGGCTTCGCGCTGGATGAAATCCAGCCGGAGCAATGGGTGGAGGTCGATATCGAGACAGGCGATATTACCGATATCGGTCTGCGCCCGTCCTCGGAAGTGCTGATGCACCTGTACGCCTACCGCCAAAATTCGAACATCGGGGCAATGGTGCATACGCACCCGCCTTACTGCATCGCTTTTACGCTTGTGGAGAAGGATCTGCCGATCATGTTCCCGGACCAGGCCGCGCTCGTCGGCAAAACGGTGTACGTCGATTACGTGCTGCCGACGACCGACAAGCTGGCCGACGCGGTCGTGGAGAAAATCGCGCACTCGTCGATTCTGCTCGGCAACCACGGGCTGGTGACGACGGGGCGCAACCTGCGCGAGGCGTATTACCGGACGGAGGTCGTCGAGGAAAGCGCGAAAATTTTCCTGATCGCCAAGGCGATCAAGGAGCCTAAAGTGCTGACGAAGGAAGAATTCGAGGAGATCGCTTCGCTCGAAAGCGAGGCATACCGGATCGAACTGCTGCAGAAAATGAAATGACGCCGAGGGAGGAAAAGGCGATGACGAAAGGAGCCGCCGTGCTGGCCTTCGACATGGGCGCCAGCAGCGGCCGCGCGCTTGTCGGCCGGCTGACGGAAGGGGATAGCGGCAGAAGCAGGCTGGAAGTGACGGAAGTTCACCGGTTCCCCAATCACGCGATTCAGGTCGGCCAGCACCTGCATTGGGATACGCTTCGGCTGCTGCACGAGATGAAGAAAAGCATTCGCTTCGCCTTCCAGATGGGCTACGAGCCGGCGACGTTCGGCATCGATACGTGGGGCGTCGATTTCGGGCTGCTTGACGCGAACGGCGAGCTGCTCGGCAATCCGTACCATTACCGTGATTCGCATACGGAAGGGCTGATCGAAGAGGTCAGCTATCTGATCGGCCGGCGCGAGCTGTTCGAGCAGAGCGGCCTGCAGTTTATGCCGTTCAACACGCTGTACCAGCTCTATGCGATGGTGAAAGCCGCTTCCCCGAAGCTGGAGGTCGCCAAGACGCTGCTGCTGACGCCCGACCTGCTGGCGTACCTGCTGACCGGAGTCAAATCGTGCGAATTCACGATGGCGACGACGACGCAGCTGTTCGATCCGGCACGACAGGAGTGGAATACGGAGCTGATGGATAGGCTCGGAATCCCTTCGCATCTCTTCCTCGAACCGGTGCAGCCGGGTACGGTGGTTGGCCCGCTCTCCCCGGAAGTGCAGGAGGAGCTTGGCGTGCCCGCGATCCGGGCGGTGGCGGTCGGCACGCACGACACCGAATCGGCGATCGCCGCCGTCCCGGCCGGCGACGAGCCGTTCGCCTTCCTCGTGTGCGGGACTTGGTCGCTGCTTGGAACGGAGATGGCGGGACCGCTGCTTAGCCCCGAGACGATGGAGCTGGAATTTTCCAACGAAGGCGGCGTGGGCGGCACGTACCAGCTGCTGAAAAACATCATGGGCCTGTGGCTGCTGCAGGAATGCAAGCGGGAGTGGGACGAGCAGGGCAAGGAGATCGGCTTTCCGGAATTGGTCCGTCTGGCGGAGCAAGCCGCGCCGTTCCGCAGCCTTGTTCATCCCGACGATCCGCGGTTTTTCTCGCCCGGCGGCATGGCCGACAAGATCCGCTTGTTCTGCGCGGAGACGAAGCAGCCGATCCCGCAGAGCGAAGGCGAGATCGTCCGCTGCATCCTCGAGAGCTTGGCGCTGCGTTACCGTCAGGCGCTGGAGCAGGCGGAGAAGCTGACCGGGCGCGTCTACGGCGGCCTTCACATGGTCGGGGGCGGCATCCAGAACGAGCTGCTGTGCGGGTTTACCGCTAACGCGATCGGCAAGCCGGTATGGGCCGGACCGGTCGAGGCGAGCGCGATCGGCAACATGCTGATGCAGCTTGTCGCGCTCGGCGAGTGCAAGGACTTGCAGGAGGCGCGCGGGCTTGTCGCTGCGTCGTTCCCGGTGGACGTCTACGAACCGCAAGCGGATGCCGGGTGGGCGGAAGCTTACGAGACGTTCCTTGGCTTTGGCCGGGTATGATCCGGGCAGCGGGAATGCGCTCCGGATGGGACGGGTATGATCCCGTTATGATCGAGTCGAGAGGGAGTGGCTTCGGATGTTAAAAGGAATATCGAGCCTGATTTCGCCGGAATTGCTGAAAGTTTTGATGGAGATGGGCCACAGCGACGAGATCGTGCTGGCGGACGGCAACTTCCCGGCCGCCAGCCATGCGCAGCGTCTCGTTCGCGCCGACGGGCACGGCGCGCCGGAGCTGCTGGACGCGATTCTGCAGCTGTTTCCGCTGGACCAATATGTAGACAAGCCGGTCGCGCTCATGCAGGTGATGCCGGGAGATACGGTCGAGACGCCGATCTGGAACGCATACGGGGAAATTATCGAGGCCCGGACCGGTCTGGCCGCGCCTTTCGAGGAAGTCGAGCGCTTCGCCTTCTACGAGCGCGCCAAGAAGGCGTACGCGATTGTAGCCACGGGGGAGAACGCGCTGTACGCCAACCTGATTCTGAAAAAGGGCGTTATCGCGGAATAAACGGCAAGAGGTCCGAAGCGGCGAAGCCGCACGGAAACGCTCCGAAGAGGCGCGAGAGGGCCGGACGACAGTTCGACGATACCCAGTACAAGCGCTCGGAGAGCTCGCGTCGATGGCCGGGAAGCAAGTTCCGCTTGCAATCCCGGCTTTTTTTCGTTAAGATACTGAATAAACGTTCAGTGAAATTGGCGGTGAGGCATTCCTATGAACAAGAAGAAGCTGCAAAGCGAGCAGACGAAGAAGAAGGTAGCCGACGCGGCGAAAGCCCTTTTCGTCCAGAAGGGCTACAAGGCGACCTCCATCGAGGATATCGTGAACGCGACCGGAAGCAGCGCCGGCAATATTTATTACCACTTCAAGAGCAAGGAAGGCTTGTTTCTGTATTTGCTCCAGGAGTGGGATCGCGAGTGGGAGAGCCGTTGGGCGGAGAAGGAACGGCTTTACTCGACGACGACGGAGAAGCTCTTCGGAATGGCGGAGCAGCTTGTGCTCGAAAATTTGAATCATCCGCTGACGAAAGCCGCGGACGAATTTTACAACAATTCGGAAAAAGCGGGCGACGTCGAGGAGCGAATGGCCGAGATGATCGCGGGGTATGTCAGCTTTAACCGCAAGCTGCTTCAAGAGGGGATCGACAACGGGGAGTTTCCGCCCTTCGAAGCCGACAGATCGGCCGTTATTTTGGATAGTCTGATCTACGGACTGAGTCAGCATTCGCGAAAAATGGACCGACAGCAAGCGCTCTTGCTGTATCGTTCGGCGGTAGAGACGTTTCTGTACGGGATCGTTCGACGCGAAGGTGAAGGGTGAAGCTTGCGGAGCCGCCCTTTTTTTGGCCACGAATATAGAATGAACATTCAGTATAATTGTTGGGGGAAATCATCATGGAACTGCTTCTTAGAAGAAGAGGGGCGATTCTGCTCCTGATGTTGAATCTTTTTCTTATCTTTATGGGGATCGGACTCGTTATTCCGATCATGCCGAAATATATGACGCTGCTGGATATCAGCGGCAGCATCGTCGGCTTGCTGGTCGGGGCGTTCTCGCTGGTCCAGCTTCTTTTCTCCCCGATGGCGGGCCGGATGACCGATTCGCTCGGCCGCAAGAAGATTATCGTCGCGGGCATGCTGGTGTTCGCCTTGTCCGAATGGCTGTTCGGCATCGCGAATTCGACGGCGCTGCTGTTCGGAGCGAGAATGCTGGGCGGCTTCGGAGCGGCGCTGATTATGCCCGCGGTAATGGCGTACGCGGCGGACATGACGACCAACGAGGAACGCGGGCGCGGCATGGGACTTATTAACGCGGCGATTACGACCGGCTTTATTATCGGCCCGGGGATCGGAGGCTACCTGGCGGAGTACGGCATTCGCGTGCCGTTCTACGCGGCGGCCGTCGCGGGACTTGCGGCGGCGGCCGTGACCGCGCTGCTGCTGCCGGAGTCGCTGTCCACAGCCCGCATCGGGCGCAAGCCGGTCGTCCGCGAGAAGCGGGAAAGCCTGTGGACGATGCTGCGTACCTCCTATCGCGAGCCTTATTTTCTCAGCCTGATTCTCGTGTTCGTCATGTCGTTCGGGCTGGCCAATTACGAGACGGTGTTCGGCCTGTTCGTCGACCACAAATTCGGTTTTACGCCGAAGGATATCGCGTTTATTTTAACGTTCGGTTCGATTGCGGGCGCCGTCGTTCAGCTTACGGTGTTCGGGCGGATTCTGAACCGGTTCGGGGAGAGGAACGTCATTACGTTCTGTCTGCTGGCGTGCGGATTGTTTATTCTGCTCACGATTTTCGTCGACGGCTTCTGGATCGTGTTCGCGGTTACTTTTATCGTGTTTCTGTCCATGGATATTTTGCGTCCCGCGATCGGCACGCAGATGTCGAAAATGGCCGAGGAACGGCAGGGCTACGTCGCGGGGCTGAACTCGGCCTTCACGAGCCTCGGCAATATCGCCGGTCCGATCATCGCCGGCGCGCTGTTTGACGTAGACGTCAATTATCCGTACGTGCTGGCCGCCGTCATTCTGGGGATCAGCTTCCTGCTTGCCGCCAGATCGGGCGGAAGAGAGGCCAAGACCGCCGCGAGCGGATGATCGCCCGGAGCGCCTCGACCTGTTAAGATAGGGGGAGAGGGCCATGCGGCCGGGAATGGAGAGGGAATATCGTGAAGCTGGACCGACTGCTGTCCATCGTGATTTTATTGGCGAATCGGAAAATCGTACAAGCCAAGGAGCTGTCCGAGCTGTTCGAGGTGTCGGTGCGGACGATCTATCGGGATATCGACGCCATTAACCAGGCCGGCATTCCGGTCGTGTCCTATCAGGGGGCGGGCGGAGGGATCGGCTTGTCCGAAGGCTATCGGCTCGATCGCAGCGTGCTGACGGAAGCGGAGCTGGCCGATATCGTCAACGCGCTGCAGAGCGTCTCGACGATCTACCCGGACCGGGACCGCAAGCTGCTGCTGGAGAAAATGAAAAGCGTCGTGCCCGCGGCCGAAGCCGAACGATTCCAATTTCGGACGCGGCAGCTTGTCGTCGACCTGTCCCCTTGGGGCGGCAGCGGCCATCTGGAGGAAAAGGTGGCGCTGTTGAAAAAGGCCGCGGAGGAGGAACGGTCGGTCGAATTCGCCTACTGCGACGCGCAGGGCAACGAATCGGCGCGCGACGTCGAGCCGTATACGCTTGTGCTCAAGCGGCAATCCTGGTATTTGTACGGCTATTGCCGGGGAAGGCGGCAGTTCCGTTTGTTCAAGCTGTTCCGGATGAAGGGCTTGACAATCGGAGAGCGATTCGACGTCCGCAGACCGGTCGAGCTGGAGCGCCTGCCTTGGAACGAGGCGTGGCATGCGTCCGGCAAGACGACCCGGCTCAAGCTGCGATTCAGCCGCAGAGCCAGGCATCTTGCCGAGGAATGGTTCGGCGTCGAGGCGGTCGTTGCGGAAGCGGCCGGCGAGGACGGGGAAGAGCGTTACATCGTCGCGGCCGAATTGCCGGAGGACCGCTGGCTGTACGGCTTTATCCTCAGCTTCGGCCCGGACGCGGAAGTGCTGGAGCCGCAATCGATCCGCGAAGAGATCCGGCGGCAGGCGCAAGGAATTATCGGTCATTATGCCGCGAAAACCTGACAGACAGTTGTCAGGTTTTCTTTTGTATAGTAGAGACATGGAGAGGAAGGAGGGGATGACGCTGAGCGGCAAAGTGGATTACAGAAAAGATTTCAAGGCTTTTTACCTCCCGAAAACGTCGCCGGAAATCATCGAGGTGCCGAAAATGCCGTTTTTGATGGTGGACGGCTCCGGAGACCCGAACGGCGGGGCGTTCATGAAGGAGACCGAGGCGTTGTACAGCTTGAGCTATGCGGTAAAAATGTCTTACAGGAGCGACGACGTGCCGGCGGACTACTACGAATATACGGTTTTCCCGCTTGAGGGCGTATGGGACCTGCTTGATCGTTCCAAACCCGCGACGGACAAAAGCAATTTGAAGTACACGATCATGATTCGTCAGCCCGATTTTCTGACCGAGCAAAGCTTCGAGCGATTTCTGGAGCAGACGAAGAGGAAGAAGACGAATCCGTTCCTGGAAAAAGTCAGGTTCGAGCATGCGTCGGACGGGTTATGCTGCCAGATGATGCATATCGGCAGCTTTGACGAAGAGCCGGCAAGCTTCGCACGGATGGAAGCGTTCTGCAAGGAGCAAGGGTTGGTCCGAGCCAGCCTCCTCCATCGGGAAATCTACTTGTCGGATCCCCGCAGGACGGAGCAGGCGAAGCTGAAGACGGCGCTTCGATTCCCCGTGAACAAAGCCGGTTCGACCGATCGCGTCGATTGGCCCGAGAGCGGAATCGGCCAAGAAGCATAAAAAACATAAAACAAGGAGCGATGGAGAAATGCAGCAAACGACGATACCCTGCCAAAGCTGCGGAATGCCGCTGACGGGGCCGGATGTCCAAGGAACGGACGAATCCGGCGGCCTTACTGAGGAATATTGCATTTATTGTTACGAGAACGGCGCGTTTACCCAGCCCGATTTTAAGATGGAGGATATGATCGGATTTTGCGTTCCTTTCCTCGTCGAGCAGGGCTTGGAGGAGAAAGCGGCCCGAGAGCTTCTCGCCGGGTCGCTTCCGGGATTGAAACGCTGGGCGTCCGAAGCGGACGTATAAGGGAACTTCGAGCTCTGCGACGAGCGCAGCGCCGATCCGCAGGACGCTATAGTCGACAGCGATATCGCCGTGAAGGGGCGGGTCCGTTATTTTTCGAATGAATGGTTGTTAGGTAGGTATTTCCACCCGGACGTCGAATTAACAGGATGAACCTATCCTCAGGGAGGAAATACGATGGACAACCAACCGATCTACAAGGACAACAATTTCACGATCACGAGAGAGCTGTTCATTAGCGGCAACACCCGGTTTGCCATCCAGCATCTATGCTCGATCAAGCTGGTCAAGTCGCGGCGGCAGATTCCGTATACGCTGCTCGTCCTTGAGCTGCTCTTAATCGCAACCGGCATCCTATGGGATTTCCGCTTCCATGAACTCGTATCGCTGCTCGGGGGCGCGGGATTGATCGCCAACGTTCTGGTCTACATTTTGGTAAAACCCGTCCATAAGCTGACGCTCGTGTTTTCCTCGGGAGAGAGGGAAGTGATCGGCGTCACCGACTATATGTATTTGGAAGGGCTTGCGAACGCGTTCAGCCGCTCGATCGTGGAGACCCGGCACAAAAGCTTGATGGTCGGCTAGAGCGGCGGTTCCAACGTCAAAAAAAAGACCTCCGGCTTCCTCTTTTGAAGGAGACCGGAGGTCTTGTTGTTCTTGTCTTTCTTGTCGTCTTGACGATTACTTCGATTCGCCCTGCAAGTAGTTGTAGAACGGTCCGTCGACCCAGAAGTCGTAGTTGACGATGTCCGCGGACGGATCGATTTTTTTGAAGCCCTCGGTTACGGGAGCGGATTGCTCCTTGAGCGAGAAGGATTGCGCGTAATAATGGCCTGCGGAAATTTTATTGTTGGAAATTTCCTTGTAATTGTCCAGCTCGGTAAGAGAATAGTAGAGCGGCTGCCACCAGGAACCGTAGATCAGTCCGGGCTCGTTGTCCTCGTCCTTCTTCGCGTACGACAGAATGATCCGGTCGAAGCGGTCTTTGTCGTACTCCGAGTCGAACTCGAAGGCGAGATCGTATTCCTTGGCGTACTCGATATAGTTGCCGTTCTCGATCTGGACGACCTCGTACAGATCGGACTCTCCCGGCTCTCCCCATTCCTTCAGATAAATAAAGGCGGACGTCTTCGGCTCGAACTGGACTTTCGCCTGGATCTTCTCGCTGCGGAGCAGGCCGACGAGCTGGAGCGCGTGCTTGAAATCAGAATGGCCGTACACGACCGACAACGAATCGAGGAAATTGGCGTCGTAGCGGCTGTCCTTCAAGTTGTAGCCGGTGACAAGGTCCTGCTTCAGCGCTTGGTCGACGACTTCGCGCAGATCGGGAGCCTGGATGATATCCGAAGTCCGATAGGCGTCGCCCAGCTTGACGAGAATGTCGGCGTCCGTGGTGTAGCCGAGATAACGCTTGTACAAGCCTTTGGCTTCCAGCACTTTGCCGAGCAGAACCGCCGCCAGGGAAGGGGACGCGATCTCGTCATTACGGATTTCCGGATAATAGCTGGAGACGAGCAGGCCGGTGCTGACGGCTGCGGCGAGAATTTTGGCCTGGTCCGAAGCGTACTGCTCGGACGTCCAGCCCAGCTTGACCCACGCCAGGGCGGATTTGGCCTTGCTGGCCGGGTACGTATACGCAAGCTCTCCCAGATCGGCCGCTTGCAGGGCAAGCGATACGGCTTCGATCGCCCTGAGCGGCTCGGAAGCGCTGCCGTCCAGCTCGATGGCCTTGTCCGTTACGATGGCGTTAAGAGCTTCCGCGAATTGCCCGCGGGTCCAGGAATCTCCGACGGCGACGCCGTACTTCTCCTGCAGATAAGCGCCGTATTCTTGCGCCTGCGGCGACAATACGGAATTTATTGCCGCTGCTGTTACGGGAGCCGCCGCCGACGCATGATGCGGCAGTACGACAGCCGGTGCGGTCCATGCTAAAGCCGCGGCGAGAGATAAGGCGACAATCGGTTTCGAACGATATTTCATAAAATAAAAAACCTCCTATGTAGATCGGAATACAAAGAATGATAGATTCGATCATATCACCGTGTTTCGATGCTGTCAATCCATTCATTTATGTGCTTCGGACGGGATATCCAAACCGATCGAATCGCATCAAAATAGGTATCGGAGCAAACCGGGGGGATCCCAACAGCCCGGCCTACTACCCTCATTAACCGGAAAAAAGCGGCTTGAATCACGAATTTAGATTTTTTTCTCTGACTGACCCATTCGAGCGGCTGACCACCTCCGGCAGACTGCTATCCGGACGATTCCATCGGCGATCGGGTCTTTAGTGGTCTGCCAGACCGCTATTCGGCGATTCCGCCGCTGATCGGGCCTTTAACGGTCAGGCAGACCGTTAATCGGCGATTCCATCGGCGAACGGGCTTTTAACGGTCCGGCAGACCGCTAATCGGCGATTCCATCGGCGATCGGGCCTTTTAACGGTCCGGCAGACCGCTATTCGGCGATTCCGCCGACGATCGGGCTTTTAACGGTCTGACAGACCGCTATTCGGCGATTCCATCGGCGAACGGGCTTTTAACGGTCCGGCAGACCGCTATCCCGCCGAATCCGCCGACGAACGGGCTTTTAACGGTCAGGCAGACCGCTATTCGGCGATTCCGCCGACGAACGGGCTTTTAACGGTCTGGCAGACCGCTATCTGGCGATTCCATCGGCGATCGGGCCTTTTAACGGTCTGGCAGACCGCTATTCGGCGATTCCATCGGCGAACGGGCTTTTAACGGTCCGGCAGACCGCTATTCGGCGATTCCATCGGCGAACGGGTCTTTAGCGGTCTGGCAGACCGCTATCCCGCCGACTCCGCCGACGATCGACGCAGCGCCGATCGCGCGGAGCGCCGCCGCTTAGCGCTGAAGCTCGCGGCCGACTTCGGCGATAATTTCGTAGGAACGCAGCCGCGCATCGTGATCGTAGATTTGCGAGGCGACGATCAGCTCGTCGGCTCCGGTGGACTCGATCACGCCTTGGAGCCGAGCACGGACCTGCTCCTTGTCGCCGACGATGGCGAAGCCGAACTGCCGGTTCAGCGCCGCTTCCTCGTAAGGCGTCCAGAGGCCGTCCATGCTGTCGACCGGAGGAGGAAGCTGGCCGAACCGCCCGCGAATCATATTCAGGAAGGCCTGCTGCTGCGAAGTGGCGAGCCTTCTCGCTTCCTGCTCGGTGTCGGCGGCGGTTACGCTGACACCGACCATCGCGTAAGGCTTGTCGAGCGCGGCGGATGGCTTGAAGTTCGAGCGATACAGCTCGAGCGCAGGCATCAGGTAGTCCGGCGCGAAATGGCTGGCGAACGAGAACGGGAGGCCGAGCCGGGCGGCAAGCTCCGCGCTGAAGCCGCTGGAGCCGAGCAGCCAGATCGGCACGTTCAGCCCCTCGCCGGGGACGGCGCGTACGATGCCGTTAACCGGAGCGGCTTCCGGCTGGAAGTAGGCCCGCAGCTCCGCGAGCAGCTCGGGGAAATCCTCCCCGCCTGCGCCCAATCCCCGCCGCAGCACGCGCGATACGGCCTGGTCGGAGCCCGGCGCGCGGCCGAGCCCGAGATCGATCCGGCCCGGATAGAGCGATTCGAGCGTGCCGAATTGCTCGGCGATGACGAGCGGGGCGTGGTTGGGCAGCATGATGCCGCCCGAGCCTACGCGAATCGTGGACGTGCCTCCGGCGACGTGGCCGATGAGCACGGAAGTGGCCGAGCTGGCGATGCCGGGCATGCCGTGATGCTCGGCCAGCCAGAAGCGGCGATATCCCCATTGCTCGGCGCGCTGCGCCAGATCGAGCGTATGGCGGAAGGAAAGGGCGGCAGAGCTGCCCTGAGTGATCGATGCGAGATCGAGGACGGAGATAGGCAAGGTGTTCGATTGAGTCATTGGCGAGTTGCCTCCTTGACGACGGAAATCAACCGTCGTTCATATGGTCGATCAGCCGCTGCAAACAGCGGTTTAACGAAGATAAATCTTCCGTGCACAGATGCTTGAGGGTCGTGGCCTGGCCGAAGGCGTCGAACGAGTCGAGCCGGGCCAGCACCTGCCTGCCCTTGTCGGTCAGCCGAACCCTCGTAACGCGGCGGTCCTCCGGGTCCTCGCAAGTTGCGACAAGCCCCCCCTGCTTCAGCCGTTCGATCATCCCCGTCATGTTCTGCTTGGTGACATGGGCGTTTAATCCCAGCTGCTTCAGCGACAGTTCGCCGTCCGCCAACGCGGACAAAATAAACCACTGATGCACGCTCGTCAAACCAGCCTCGGCGGCAAGCTTGCGGCCGAGACGTTCGAGCAGATTGGAGCAGCGGAAAAGGTTAACGACGATGTTGCCGTGCAGCTGTTCGTCTTGTTTCAAGGCGGACGCTCCATTAGTCAATTTATTGACTATATCCTAATGTATACGAAATCCGTTGTCAAACCGGCGGCCGCGGAACTGTTCGGGACTCATGCCGACGATTTTCTTGAACACGGAGCTGAAATAGCTGGGACTGTCGAAGCCGACGCGATGCGCCACTTCCCGGAGCTTGAGCTGCGGCTCGTTCAGCATCAGCTCCTTGCTGCGGTTGATCCGTTCCCGATTGACGTATTCCATCGGACGCAGCTGGAAGACGCGCTTGAACAGATGACACAAATATTGGGCGCTGACGCCGATCCGGGCCGCCATCTCGTCGATCGACAGCACGCGGTGGCAGTTGTCTTCGATGAAGCGGATGACCGGCTGCAGCTTCTGGTCGTGGCGAGGAGAGGAGGACGAGCCCGTCTTCGCGTTCCGGGACAAGTCCAGAAGCAGCGCGTACAGCAGCTTGGAGCATTCCGCTCCGAGAAAGGGGCGGCCGGTCAGCGACATCGCGTAAATCGCCTTCATCTGCGCGATCAGGCTGTCGGGATCGGACAACGCGTACACGCCGGAGCGGCGAATGCCCGAGTGGTTCATCCACGAAGGCATCAGGCTGCCGTTAAAGGCGATCCAATGGAGCCCCCAAGGCTCGGAAGTCGGATAATAAACGTGCGTCTCGTTCGGAAGCAGGAAGAAGCCCTGGCCGGGCTTGACCTGGCGGCGCGTCCCGTCCACCTCCAGCTCGCCCGTGCCCGAAATCGCCTGCAGCCATTGATAGTCCGGAAAACCGCCGGGCCTTCTCGTGCGCTCCTGATACTCCCAGTGGCCGATGCTCGTCAGATAGAGCGGAAGGCGGGAATCGGATTCGGTCACGATCGGAAACGAGGGCTGCACCATGCGGAAAACCTTCTTTCATATTTTGATAACAATACGAAAATATTAAAATAGGAATGGGGAGAGAACGGAATTATAATACGAATATAGTTATATTATAAGCGATAAGACCGAACGGCGGAACGCCGAAAACAAAGGAGACAAGCAGCATGGGAATCCGCTATCGCGAAGCAGAACGAGCCTTTCATCTGCAAGGGCCCAACACGAGCTACATCATTCAATTAAACGACCGGGGCGTTCCGGTGCACGCGTACTGGGGAAGGAAAATCCGCGAGGAGAACCTGAAGGGGATGCTCGTCTGCACGGAGCGTTCATCGTTCTCCCCCAACCCGTACCCGGAAGACCGGAGCGTATCCTTCGATACACTGCCGCAGGAGTACCCCGCTTATGGAGGCAGCGATTTTCGCCATCCGGCCTATCAGGTGCAGCTGGACAACGGTTCGACCGTAACGGAGTTCGCCTGTACGGCCCACCGCATTTTCTCCGGCAAGCCGGGACTCGAAGGGCTCCCGTCCACCTATGCGGAGCGGGAAGAGGAAGCGCAGACGCTCGAGCTGACGCTGAAGGACGAGCTGTCCGGCCTGGAAGCGGTGCTGAGCTACACGGTATTCGCCGACCACGACGCGATCGCGCGCTCCGTCAGACTGACGAACGGCGGAAATGCGCCGCTTCGCCTGCTCAGGGCGATGAGCGCAAGCGTCGATTTTAACCGCGACTCGTTCCGCATGCTCCAGCTGTCCGGATCGTGGGCCAGGGAAAGGGATCTGTACGGAAGGGAGCTCGTTCCCGGCATGCAGTCCGTCGAGAGCCGCAGAGGCTCCAGCAGCCACCAGCACAATCCGTTCGTCGCGCTGGTGTCGCCGGACGCCGGCGAAGATCGGGGCGAGGTGTACGGGTTCAGCCTGGTCTACAGCGGCAGCTTCGTCGCCCAGGCGGAGGTCGATCAATTCAAGACGACGCGGGTGTCGGTCGGCATTAATCCGTTTGACTTCGAGTGGCTCCTGGAGCCGGGAGAAAGCTTCCAGACTCCCGAAGCGGTGCTGGTCTACTCGGCGGAAGGGCTCGGCGCCATGTCGAGAACCTACCACCGGCTCTACCGGAGCCGTCTGTGCCGCGGCGCGCATCGCGACCGGACGCGGCCGGTGCTCGTGAACAACTGGGAAGCGACGTATTTCCAATTCAACGCCGACAAGATCGAGAGCATTGCCCGGGTCGGACGGGAGCTCGGCATCGAGCTGTTCGTGCTGGACGACGGCTGGTTCGGCCGCCGGGACAGCGACAACTGCTCGCTGGGCGATTGGAAGGTCGACTTGCGCAAGCTGCCCGGAGGACTCGAGGATCTGGCCGCTCGCGTCAATCGGCTGGATATGCAATTCGGGCTCTGGTTCGAGCCGGAGATGGTGTCGCCGGACAGCGATCTGTACCGCGCGCACCCGGACTGGTGCCTTCACGTTCCCGGACGCCGCAGGACGGAGGGACGCCAGCAGCTGATTCTCGACTTGTCGCGCCGGGACGTGTGCGACTATTTGATCGAAGCGGTCGGAGCCGTGCTTCGCTCGGCGCCGATCTCCTACGTCAAATGGGACATGAACCGGAACATGACGGAGATCGGCTCGGCGCTGCTCCCGCCGCAGCGGCAGCGCGAAACCGCCCACCGCTACATGCTCGGCCTGTACCGGGTCATGGAGACGATCACGTCGCAGTTTCCCGATATTTTGTTCGAGAGTTGCTCGGGCGGCGGCGGGCGCTTCGATCCCGGCATGCTCTATTACATGCCGCAGACGTGGACGAGCGACAACACGGACGCCGTTCACCGCCTGCGCATCCAATACGGAACGAGCCTTGTCTATCCGGTGAGCGCGATGGGCGCCCACGTGTCCGCCGTGCCGAATCACCAGACCGGACGGATCACGTCGCTCAAGACGCGCGGAGACGTCGCCATGTCGGGCAACTTCGGCTACGAGCTGGATCTGACCCAGATGACCGACGAGGAAAAAGCGGAAGTGAAGGAGCAGGTTGAGCGGTACAAGCAAATTCGCCATGTGGTGCAGTTCGGGGAATTTTACCGCCTGCGCAGCCCGTTCGAGGGCAGCGACGCCGCCTGGATGGCCGTGGCGGAGGACGGGGCGGAAGCGTTCGCCGTGCATGTCGGCGTGCTGGCCGAGCCCAACGCTCCGCTGGACTGGCTGCGGCTCAAGGGGCTCGATCCGGACGCTCGTTACCGCGTCGAGGGCAGCGGCGAGGTATACGGCGGCGACCAATTGATGTACGCCGGCCTGCCGATCCCCCGGGCGAGCGGCGACTACGAAAGCCACGTATGGAGACTCGTTCGTCTATAGGCCTGCCGCAAGCCGACGGAGCTTGCATAATTTTTCCACGCTTCGCGAAGACTATCTGGCGGAGGTGGTTTCTCATGGAACAGCAAGGCGGAAAACCGCACGTTACGGCCGTCCGTAAAAACGGAGACGGGGACATTGTGGAACTGCAGCTTTCGTCCGGACAAGTCGTCGGTTACAAGGAAGCGCAGCAGATGGCCAAAAACGATCAAATCGCCAACGTCAACGTGTTCAAGGGGCGCGACGGGGACGAGCATCTTCGTTCCGATCCCGACGGCCGCGAGGACAACAATCTGGACAATCTGCCGACGTTCTAAGCTCGGCGGCAGGCGCTCGGGCGCATCTTCTTCCTGATTACAGGAAGAAGGTGCGCTTTTTCGCGTGTCGCGGCGGCTGCGAAACATCGGGTGCAAGTGGTGCAAGAAAGTCCAAAGCGCCGCGGCGCGGCCGCAAGAAAGTAAAATAGCCGGCAAACCGGCCCGGACTTATAATGGAGCGCGTGACGACCCCCATTTACATTCGAACGGGAGGGATTGGCAATGGATTTGCGGCAATTTGAACGGCCGGGCGCGGACTACCGGGTTCATCCGTTCTGGTTTTGGAACGGCGCCATGGAGGAGGACGAAATCCGGCGGCAGATCGCCGAGATGCACCGGCAGGGAGTAGGCGGCTTTTTTATTTGCGCGCGCCAGGGGCTGACCGTTCCTTATTTGTCCCGGCAATGGTTCGACAAGGTGCGCCTGGCTGTGGAAGAGGCGGCGGAACGCGGCATGGGGGCGTGGCTCTACGACGAATATCCGTATCCGAGCGGCATGGCCGGCGGCGAGGTCGTGCTGGAGCATCCCGACGCCAGGCAGACGACGCTGGAGCATCGCCTCGTTCGCGCCCGCGGCGGCGAGAAGCTGGAGGTCGAGCTGCCCTGGGGCCGGATCGTATACGCGAAAGCGGCGCCGGTCGGCCCGGACGGGGTCGTGCTGTGGGACAGGGCGATCGACGTCCGGGATCGCATCGGGAACGCCCAGGCGGACCCGGTGTTTCAGAAAACCGGTCTGACCGCGTATACGCAGAAGCGTTTTTTCACGTATCGTACCGTCTACCGCCTGACGTGGGAAGTGCCCGAGGGAGAGTGGACGGTCGTTTTGTTTCAGGAGCTGGAACTGGAGGATTTCAAGTATTACGGCACTTACGTCGACCCGTGCAACCGCGAGGCGATGGCCGCCTTTATCCGTTTGACGCACGAGAAATACGCGGCGGCCGTCGGCGATTTTTTCGGCGGCGCGGTAAAAGGCATGTTCACCGACGAGATCGGACTGCTCGGCAGAATGCCCTGGTCGAAGCGGCTTGCCGGGGAGTTCCGCCGCAGATGCGGGTATGCGCTCGAGGAGCGGCTTCCCGCTTTCGTGGACCGCTTCGCCCCGGATGCGGCCAAGGTCCGTTACGACTATTATCAGACGCTGCATCGGCTGCTGCGCGAGGCTTATCACAAGCAGGCGAGCGACTGGTGCGTGAGTCGCGGGCTGATCTACGCCGCCGAGGTGCCCGTCGTGCGCATGGCGACGCAGACGCACAGCGGCATGCCGGGCGGCGATTCGGCGCATGAGAAGCTCGGCCGTTCGCTGGAATGGATTTTGCGCCGTTATTTCGCCAACCTGCGCGAAAATCCGAAAATGATCGGCTCGCTCGCCCGGCAGCTCGGCCGCGAACGCGCGCTTATCGAATGCTTTCACAGCGTCGGCTGGTCGATGACGCTGCAGGACGCCCGCTGGATGCTCGATCGGCTGGCGGCGATGGGGATCAACTTCTACAACTTTCATGCCTTCTACTACACGATGGACGCCTTGGCCAAGCACGACGCTCCGCCGTCGCAATTTTTGCAAAATCCGTACTGGGAGCATTTTCTCCTGCTGGCCGATTATGCCGGGCGTCTCGGCTACGCGATGAGCCGGGGGGAAGCCGACATTCGCTTCGCCTACCTCGATCCGACCACGACGCTCTGGACGCATATGGGCAATCCGTTCCAGGCGTTTCGATACGGGGGCGTCGATTCCGAAGAGGAGGAGCGGCTGGGCAAGCTGCGCGAAGACTGGACGGAGATCGGGGTGCGGCTGCTGCGCGCCCGGTTCGATTACGATCATCTCGATCCCGAGCTGCTGGGCGAGGCGGAGGCGGTCGACGGTTCGCTGCGGCTCGGACGGGCCGAATACAAGGCGATCGTTCTGCCTCCTCTGGTCAATCTGGAGGGCGGCGCCTGGGAGAAGTTGAAGGCGTTCAAGGAAAGCGGAGGCGTCTTGATCGCGCTGGGGCTGCTGCCGTACGAACGCATCGACGGGGACGGCCCGTCGGAGGAGGAGGCGATGCGTCTGTTCGGCGCATCGCATTCCCCGCGCGCCGTCTATTGGGGCGAATCGCAGGGGAAGACTGAAGATTTGCCTCCGTCCGCGGACGGAGGAGCCGTCTTCCTGCCGTTCGAAGCGGGGAAAGCCGCGCGGCAGTGGGACAATTTGAGGCGGCTGCTGCGGGACAAAGCGCCTTCGGCCGCGGAGTTCGAGCCGGCGAACGCTCCCGATACGGGGGCGATACTGATGCAGAGTCGGAGGTACTCCGAGCGCGAAGCGGCGGTGTTCCTCGCCAATCAGGAGGGACAGCGCCTCGAAGGGACGCTCCGCCTCCGTCCGGAGTTTCTGCCCACAGCGCTGGCGTCCGCGGTGGAAGCCGAAGCGGTCGAGCTAGATCTGGAAACCGGGGAAGGCCGGCGACTGGCCGCCTGGAGCCTGGCCGCAGGGCGTTGGGAGCTGCCGCTGACGATGGAGCCTTATGAAAGCCGATTGATCCTCATACGCCGCACAGCGCCGGAGAGCGGCGCGAATTCGGGGGAGCGGCCGGCGGAAAAGCTGCGATTGGACGCCTCCGGGGAGTGGAACGTCCAGGCGCTTGGCGGCAACTCGCTTCGCCTGGGGGATTTCGGGCTGCAAATCCGTAAAGGAGAGGCTCTCTCGGCGATCGGGCGCGTGTCCGCGAAGACGTTCGTCGATCAACTGGCGGATCTGGCGGAGCGCGAAGCCGTTCCCGCCGTCTTCCGCCAGACGTTCGGAACGCCGATGCGGATGGAGCCGGCTTACCCGATCGCGTGCGCGTATACGGCGCGCTTCGAGATCGCGGAGCTGCCGTCCGTCTGCGAGCTGGCGATGGACGAGGGCGCGGTTTGCGGCGAGAGCCGGATTCTGCTCAACGGACGCGAGATCGCTCCGGGGGCGCTGGAACGGCGCGAGACGCACGATCGCCGCCAGGTCGCCTGCGACGTAACGGCGTTGTTGCAGAAAGGGGCCAACGAGCTGAGGGTGGAAGCGACGGTGCGGCACGATTGGGAGGGCGTCGTCGATCCGCTTTACCTGCAAGGAGACTTCGGAGCGTTCTTCGACGAGACCGGCGGGCCGGTCCTCGCCCGCCGTCCGTCCGCCGTCTCCGGCATAGCCTCGGGCCCTGTTCCGGGTTTTCCTTATTACGCGGGAGTTCTGTCCTACAGCCGCCCGTTTGTGCTGGTCGAGCTGCCGCAGACGGACTGCTTCGAGCTGGAATTCGACCGCTGGGACCCGCATTTCCACGATTGCGCCGAGGTCCGCGTCAACGGGATTTCGCTGGGCGTGCGTCCGTGGACGCCTTACCGCTGGAGCGGGGAGACGCAGTGGCTGCGGGAAGGCGCGAACGAGGTGGAAGTCCGCGTTACCGGAACGCTGGTTTCTTTCCTCGACGGGGACTATTTCGATTACGCCGCACACAAGCTGCGGCCCGTTGCGGACCGCCCCGCCCCGCAATAAGGCGGCCGCTGCCGAACGGCGGCGCTCGGGATAAAGCCTGCAAAAAAGTGCAAAAGCGGCGGGCAAGGAGCGAAGAGCCCGCTGCAAAAGAGTCCAATTGCCGGTTAACCGAACATGAAATAAGGTGGGAATCGACCGGTCCAATTCGAACGAAAGGAGGCGTTGCCGATGGCGAGCGCGGACGGCGGCCTCGGCGCGGCGAGCGCGGGGAAACCCGCAAAGGCCGCATCGAGGCTCGGAGCGGAGCTGAACCGGAACAAATACTTGTACCTGCTCGCTCTGCCCGGACTGATTTTTTTTCTTCTGTTCAAGTACGTACCGATGTGGGGGATCGTCATTTCCTTCCAGAATTTCTCCCCTTACAAAGGCTTGCTGAACAGCGAGTGGGTCGGCTTGAGCCATTTTGCCGATTTTTTCGCCCATCCCGATTTTTGGCTGCTGTTCCGCAACACGATGGCGATCAACCTGATGAGCCTGTTTCTGTTCTTCCCGCTGCCGATCGCGCTGTCGCTGCTGTTGAACGAGGTCAGGTCGGTCGCCTACAAACGGATCGTACAGTCCGTCGTGTACATGCCGCATTTTCTGTCCTGGGTCGTCATCGCGGGGCTGACCTTCCTGCTGTTCGCCAAGGGCGAGGGGCTCGTGAACAAGCTGCTGGAGGCCGCCGGTCTGGAGCGGGTCGGCATATTGACCAATCCGAACGGCTTCTGGCTCATGCTGACCGCCCAGACGATCTGGAAGGAAGCGGGATGGGGGACGATTCTGTTTCTCGCGGCGATCGCCGGCACCGATCCCCAATTGTACGAGGCGGCGCGCATGGACGGAGCGGGTCGGCTGCGCCAAATGTGGCACGTCACCCTGCCGGCGATCCGCACCGTCATCGTCATTCTGCTCATTTTGCGTCTGGGGCAGATGATGGACGTCGGCTTCGAGCAGGTGTTCCTCATGTACAACGGCGCGGTGTCCGAGGTGGCGGAGGTGTTCGACACGTACGTCTACCGGGTCGGCATCCAGCAGGGGCAATTCAGCTTCAGCACGGCCGTCGGCCTGTTCAAGTCGGTTGTCGGATTGGCGCTGGTCGTGCTGTCCAACCGGCTGGCCAAGCGGTTCGGGGAAGACGGAATCTATTGAAAGAGAATGTGCCGAAAGGAGGGGGACCATGCTGCAATCGCGGGGCGACCGGCTGTTCGGCGGGATCAATTATTTCGTGCTTGGCGTTGTCGCCTTGCTGACCTTTTTTCCGATCTATTACGTGCTGGTCATTTCCTTTACGGACTCGACCGAATATTTAACGAAGGATTTTATTCTGTTTCCGGAGAAGCTGTCAGTGGACGCCTATCGCTATCTGCTGTCCACCCCGGCCTTCATTCGCTCGCTGGGCAACAGCGCTTTTCTGGCCGGCGTCGGAACCGTCTGCAGTCTGGCGGTGACCGCATCGCTCGCTTACGCGCTTTCCCGCAAGCGGCTGCGCGGACGCAGGGTGATGCTGCTGCTCATTTTGTTTACGGTTCTGTTCAACCCGGGCATCATCCCGAACTATTTGCTCGTCCGCGAGCTGGGGCTCATCAACAACATTTGGTCGCTCATCTTTCCCGCGCTGGCCAGCGGCTGGAACGTCATTCTGATGAAGGGCTTCTACGACAGCATTCCGGCGGAGCTGGAGGAGTCGGCGGCGATCGACGGCTGCAACGATCTGGGCATCTGGTTCCGCATCATTTTGCCGCTGTCGCTGCCTTCCATCGCGGCGTTCGGCCTGTTCTACGCGGTCGGCTACTGGAACCAGTTTTTCAACGCGCTGCTGTACTTGAACGACGCCGCCAAATGGCCGATTCAGGTGCTGCTGCAAAATCTGCTGATCTCTTCGTCCAACAGCGAGCTGGCCACCTCGTCCTACACGGTGAAGCCGCCGACGGAGATGCTGAAAATGGCGGCGGTCATGATTTCGACGGTTCCGATATTAGGCGTCTACCCGTTCCTGCAAAAATATTTTGCCAAAGGGGCCATGGTCGGCTCGGTGAAAGGGTAACGCGCGATTTTTTCAACTTTCAAAACGGATAAGGAGCGGGGTATACTATGAAAATCGGGAAAACGGGACTGGCGGCGGCATTGGCGTCGCTCGTCCTGCTGTCGGCATGCGGCGGCGGAAACTCGGCGAACGCGCCGAGCGGGACGGCTCAGGGGAGCGCGTCCGCGGACAAGGGAGCCGGGCAGAGCACGGGAGACAAGCCGGCGCCGGTGGAATTCACGGTGATGACCAACTTCTTCAGCCAGCAGCCGATGGCCGACGACAATCCGGTCAAGGCGGCGGTCGAGGAAGCGACGAACTCCCGCATGGACATCCAGTGGGTGTCCTCCAACAATTACACGGACAAATTAAACGTTACGCTCGTCTCGGGGGACATTCCGGATCTGATCTATATCAACGATCCGTTCTCGACCGTCTTCCGCAGCATGACGTCGCAGGGGGCGTTCTGGGATTTGGGGCCGTACATCGGCGAATATCCGAACTTGTCTAGCGGAATCAGCGAGACGGCATGGGAGCTGACGAAGATGGCCGACGGCAAAAATTACGCGGTTCCGCGTCCCCGTCCTTCCGAGGCCGACACCTTCTTCATCGTGCGCAAGGACTGGCTGGACCGGGTCGGCCTGCAGGCGCCGACGACGACCGACGAGCTGTACGCGGTTATGAAAGCGTTTGTAGAACGGGACCCGGACGGCAACGGCAAGCCGGACACCGAAGGCTTCGCCGCTTATATCGAGCCGACGCGAGTCGATCTGCCCTATGGCTCTCTCAGCTATATCGAGCACAGCTTCACCGGCGTGAACGGAAGCTGGAAGTGGGACGGCGAGAAGATGATCCATACCTCGCTGCTTCCGGAGGTGCGCGAATCGCTCGTCTATATTACGAAGGCGTACGCGGAGAAGCTCATTCCCGCCGACTTCGCCTCGCTTAAGCCGACGCAGCTGCGCGACATGTTCCGGGCCGGCCGGCTCGGGCTGATGACCGAGAAGGCGGGCACGCAGCGGGACTACATGGAAGAGCTGAAGAAAATCGATCCGAATGTGAAGGATACCGACTTCTATCCAGTGACGAACCTGAACGGCTACAATCCGAAGGGACCCGGCTACAACGGCGTGATGGCCATTCCGAAGTCGGTTCCGGAGGAGAAAATGAAGCGCATCCTCCAGGTGATGGACACGTGGATGAATCCGGAGGTGTTCAAGCTGAACACGTACGGGCTCGAAGGCATTCACCACAAGCTGGAAAACGGCGAGCCGGTCGTCGACACGGAGAAGATGCTGGCCGACAGCGTGGCCGATCTGAACCAGATTTTGTACGTCGCCGATCCGTACGCCAGCTCGACGAAGCCGTTTTTCTCGCCGGAGTCCAATGAGCTGTACGCGCAGGTGCAGGACGAACGCGCCAAGACAAGCGTCGCCGACATCTCCATCGGGCTGTATTCGGAGACCGCCCAGAAGGCGCTTCCGGAAATCGAGAAGAAAATTATCGACCTGAAGACGAAGGTGATTTTGGGGCTTCAGCCGATCGAAGCCTGGGACGACCTCGCGGCCAAGCTGCGGGACGATCCGGATATGATCAAGATGAGCGGGGAAATGACCGAAGCTTACAAGCGGCGCGCGGGGCTGTAACGTCCAGAACGTCCGCGTTCGCCGCGCCGGCCGCCGCGGCTAACGCGAATCGCGCAGAGAGAGGATGGAGCGGGAATGGGTCTGGGATGGGGGAACCTGGGAAGCGGGTGGATCAGCGGTCTTGCGGCCAGGAAGAAGCGTTCGCGCAGCTTTTATTGGAAAAGCCTCGTGCTTCTTCTTACGGTGACCTCGATTCCCGGACTCGTCACCGGAGGCATCATCTATTGGACGTCTACGAAGCAGATCGCGACCGAGCTTCGGCAGCTTCACGTCAACCGGATTCAGCAGCGGGCCGAGAATATCGGCGACCAGTTCTCGTATTTGGAGATGCTGTTCTCCCGCTGGTCGTTCGACACCCAGTTCGACAACAAGCTGCTGAAGCTCGATTTCGTCTACAACTACGAGCAGATTCACGACATTTACCGCACGCTGCTCATTATGGAAGGCTCGCACCCGCTCGTGTCCGGCGTGGAGCTTTACCTGGACAGGCCGGAGCCGCGCGTGTTCCGCAAGGACATCTATCTCAATCTCGACGCCTCGGAGGCGGACAACCGCTACGCTCCGTGGCTGGAGCACGCGAAGTACGAGTTTTGGACCGACGAGTTTCAGTCGTACAACGGCAAGACGTGGAGCTCGCCCGGCATGACACTCGTGAGCAAGGTGCCCGGAGGCGGCGTCGAATCGTTCGGCTACATCGCGGCGGTCATTAACTACGACTGGCTGAACCGGCTGCTGAACACGCTGACGCCGTACGAGGGCGGAACGACCGTCCTGCTGGGCGGGACCGATTACCGCTTCCTGAACGGGGAAGGGCGGGCGGGGCCGCTGGAGCGGGCTTTGCGCGAAGCATATCTTGGCCGCGAGGATCGGGAAAGCTCGTTCCTGTTCGCTTACGAGGGCGCCGACTACCTGGTGTTCACCGGGACGTTCTCCCGGCTGGGCTCCGACTGGACCTACGTGTCGGCGGCGCCGGTCTCGGCAATTACCGCTCCGCTGCTGTTCGCGTCCCGGCTGATGCTGTGGATCAGCGGCTGCGGGCTCGTGCTGGCGCTGCTGCTGTCGTGGGGCGCTTCGCTGCGCCTCTACTCCCCGATCGGCAGGCTGATGGGCATTCTGTCCAAGGATTCGGCCTATGCGCGGGCCTCCTCGGACAATCGCGACGAATTCGAGCTGATCGAGCGCCAGTGGCGTCATCTGACCAGCGAGCGCGAGGAGCTGACGAACCGGCTCGAGGCGCACGTTCCGCAGATGCGGGAGAGCTTCCTGCTGCAGGTCGTTCAGGGCAGGCTGTTTTCCCGCAACGAGCCGGAGCTGCGCGAGCGGCTGCGGCAGTACGGCTGGGAGGCGGAGGGCAAGCAGCTTGTTGTCGTCGTCGTTCAACTGACGCGCTTCTCCCAGCTGGAGGGGCGCTTCTCGCCCGGAGACGAGGATCTCGTCACCTTCGCGGCGGTCAACATCGTCTCGGAGCTGCTGGAGGCGCAGGCGCTGCCGTTCCAGACGCTGAACTTTCACGACCTGACGCTCGGGCTGCTGCTGGCCTTCCCCGGCGAGCTGGCGGAGAAGGAGCTCAGAGGCGAGCTGAACCGGCTGTCCGGGGAATGGATCGCGGCCGTGGAGAAGGTGCTCAAGCTGCAGATGACCGTCTCGGCCAGCCGGCCGTCCCCACAGGTCAGGCAGCTTCCGATGCTGTTCGAGGAGGCCCGCCGCGTCCAGAACTACGAGGACGTCAGAGGCGGGAGCCAGATCATCCACGCGGGCGACGAAGAGAAGCGCCGTTCGGCGGAAGGCGAATTCCGCTACCCGTTCGCGCTGGAGAAGGAGATTATTCACGCCGTAAGAATCGGCTCGGAGGAAGAAGCCTCGGAGCTGATCGAGCGCTTCCTCGAGACGCTCTCCGAGAGCGGAGCCAAGCTGGTCGTGCAGCAGGGCATGCTTCAGCTGCTGGGCAGTCTGCAGCACGCGATGCTGCATTCCGGCGCCAATCCGATCCGGCTGTTCGGAGGCGGCAATCTGTACGAGCAGCTTGCGGCCTGCGTCAATCCCGAAGGGATTCCGCAATGGTTTCGCCAGAAGGTCGTGGGCCCGTACGTCAAGGAGCTGATCGACAGGCAGGACTATCATATGAAGCAGATGGTGGAGAAAACGCTGCTGCTGATCGGCGACGGCTATATGAGCTTCGAGCTGTCGCTGGAGCGCTGCGCCGACCAGTTCGGCACGAGCGCCTATACGCTGAGCCGGGCGTTCAAGCAGATTACCGGCATCACGTTTATCGATTACTTGACCCATCTGCGGCTGGAGAAGGCGAAGACGGCGCTGCGCGAGACCGACGGGAAAATCAACGATATCGCGATCGGCGTCGGCTACCAGCATACGTATTTCAACCGGATTTTCAAAAAGTACGAGGGGATCACCCCCAGCCAATACAGGGAGATGAACCGCGGCGGGTGACCGCACGGGGCGCGAAGAGAGTCGAGCCGAACCGTTGAGCCGCTCCGGACCGACGGCCGGGGAAGGCGAGCGGGACCGGCTGCTCGTATGTACAACCTGAGGCCGCGTTTTCGGGGCTTGCTCAAACAAACAGTTGTATTCCAAGGCGAATTCCCCTAAAATGAAAGGGCGAACATGTACGTACAAGTAGTTCATTACCATTCCTGTTAGGGGGATTCGCGCAATGTTGAAGCTGCAATCTTATGAATTTTGGTTTGTGACCGGTAGTCAGCACTTGTACGGACCGGAGACGCTGGAGGAGGTCGCCGCGCATTCCCGGGAAATCGCGGAGTCGCTGACCGGAGATGCCGGCATCCCGTATCCGATCGTATTCAAGCCGGTCGTGAAGACGCCGGAGGAAATCCGCCAGCTGTGCGCGGACGCGAACGCGGACGACGCCTGCGCGGGCATCGTAACGTGGATGCACACGTTCTCGCCGGCGAAGATGTGGATCGCCGGGCTGTCGGAGCTGCGCAAGCCGCTGCTTCATCTGCACACGCAGTACAACCGCGACATTCCGTGGGATACGATCGATATGGATTTCATGAATACGAACCAGGCCGCTCACGGGGATCGCGAGTACGGCTTTATCGGAGCGCGCCTGGGCATCTCCCGCAAGGTCGTCGTCGGCCACTGGCAGGACCCGCAGGTGCGGGCGCGGATCGGCGGCTGGGAGCGGACAGCGGTTGCCGGCGTGGAGAGCCGGAAGCTTAAGGTTGCCCGGTTCGGAGACAATATGAGGCAGGTCGCGGTTACGGAAGGCGACAAGGTCGAGGCGCAAATCCGCTTCGGCTGGTCGGTGAACGGCTACGGCGTCGGCGATCTTGTCGAGCGGGTGAACGCGGTGTCCGCGGAAGCGGTCGAACGGCTGCTGGAGGAATACGACGCGGCCTACGAGATCGTCGAGGCGGGGCGCAGGCCGGGACCGGTCAGAGACGCGATCGCCTATCAGGCGAAGCTGGAGATCGCGCTGAAGTCGTTCCTGGAGGAAGGCGGATTCACCGCGTTCACGACGACGTTCGAGGATCTGCACGGGCTGGAGCAGCTTCCGGGCCTCGCCGTGCAGCGGCTGATGGAGCAGGGCTACGGCTTCGCGGGCGAAGGGGACTGGAAGACCGCCGCGCTGACCCGGCTGGTAAAGATTATCGCGGGCGGCGTCGACACGTCCTTCATGGAGGACTACACGTACCATTTCGAGCCCGGCAACGAGTTGGTGCTCGGCGCGCACATGCTGGAGGTATGTCCGACGCTGGCGGCCTCCAAGCCGCGCATCGAAGTGCATCCGCTCGGCATCGGCGGCAAGGCCGACCCGGCCCGGATCGTGTTCGACGGCAAGGGCGGCTCCGCGATCAACGTATCGGTCGTCGACATGGGCAGCCGCTTCCGCATGATCGTGAACGAAGTGGAGGGCGTCGCCGTGAACAAGCCGATGCCGAAGCTTCCGGTCGCCCGCGTGCTTTGGAAGCCGAAGCCTTCGCTGCAGTTGGGCGCCGAAGCCTGGATTTTGGCCGGCGGCGCGCACCACACCGTCTATTCGTTCGCGGCGACGACCGAGCAGATGCTCGATTTCGCCGACCTCTTCGGCATCGAATGCGTCGTCATCGACGAGCAGACGAGCGCCGCCCGGCTCCGCAACGAGCTGCGCTGGAGCCAGGCCGCCTGGAAATAGACCGTTAACGACAGCGGCGGCGAATGCCGCTGCGCCGAAGCGGCGCGGAAAGACTCCTGATTTCTCATACGCGAGGAAACAAGTAGAGGCTTGTCCTGTTAAGGACGGGCCTCTACTTTTGCTTTAAAGGATTTCTTGCGGTTGGCGAAGAGAGGGCGGGAGGACGGGCGTTGATGCCCAAAAGTGAATTCAATTGTATCAACTGTATTATTTTATAGGTTATTATTATTATATTATTGACTTATAACAGCGCTTTAACTAGTATTATCGATATAAAAGTAACACAGTATTTATTATATTGTATCATTTTAGTGATACAATAAAGCCGAAGATTGTAAGCGCTGCCCTTCGGATCGCGCGACGAAGCGGGGCGCTGCAATACATGAAGAGACGCCCAAGGCGTTTCGACGATACCCGTGAACAACGGGTTGATCAGAACGAAACGGGGGAACTGCCAAATGACAAAATCGAACTGGGCCAAACGCATGCTGGCAATCGGCTTGTCCGTCCTGCTCGCCGCCGAAAGCGCGGCGGCATGGGGAGCGTCAACGCCCGCAGCCGCGGCGTCCGCTGACGCCGAAGCCCGGCAGGAGGCCGATTGGAGCAAGCTGCAAAGCGTTATCTCCAGATATTACGGCGAATGGACCGATACTTCTTACGAAGGGTTGTTTGTGCCGACGATGCCGAAGACGGCGCTGCTCGGCAACGGCGATACGGGCGTGACGTCCGGCGGGGATGCGGAATCGAAAACCTTTTACATTTCCAAAGGGGACTTCTGGGCCTACAACGGCTCCCCGCTGCCGATCGGCGGCGTGACGGTTCGGCAGGCGACGTATTCGCCGCCGGATCCGCAGACGACTTCGCTCGCTTATCGGAAAGCGGTTACGGCAAGCGGCGAGCACGGCGGTTATCCCGCCTCGCGCGCCGTGAACGGCGAATGGTCGCAGGGCTACGAGGGCTGGGTTTCGCCGGTCGGCAATCCGCAATGGATGGCGGTCGATTTGGGCGGGGAAACGACGTTTAACCGGTTTGTCATCCGGCACGACGCGGCCGCCCGTCCGAACGAGACGGCCAATGTGACGCAAAGCTTCAAGCTGCAGACGAGCTCCGACGGCGACGCATGGACGGATGTTTATACCGTAACGGGCAATCGGGAGGCGCTGTCGGATATTGTGCTGCCGCTGCCCGTGACGGCGCGTTACGTGCGGCTGTACATTACCCAAGGGACGCAGGAGACGACAAGCGATTCGGCGCAAAATCCGCGCGCGAGAATCGGTCAGTTCGAGGTTTACTACGAGTCCGATCTGGTCGACCAGGGGGAGCTTCCCGACTTTCCGGAGGAGCCGACAGCTTCGCTGACGCTGAACAAACCGGCGACGGCAAGCGGCTCGCACTATACGCTGACGCCGGATCGCGCGGTCAACGGAGCGTGGAGCGAAAATTCCGGCTACGAGGGCTGGACCAGCGGGTATCACGGCGACGGGCAGCCGGGCCCGTGGTGGCTGGAGGTCGATCTCGGTGCGACGGAAACGTTCAACCGTTTCGTCGTGCGGCATGACGGGGCGGGCCGTCCCTCGGAAAGCGAGAACAATACGAAGGATTTCGAGCTGCAGGCGAGAAACGGGCCCGACGAGGAGTGGGAAACGGTGTACGCCGTCGTCGGCAACTCGAGCTCGACGACGGACGTGACTTTGGAGCGGTCTGTCTCGGCCCGCTACGTCAGGCTGTTTATTACCGCGGCAACGCAGGGCAATACCGAGGATTCGCGAGACAATCCGCGGGCCCGCATCGGCCAGTTCGAGCTGTACAACGTCGCCGCCGGGGCGGATGAAGACGAGGACGGCGCAGAGGGCGCGGGAGACGTGTCGAAAATATACGACCTGGGCGGCAGCTTCGACATTTCGCGTTATATCGTGCGGCTGGCCCGGACGCAGGACGTGACGGTGGAGGCGAGCGACGACGGCTTGAGCTGGCGAACCGTCGATGCGACGTCGGCCAATTCGAGCAGGCTGATCGACGTGACGACGGACGCTTTTGCGGCCCGCTACGTCAAAGTGACGGCCGACTCGGCGGACGCGATTTTGCAGCTGTCGCTGTTCGCGGCGCCGGGCCTGGTTCGCCCCAAGCCGCAAGGCAGGCTGCACGAGATCCAGGATATCCTGAACGCCGAAATTCGGACCGCGACGGACATCGCGAAGACGCCGCTGGCTATGCGCACGTGGATGTCGGCGACGAGCAACGTAATGGTCACCGAGCTTGCGTCGGAGGGGGATTCGCCGGTCGCTCTGCAGGCGCAGGTGTGGGCGAAATCCGGCAATCCGCAGCTTCCCGTCGCGGCGTCGGACGAGGGAGAGAGCATCGTCGTCACTCGCGAGACGACCATTGACGGCAGGGATGCCGGAGATCCGCGCGCCCATACGTCCAAAGCGGCGCTGGCGACCCGCTTGATCGGCGCGCCGGACGCGCAGATCGCTGCGGATGGAGGGGACGGAAGCGGAACGTTCGATTTTGTTCTCGTTCCCGGACAGACCGTATATCTCGTCACGGCGATCGGGGGAGGCGGGCGCACCTACGATTATGCCGGAGCGCTGCTGCAGGACGCGGAGCCGGAGACGCAGGCGTTGAGCTTGCTGAGCGATCTGACGGAGCCCGAAGACATTCTGCGCCTGGAGGAAGCGCATCGGGCGTGGTGGAAGGAGTTCTGGACAACGTCCTACGTGCTTATGGATACCGGCGATCCGAAGCTGGACGCGCTGATGAAATATTATTATGCGGCCCAATACATTCTGGGCAGCAGCGTTCGGGAGGGCAAGGTGGCGCCGGGCCTGTACGGCATCTGGCATACGACCGACGGCTCGCAGTGGAGCTCGGATTACCATCTGAACTACAATTTTATTTCCACGTTCTACGGCGTCAATTCCAGCAACCGCGCCTGGATGGGCCTGCCGGCCATCGAAGCGATTCTGGATTACGCCGACGAAGGGGGCGCCAACGCCGGATCGACCGATCATCTGCTGCATATCGGCGAAGGGGCGCAGGGAGCGAAGGTCCGGGAGTTCGTCGAAGCGAAAATCGCCAAGGGCGACATCGACGAGACGAACGGCATCGCCGGCGCGCTGCTGTACCCGGTCAGCATCGGTCCTTGGGGAATGAAGCTGGAACGGGGCTACAGCTATTACGGACAATTGCTGGACGCCATTTTCAGCGCTTATCCGCTGATCGAGTATTACGATTACACGCAGGACGAGAGCTTCCTGCCGGTTTTATACGACTATCTGAAAAAATGCATCGCGCTGTACGAGGCGTGGCTGGAGGAAGAGGACGGCAAGTTTGTGCTGTACAGCGCCTATAACGAAGGCTCGTGGGGCGTCAATTCGGCGGTCGAGCTGGCCTTGCTCAAAAATGCGCTGTCCCATGCCGTCCAAGCCGGCGCCAAGCTGGATGTCGACGCGGACAAGCGGGCGGAATGGCAGCGTATTCTCGACCATCTGGCGCCGCAGCCGACCGCTCAATACGCCGGCAAGA
The DNA here is from genome assembly GCF_042431195.1 of Cohnella cellulosilytica. Classification (NCBI taxonomy): domain Bacteria; kingdom Bacillati; phylum Bacillota; class Bacilli; order Caryophanales; family Paenibacillaceae; genus Cohnella; species Cohnella cellulosilytica. Next base: position 124,257 of record NZ_JBHMDN010000033.1, read on the forward strand.
CGATCTATTCTCTCGCCGAGAAGCATTGGAGCAACGATCGGTGGGAGGAGCTGTCGCGGCCGATCCCGTGGGACGGCAACATTCTGCCGCTGGAAAGCGTCATTCCCGGCGACCAGCTCGGTTATTATTCGTCGGAGGAGGAGCTGCGGATTGCCCGCGACACGCTGTCCGTCTTCGTCGACGAAGCGATCGGCGGCGGGCGCAACGGGGCTTGGAGCCAGTACAACAATTTCCCGAAAATTTTCGCGCAGGCGGTTAACGTCAGGTATCCGGCGCAGGAAATCGTGGACAACTTCGCGTTGACCATCGAGGAGCAAATGCAGCGCAACTTGACGATCAAGGACGACGCCGATTTCCACGGCTCCGAGAAGAGCGGGGCCACCGAAGCGATTAACGGCATGATGCTGGTGAGCGATCGGGACGTCCTTAAAGTGTTTCCCAACTGGCTCCCGGACAGGGACGCGGAATTTGCCAACCTGCGGGCCAAAGGCGCGTTTGTCGTATCGTCCGCCTATGACGGAGCCGCGCGCAAGGCGGAATATGTCGAAGTGCTCAGCGAAGCCGGACGAACGGCGACCGTCGCTTCGCCCTGGACGGCGGGGATGAAGGTGACGGATGCGAACGGCCGCGTCGTCCCGACCGTACGCGGAACGGCGCCCGATCATCCGGAAGAGCCGACGTATACGTTCGAGACGGTTCCCGGAATGAAGTATCGTCTGACGCCGCCCGATGCCTCAAGCGGCGGCGGGAACGGAGGGAATGGAGGAAACGGTGGAAACGGAGGGAACGCCGGCAGCGGCGGGAATTCCGGGACAACAACGCCGCCCGCCGAGAACGGAGCGCCGAATCGCATCGTAACGCCGACGCCGCAGCCGGATGCGTCGGGGGTTGCGTCCGTTGCAGTCGACATCGACACCTGGAACAGGGCGGCGGCCTACGCGAAAGACGTGCGTATTGAAGTGCCGCACGTGGAAGGGGCGAACGCTTATGTCGTCACCGTTCCGGCACAGGATTTGGCTTCGGGCGAGCCGTCGGCCGGCGTCGAGATCGCAACCGGGCTCGGTACGGTAAAGGCCACCTCGTCCATGCTGGGCGGGACGATCGCACAGGGCGCGCAAACCGTCTCGATCGTCTTCGCGGCGGCGGACAAAAACCGGTTAAGCCCGGCGCTGCGGACGGAAATCGGCGACCGGCCCGCCGTTGAATTCGGATTGCGGGCAGACGGAGCCGACACGCCTTGGAGCAACCCCGACGCGCCGGTCGTGCTGGCGATTCCGTATACGCCGACAGCGGAGGAGTTGGCCGATCCCGAGCATATCGTCGTCCGGCGCATCGACGAAGCGGGCGGCGCGGAGGCGGTAGCTACCGGAAAATACGACGCGGCGAGCGGTCAAGTCGTCTTTACGGCGACCCGATCCGGGCTGTATGCCGTGGCGTACGTTCAAAAAACGTTTAACGACCTTGGCCGGGCGGAATGGGCCAGGAAAGCGATCGAGGTGCTGGCATCCAAAGGCATCGTCTCCGGCACCTCCGCCGATACGTATCGTCCGGGGGCGGACATCAAGCGAGCGGATTTCCTGCTGCTGCTCGTCAGAGCGCTGGGCATCAGCGCGACGGCGGAAGAAAATTTCTCCGACGTCAGCGGGACGGCGTATTACGCGGAAGCGCTGGCTGCAGCCAAAAAGCTGGGCATCGCCGCCGGAACGGGCGATAATCGCTTCCATCCCGACGACCCGATCTCGCGGCAGGATATGATGGTTCTGATCGACAGGGCGATGGCGATTGCCGGCAAGCCTCTGTCGGCCGGGACGGAGGCGGACATCGCTCCGTTCACCGACCGCGGCGGCATCGCCTCCTATGCGGAGCGGAGCGTCGCCGCGCTCGTGAGCAGCGGCATTGTGCAGGGCAGCCATTCGGCCGTCAATCCGCAAGGTCATGCGACGCGAGCGGAAACGGCGGCATTGATTTACCGCATCTACAACAAATAGCGCGGAAGCGCAAGCTTATTGCCGCATCTTCGGCGGCCGGGAATCCGGCTCGTCGCCGGTGCGGCTTTGTTGATTGTAATGGTAGACGCGAAGCGCGACGATCTTGACGATCGCGTACGCCGGGACGACGATGATCATGCCGACCGGACCGACGATGGCCCCGGCGCCGATGATCAGCAGCATGATCGTCAGCGGGTGGACGTTCATCTGCTTGCCCATGATTTTCGGCGCGACGAGATTCGATTCGATCTGATTGGAAATGACGATGACGACGCACACCTCCAGCGCGGCGACGGGAGAGATCGTCAAGGCGACGATGACGGCCGGAATGCCGGCAAGCAGCGGGCCCAGATAGGGGATCACGTTCGTGACGGCGGCGACCAGTCCGAGCAGCAGCGGATAAGGCAGATCGATGATCAAATAGCCGCAGAACGTCAGCGTGCCCATGACGATCGACGTAATCACCTTGCCGAGAATGAACGAGCCGATCGAGGCGTCGATTTCGCTGATCGCCTCCAGCGCTTCCCGATGATAGCGGGCGGGCAGAAGCCGCGTTGCGAGCTTCGGGAACTTGTGGTCCTCCTTGAGCATGTAGTAGATGATGAAAGGCACGAGCCCGAGCAGCAGGAAGAAGTTCATGACGATGTTGAACAGGCTGCGCACGCTTCCGACGATCGAATTCAGCAGATCGCCCAAGGCGTTGGAGAGCTGGGAGGCGAGATTGGCCGTCGAGAACGCTTCGTCCTTCCCGATGTTTTGCAGCCACTGATGCTCCTGGAGCGACATGAGCCAGCGGCGGATTTGCTCCAGAATTTCGGGGAAATTTTCCACGAGCGTAAACGATTGCTGGCGGATAAAAGGCCAGACCAGCCAGGAGAAGAGGAAGATCAGGCCGACCGCGACGAGGTAGACGAGCAGGATCGACAGGGACAGCGGCAGGCGCTTCGCCAGCAGCCTTACCGCCGGTCGCAGCGCGTAATAGAACATGCCCGACAGCACGACCGGCACGAACAGGGCGGCCAGGACGTCGCCGAGGGGATTGAACAGGTAGTCCACTTTCGACGCCAAATAAGCGATGAGCAGGACAACGATGATGCCATAACCGATGCGAAACCATTTTCCTTGCGGCATAGGATGACCTCTTTCTGCGATTTTGAAATGTTCGCTTTCATCTTATTATAAAATTAACTTTTCTCGTTGGAAAATAAACGTCGGCAGGAAACGGACGCGAGGAATGCGAATTATTCAGGAGGCATAAAAATATAGTCCCACGTGGAGATAGAGTCGCGAATTTGTAGAAAATGGGGGTGATTATTGTCAGAATTTTCGTTATAATGGATGTAAATTTCGTGTAAGATGTAAGGAAGTTTTACATTGAGTTAACAAAAGAAAGCCGAAGTTCGTATCGGTTCCGAAAAAGCCGTTGGGGAGGTGACGCAGCATGCAGGCATCGTCGGCTCTTGTGTCATCGGACGACCTGTACTTGTTCAATACCGGCCAGCTGTTTCGAGCCTACCTTACCTTCGGCGCGCATGCGATGGAAGCGGCGGGGCAGAGGGGCGTACGGTTCGTCCTCTGGGCGCCGAACGCGCGCGAAGCGTTCGTCGTCGGAGATTTCTGCGATTGGAGCAGCTTCGACCGGTCCCGCGCGATCGCGCTCGAACGGATCGGAACGACCGGGGTGTGGGCCGGCTTCGGCCGCGGTCTGGACGAAGGCTGCCGCTACAAGTACGAGCTGGTCGACGCCCGCGGAGAGCGCCGCTTGAAGAGCGACCCGTTCGGCTTTCGCTCCGAGCTGCGCCCGAACACGGCCTCCGTCGTAACGTCGCTCTCCCGTTACGAATGGCGGGACGGCGACTGGATGGAACGGAAAAAGCGGAGCGCACCCTACGACAAGCCGATGCTCATCTACGAAGCGCATCTCGGCTCCTGGAGAATGGATGCGCCGGAGCCATTCCGCGGCTACGGACAATTGGCCCGCGAGCTTGTCGACTATGTCCGGGACATGGGCTATACGCATATCGAGGTGCTGCCGCTTGCCGAGCATCCGCTCGACCGCTCGTGGGGCTACCAGACGACGGGCTACTATGCCGCGACCAGCCGTTACGGACCGCCGGAAGGCTTGATGGAGCTTGTCGATTGCGCGCATCGGAGCGGGATCGGCGTGCTGCTCGACTGGGTCGGCGGCCATTTCTGCAAGGACGAGCACGGCCTGAGGCTGTTCGACGGAACGCCGCTGTACGAGCCCGCCGATTACCGCCGCGCGGAGAAGCCGCTGTGGGGGACGCTCGCCTTCGATTTCGGCAAGCCCCAGGTGCAGAGCTTCCTGATCTCCAACGCGCTGTTCTGGCTGGACGCGTACCATATCGACGGCCTGCGCGTGGATGCGGTGGCCAGCATGATCGACCTGAATTTCGATAAACCCGATTCGATGCGCACGGCGAACCGTTACGGCGGTTCCGAGGATATCGAAGCGCTCGCCTTTTTGCGCAAGCTGAACGAAACCGTCTTTCTCTATTATCCCGAGAGCCTGATGATGGCCGAAGATTCTTCCTCCTACCCGGCCGTCACCTCGCCCACTTACTTGGGAGGCCTCGGATTCAACTACAAGTGGAACATGGGCTGGATGAACGATATGCTCCGCTACATGGAGACCGATCCCGCCCGCCGACCCGCCTGCCATTCTCTCGTTACGTTTTCCATGCATTACGCCTATTCCGAAAATTACATTTTGCCTCTGTCGCACGACGAGGTCGTTCACGGCAAACGTTCGCTGCTGAACAAGATGCCGGGAAGCTACGAGGAGAAATTCTCGAATCTCCGGTTGTTTTACGGGTACTGGATGACGCATCCCGGCAAGAAGCTGCTGTTCATGGGCGGCGAATTCGGGCAGTTCGACGAATGGAAGGACGCCGCCGGGCTCGATTGGGACCTGCTGCGCTACCCGCTGCACGACAGCATGCGCCGGTACGTCCGCGACTTGAACCGAATCTACCTGGAGCGGTCCGCGCTGTGGGAGAACGACCACCGGGCCTCCGGCTTCGAGTGGATCGACGTCAACAACGCCGCCCAGTCCGTGCTCTCGTTCCTGCGCGTCGACAAACAGGGCGAACGCTCCGTCGTCGCCGCGTGCAATTTTTCCCGACAAAGCTATCCCGTCTACCGGCTCGGCGTCAGTCGTCCCGGGACGTACCGGCTGCTGCTGAACAGCGATCGCGAAGATTACGGGGGCGCCGGCACGCCGATTCCCGATTGCGTCCATGCTGCAGACGTTCCGATGCACGGCAAAGCTTACAGTATCGAAATCCCGATGCCCGCTCTGGCCGTCCTGCTATGGGCGGCGGACAACGAGGGCCCGGACGCCGGATAGGCGGCGGGCGCGCGAACGTCCGGCTTAACGGGTCAGGGAAGGGTTCCGCTTGGCAACTAACCAGAGGAGGATTGATCGCATGCGCAAGAACGAATGCATCGCCATGCTGCTCGCCGGAGGCGAAGGCCGCCGCCTGGGCGTGCTCACGAAGGATCTGGCCAAACCGGCCGTGCCGTTCGGAGGCAAGTACCGGATTATCGATTTTACGCTCAGCAACTGCGTGCATTCCGGCATCGAGACGGTCGGGGTGCTGACGCAGTACCAGCCGCTCGTGCTGACCCGGCATCTGGGAATCGGTTCTCCTTGGGGGCTCGACCGGCGCGAGGGAGGCATGCACGTCCTGCCGCCTTACGTGCGCCAGAAGGGCGGCACCTGGTACAAGGGCACGGCCAACGCGATCTATCAAAATCTCGGTTTCATCGAAAGCTACGATCCCGAGTATGTGCTGATCATTTCGGGCGATCACATCTATAAAATGGATTACGACCTGCTGCTCGACGCGCACAAGAAAAACAACGCGGACGCGACGATCGCCGTGATCAGCGTGCCGTGGGCGGACGCCAGCCGCTTCGGCATCATGAAGGTGAACGAGGAGGGACGCGTCGTCGAATTTGCGGAGAAGCCGAAGAAGCCGACGAGCAACCTGGCCTCGATGGGCGTCTATATGTTCAACTGGTCGGTGCTGAAGGAATCGCTGATCCGCGACGAAGCGAACGCGCAATCGTCCAACGACTTCGGCAAGGACATCATTCCGACGCTGCTGGCGGAGGACGCGCGGCTGTTCTCCTACCACTTCGACGATTACTGGAAGGACGTCGGCACGATCGACAGCCTGTGGGAGGCGAACATGGATCTGCTGGAGGAGCGTCCGTCGCTGCAGCTGAACGACCGCTCGTGGCGAATTTTCACCGCCAATCCGAACCAGCCGGCGCAGTATGTGGCGCCGTCCGCCAAGGTGCAAAGCTCGCTGATTAACGAAGGCTGCGTCGTCGAAGGCGCGATCAACCGCTCGGTGCTGTTTAACGGCGCGAGAGTCGGAGAGGGCAGCCTCGTCGAGGATTCGATTCTGCTGCCGGGCGCGGTCGTCGGCCGCAACGCGCAAATCATTCGCGCGATCGTCGGCGAAGGCGCGGTGGTGGGAGACGGCTGCCAGGTCGGCAGCTTCGATTCGGAGGACATCGCGGTGGTCGGAAGCGGAGAGACGATCGCGCCGACGACGGAAGACAAGGAGGCTGAAACGGTATGAAGCTGCCGATGATGGGCGTGATCAACCTGATTCACGAAGCGGACGAGATGGAGTCGCTGACGGCCAACCGCTGTCTGGCGTCGGTGCCGTTCGGCGGCCGATACCGTCTGATCGACTTCGCGCTGTCCTCCATGGTCAACTCGGGCATTCCCAATGTCGCCGTGTTCGCGCACCGGAAGTTCCGGCCGCTGATGGACCATCTCGGCTCCGGGGCGAACTGGGATTTGCACCGCAAGATGAGCGGCCTGTTCGTGCTGCCGCCGTCGATGGAGGATCAGACCGATTTCGGCAAGGGCGACCTGTATCACTTCTACCGACATCGCGATTTCTTCACCCGCACGCCGCTGGAATACGTCGTCATCGCGCGCAGCCATATGGTGTGCAACGTCGACTTCGCGAAGGTGCTGGACCAGCACCGGGAGTCCGGGGCGGACGTGACCGTCGTCTGCAAGCGGACGCCGGAGGGCACGCCCGGCCTCGCGCGCAAAGCGAAGCTGGACGACACGGGACGAATCGCGGAAATGCAGGATCATTTCGGCCGTCTGGACAGCGACATCGTGTCGATGGAGATGTACGTCCTGAGCAAGGAGCTGCTGCTGGACCTGGTGGAGACGTCGCTGGCCCAGGGGCGCGATCATTTCGTCAGGCACGCGATTCTGACGCGGCTGCACCAGCTGAACGTTCGCGCCTATATGCACGAAGGGGTGCTGGGCGTCGTCAACAACATCGCCGCTTATTATCAGCACAGCATGGAGCTGCTGCGGCCGGAGGTATGGCGGGAGCTGTTCTTCAAGCCGGGCTCGATCTATACGAAGGTCAAGGACGAACCGCCTACGCATTACAGAAGCGGAGCAGACGTGTCGAATTCGCTGATCGCCAACGGCTGCGACATCGAGGGCGCGGTGACCGGCAGCATCCTGTTCCGCGGAGTGAAGGTCGCCAAGGGCGCGCTTGTGCGCAACAGCATCGTCATGCAGAACGGCATTATCGGAGAGAACGGCGTGCTGGATAACTGCATTCTCGACAAAGAGGTGGAAATCCGGCCGCAGGTGCAGCTCAGAGGCTCGTCGGAAGTGCCGTTTATCGCGCTGAAGCGCAAAGTGATTTAAGCCATTCGGAGCAAACAATGGAGGTAGGCGAATGAGAGTGATGTTCGCGGCGTCGGAGGCGATGCCGCTCGTCAAGACCGGAGGGCTGGCCGACGTCGTCGGCGCCCTCCCCAAGGCGCTCGCCAAGCAGGGGGCGGAGGTGACGGTCGTCCTGCCCAAGTACGGGGCGATCCCGCCGGAGATCGCGGACGCCGCCGAGACGATCGCCGTCACGGAGGTGCGGCTCGGGTGGCGGAGGCAGTATTGCGGCATTCAGGAGGTCGTCGTCGACGGAGTCCGCTTCATTCTGATCGACAACGAATTTTACTTTAAGCGGGGGCAGCTGTACGGCTATGGCGACGAGGCGGAGCGGTTCGTCTTCTTCAGCCTTGCCGTGCTGGAGCTGCTGGACAAGCTGGAGCGAATGCCGGACATTCTGCACTGCCATGACTGGCAGACGGGGCTGATCCCGTTCCTGCTGAAGACCCGCTATGCGAATCGACCGGGATACCGGAACATACGAACGGTGTACACGATTCATAATCTGCAATATCAGGGGGTGTTCTCCCGCGAGCTGCTGCAGGATCTGCTGGCCACCGGCGACGATTCGTTCACGCAGGACAGCCTGGAGTTCTACGGCGCGGCCAGCTGCATGAAGGCGGGGCTGCGCTTCGCGGACAAGCTGTCCACGGTGAGCTTCACATACGCGCACGAAATCCAGACGGAGGAATACGGCGAGAAGCTGGACGGCGTCATCCGCCAGCGCTCGAACGACCTGTGGGGCATCCTGAACGGCATCGACACGGAGGTGTACGATCCGCTGAGCGATCCGAACCTGGCGGTCAATTACCGCGATTCCCTGGAGGACAAGCGCGGGAACAAGCTGGCGCTGCAGCGCGAACTGGGACTTCCCGAGGACGCCGGCGCGCCGTTGATCGGCATCGTGTCGCGATTGACGCAGCAGAAGGGCTTCGATCTGATCGCCGAGGCGCTGCCGGAGCTGATGAAGATGAAGGTGCAGCTCGTCGTTCTCGGCTCCGGCGAGCCGGACATCGAGGCGATGCTGCGGTCGGCGCTGGCGGCCAATCGGGACAAGCTGGCGCTGTGGTTCGGGTTTAACGAAGGCTTGGCGAGGCGCATCTACGCCGCCTCGGACCTGTATTTGATGCCTTCGCGTTTTGAGCCGTGCGGACTCAGCCAATTGCTCGCCTTGCGTTACCGGTCGGTGCCGATCGTGCGCGAGACGGGCGGGCTGAAAGACACGGTCGCGCCGTATAACGAATATACCGGAACGGGGAACGGTTTTACGTTCGGCCCGCCGACGGCGCACGACATGCTGTACACGATCCGCCGCGCCTTGTCGTTCTACGGGGACGACAAGCACTGGGCGCGCATCGTGGCTAACGGCGCGAGCAAGGATTACGGATGGGAGTCATCGGCAAAGCTGTATTGCCAACTATACCGCGAGCTTGTCAGCTAAGAAGGAGAGGATAGCATGGCGCGTCATCTGGTCATCGGAAATGGAAAAATGTTAGTGAATCTGGATCGCAGCTGCTTCATTCGGGACGTTTATTTTCCGTATGTGGGACAGCTGAATCACGTCGGCGGACACGCCTGCCGGTTCGGCGTATGGTGCGACGGAGGGTTCGCCTGGCTGGACGATCCGGAGTGGAAAGTCGAGCTCGGCTACGTCGAAGACTCGCTTGTCACGAACGTCACGGCCCGCCACGAGGGGTTGGGACTGGAGCTGCAGCTGAACGACGGCATCCATCAACGGGAGAGCATCTACTTAAAACGCGTCGTCGTACGGAATTTGCGGGAATACGAACGGGATGTCCGGGTATTTTTCCACCATGACCTGATGATCGACGGCAACGAGGTCGGGGATACGGCCGCTTTTTATCCGGATAACCGCACCGTTTTTCACTACAAGAGATCGTCGTATTTCATGTTTAACGGCAGGTCGGACGAGGGCGGCATCTACCAGTTCTCCACCGGGATCAAAAGATTTCATTCCGCGGAGGGCACGTGGCGGGACGCCGAGGACGGGGAGCTGATGGGCAACGCGATCTCGCAGGGGTCGGTCGACAGCACGATCAGCTTCCGCACGTCGGTGCCCGCGGGCGGCGACCGTTCCGTCTATTACTGGATGTCCGTCGGGGAGAAGATGGAGGAGGTCAAGCGGCTCGATCAGTACGTGCAGGACAGCCACCCGGAGAAGCTGCTCAGCCGCATCGTCATCTACTGGAACCAGTGGCTGTCGCGGGCCGGCGGCAGCTTCGGGGACCTGCCGGCGGAGGTGGTCCGCCAGTTCAAGCACAGCCTGCTCCTCGTCAAGACGCAGACCGACGAACGCGGCGCGATTATCGCGGCGAACGATACGGACATTCTGCAGTACAACCGCGATCACTACAGCTATATGTGGCCGCGCGACGGCGCGCTGATCGCGGACGCGATGTCGCTGGCCGGCTATCACAGGACGATCGCCTCCTTCTTCCGTTTCTGCGATCGCCACCTGTCGCCGGAAGGTTATCTGCATCACAAATACAATCCGGACGGCACGGTCGGGTCGAGCTGGCATCCTTACGTAGTGGAAGGCGTGCCGCGGCTGCCGATTCAGGAGGACGAGACGGCGCTTGTGCTGTACGCGCTCTGGAAAGATTACGCGCGTCACGGAGAGATCGAGCTGGCCCAGTCGCTGTACGGCACGCTCATTCGCAAATCGTCCGCCTTCCTGTGCGACTATATGGAGCCCGAGCTGGGCCTGCCGAAGCCGAGCTACGATCTGTGGGAGGAGCGCTACGGCATCTGGACGTACACGGTGGCGTCGGTATACGGCGGGCTGATGGCGGCCGCCTATTTCGCCGACCTGTTCGGGGATTACGACCGCAGCGACCAATACCGCGAAGTGGCCGAACGCGTCAAGCATGGCATCGAGGAACGGCTGTGGGACGAGGAGGCGGGAAGGTACGCGCGGGGGCTTGTGCAGCAGGACGGCCGCTGGGTGAAGGATATGACGGTGGAGAGCAGCCTGTTCGGCCTGTTCGAGTTCGGCGTGTTCCCGGCGGACGACGAGCGGGTCGCCAAGACGATGAGCGCGATCTCGGAGAAGCTGCGAATCAATACCGATATCGGCGGCATTGCCCGTTATACGAACGACTACTACTTCCGCCAGTCGGACGATATCGAACGGATTCCCGGCAATCCGTGGATTATCTGCACGCTGTGGGTCGCAAGCTTCCAGATCGAGACGGCGCAGCATCCGTCCGCGCTGGAGGCGCCGCGCCGCACGCTGGAGAAGGTCGCCGGCTTTGCGCTTGAGGGCGGCAACCTGCCGGAGCAGCTCCATCCGGAGACGGGCGAGCCGCTGTCGGTCGCTCCGCTCACCTGGTCGCACGCCACCTATGTGGCGACAGTGTGCAAATATGTGCGCAAGCTGGAGCGGCTAAACGCAGCCGTTGCGGGCGTCTAAACGCGGCCGGAGCGGGGGCGGCCTAACCGCCCAAGGGAGGGCATCTTCAAGGACGTGAGCGCGCCGGAGGTTCTTCTGTCCGGATAGTCGCGGAGAATGATTACGAAAAGAAGCCGATTCTTGGTAGAATGGTAGTCGTAAGCTGCCGTTCGCCCGAGGGTCGGTTTTTTCCTGTCCGGAAGGCGTGAACGAGCGGCTAATCTTATCGAACCGTCCATGGAGGAAGCATGATCCCTTTTCTATACGAACTGATTGAGGCGCGGCGGGTGACCGACCGGGAATATCCGCTTCGCGCCTTCCCGCATGCGCTGGCGCTGCTCGTTCCGTCCGAGGCCGTGCAGGTGAAGCTAAACGACCGAACGTGCGAGCTTCGCCGCAAACAGATTATGCTGCTCAGCGATCCCGACTGCGACTTTCGCCTGCTTCCGGCGGCGGAGCCGGGGGAGTCTGGAGAGCCTGGAGAGCTCCAGGCCGTCGTTTTCAGGTGTTACCGGCTGACCGCGAAGGAGGACGATCGGCTGCGGTATTCGGCCGACCGCGAGCATCTGCCCGAGCACGGACGCCTGATGAACTTGACCCGCCATACGGCGGAGCTGCTGCAAAGCGTGCTTCGCTCGGCAGGTCAAGGCGCTTATCCTCCGGATTCCCGTCCTAAACACGAGAATTTGCGCGGCTTTATGGAGGCGCTGCTGGCCAACGACTTGACCGGAGCGGGTTTCCCCGAGCGGGATGTTGCGATTCGGCAGGCGGTCGAGTATATCGAAAGCCGCAGCGACAAGCCGCTCTCCCGTTCGATGGTCGCCGGGATGACCGGCTTTAACGAAAGCTATTTTTCGTCCCTGTTCCGCAAGGAAACGGGATGGAGCTTCGGCGACTATGTCAGCCGGGTGCGAATCGACGAAGCGAAGCGCCGTCTGCTCGGCACGTCGGAGGTTGCCGGGGATGTGGCGTATCGGGTCGGCTTCTCGGACAGCTCGTATTTCGGCAAGGCGTTCAAGAAGTACGCAGGGATGTCGCCCGGGCAGTTCAGGAGGCTGCGGGGAACGACCCGAATAGCGGCCATGCAATTTTACGGAGCGCTGCTGGCGCTTGATATCGTGCCCTTGGCGGGCACGCGGGAGGTGCTGCGCTCGAGTCTCCTGCTGCGCGAGGAATTGGCGGGGATGGCGGTCATGGAGGAGCTGGGGCAGATGGAATCGCTGACGGCTCTGAAGCCGGAGCTTATTCTCGCGCCCTCCTACTATTACAACATGCCCGACGTTCTGCAAGCGCTGGAATCCGTCGCGCCCGTCGTTTCTTTTCCGTGGGGGAAGCGGGACAAGCTTGAGGAAGTGGAGGAGCTCGGAAAGCTGCTGGACAGATCGGCTCAGGCGAAAAGGTGGATCGAGAGGTACCGGAAGCAGGCGAGAAACGCGAAGGAAAGGGTGGGGAGGATCGCGGACGCGGGGGAGACGGTCGGATTATACGAGCTGTGGAACGGAAATCGCTGGATGCTTCCGCATTGGCCCGTCCGCTCGGCGCACAACGTGTATTCGTCGCTCGGACTAAGCCCGCAGACTCGCATCCGCGAGGAAGTGCTGGAGCCGAACGAGCCGGGGCTTATATCGGATAACGAGCTTGCAGGCTATGCCGCCGATCATATGTTTGCCATTGTGCCGTCGGACGAGCCGGAGAGCTGGCGGGAACGGCTCATGCAGCGCGACGTCTGGAGAGAGCTCGTCGAAGGCCGCGGCTGTCGTCTCTACCTGCTAAGCCTAAACGAATTTTGGATGGACGACGGCGTGTCCCTGTCGAAACAATTGGATGCGCTCGTCTCGCTGATGGAGCGACGCGGCGAAATCCAACCATTTTACCATACGGATATCCAATAGAATGACATCGACTTTCCCGAAGCCCAACCGTTACAATGATTTCATTCGAGAATGATTATCATTATTGATGGAGGGTCCAGATTTTGAAACGTTATTCGGGATGGAAATGGATTGCAGGATGGATGTTGGTTGTATTATTCGTTACGGCATGCGGCAACGGCGCGAACGAAGGCCATGCGAAGGCGGACGCATCGGCGCCGGCTCCGGAGCAAGCGGCGACCGCCGCGTCCCCGGCCGCTCCGAGCGAGAGCTCGGCTGCCGAAGCGGCCACGAAGAAGGTGGCCGCGCCTCTGGGCGAGGTCGAAATTCCGACGCACCCGGTAAAAATCGTGACCGACGGCTATTTGCCGGAACTGCTCGTTCTCGGCGTGAAACCGGCAGGAGCCACGCAGTGGGAGCTGGAGAACAAAGTCATTCAAGACCAGATCGACGGAATCGCCAATACGGGAGAACGTTCCCTGGAAGCCATACTGGCGTTGGAGCCGGATTTGATCGTCACGTGGGTGTCCGATAAGGCGATTTTGGAGCAGTACGAGAAAATCGCTCCGACGCTGGCGATTCCGTATGGTCATTTCTCAACCATTCACGAGACGTTGACGTTCCTTGGCGACGCCTTGGGCAAGCAGGAGGAAGCGAAGACGTGGCTGGCCGGACTGGACCAGACCGCGGCGGACGCGCGGGCCAAGCTGGAGAAGGCGATCGATCCCGCCGCAACCTTCTCCTTGATGGGCGTGTTCGTGGTGGACAAAGGGTTTTACGTTTACGGCGACGGCGGGTACCGCGGCGGCGAAGCGATCTACACCCATCTGAAGCTGGAGCCTCCTGCGAAGCAGAAAGAAGAGATGATCGGCAAGGAAGCGTACAGACAAATTTCCTACGAATTGGTCGACGAATACGCCGGCGATTACATTTTCCTGGATCAGGGCGAGATGATCTCGGAGGTTTGGGGAAGCGACGAAGGGTTGTGGAAGTCGCTGGACGCGGTGAAAAACGATCGCGTATTCCAACTGGACCCCGATTTGTTCTGGGGGAACGATCCGATCTCCCTCAAACTGCAAATCGAGGAAATCGCCCGGATGCTGCTGGAGAAAGCCGGCTCGTAAACGGGACGGCGCGGAGGACGGCGTTAGGCTTGCAAACTTGCAGGCTTAACGTCGTTTTTGCGTTGGCGGAATCCTGGACAGACGCTCGAGGGCGCAGGTTGGAAATCGTTTTCCGATCGGCGGCGGTCATTGGGCAAGGCGTATTATTTTTGGTACAATTGGGAACAGATGCGCGATGGACGCGCGTTCATAGATTGAAGGCAAAGGAGAGAGCCTTGGAGATGAAATATCGGCCGCTTGGCAAAACGGGATTAACCGTGAGCGAAATCAGCTTCGGAACGTGGGCGATCGGAGGATCGTGGGGACAGACGGACGAGAAGGAGTCGCTGCGGGCGCTGGACAAGGCGATGGACGAAGGGGTCAACTTCTTCGACACCGCCGACGTGTATGGCGACGGGCGCAGCGAGCGGCTGCTGGCGCAGGCGACGAAGGGCAAGGAGGATCGCATCCATATTGCGACGAAGTTCTGCCGCGCCGGCGACATCCACGACCTTGCTTCCTATTCGGAGGCCCGCGTTCGCGAGTGGTGCGAAGGCAGTCTGAAGCGTCTGGGGCGCGAGACGATCGATCTCTATCAGATTCATTGCCCGCCTCTGGCGATTCTGCAGGAGGGCTCGGTGTTCGAAGTGCTCGACAAGCTGCAGCGGGAAGGAAAAATCCGCGCTTACGGAGTCAGTGTCGAGAGCGTCGAAGAAGGCTTGTTCTGTCTGCGGCAGCCGGGCGTTCAGGCGCTGCAGATCATTTTCAACCTGTTCCGCCGGAAACCGCTGGAGCAATTGCTGCCCCAAGCGGCCGAGCGTGAGGTTGGCCTGCTTGTCCGGCTGCCGCTTGCGAGCGGATTGTTGACGGGCAAATTCACGAACGACAGCCGGTTCGAGAGCGAGGATCACCGGAATTTCAACCGCGACGGCCAGCACTTCAACGTGGGCGAGACTTTCGCGGGACTGCCGTTCGGCAAAGGGGTCGAGCTGGCCAAGGAGCTGGCGTGGATCGCCGAAGGACGCGACAGCATGACCCGCGCTTCGCTGCGCTGGATTCTCGATCAGCCGCAAATCTCGTGCGTCATTCCGGGCTTCAAGAACGTGGCGCAGGTCGAGGACAACCTTGCCGCGCAAGCCGTTCCTTCTTTTACGGAGGAAGAGAAAGCGCGACTGGCGTCGTTCTACGCGGACAAAGTCCACGAACATATTCGCGGCTCCTACTAGAGACTATTCGGGAACGAGGAGGAGGGGGAATGAGGAAAAAGGGCAAACCGCAATTCGCGCCCCGGATCGTCGAGCCGCTGTTTTACGTGCTGGCGGCGACGTCGGTGCTGTGCGCGGCGCTGATCGCCATCAGGGCGCAGCGGATGGAGGATGTGCAGTATCGTTTTCTGCTGTGGAATTTGTTTCTGGCCTGGCTGCCGCTGATCGTCTCGATGGCCGCGATGACGCTCGTTCGCGCCGCCAAGGGAGCGCTCATGGGCGCGGGGCTGGCGCTGCTGGGCGTCGCCTGGCTGCTGCTGTATCCGAACGCGCCTTATTTGACAACTGATTTTATCCACCTTATCTTCGATTCGTTCTACATCCGATACGATCGGGACGGCTTGCTGCTGTGGTACGATCTTGTGCTCTTTTTCCTGTTCTCCTGGTGCGGGCTGCTGCTCGGTTACTTGTCGATGCGGCATTTCCATGAAATTGTGGCCCATTACTTCGGACGGCTGATGGGGTGGGCGTTTATTTTGACGGTGTCCTTCCTCGGCGGCTTCGGCGTCTATTTGGGCAGAGTCGTCCGGTTGAACAGCTGGGACGTGCTGTTCAGCCCGTTCCGTCTGATCGAAGGCGTGCTGGAAGGAATCAACAAGCAGGCGGTCGGATTCACGCTGCTGTTCGGCATGCTCATTCTGATCGTCTACATCTCGTTGTTCCTTATCCGGAACCGGAGCGCCTCCTCCTCGTCCGGCGGGATTGGCGAAGGGCCGTGAAGCCTGCGGTACTGCTCGGGCGTCAGCCCTTCCTTCTGGCGGAAGGTGGCGACAAAATGGCTCGCGTCGCGAAAACCGACCGCCTCCCCGATCCGCCGCACGCTCCAGTCCGGCCGCGAGGGCAGCCATTCCTTCGCTTTGCGCAGGCGCAGCTGGATCAAATACGCGTAGGCGGTCTGTCCGAACGACTGCCGGAAGCGCTCGTTGAGCTGCCGCTGGCCGATCCCCAATATTTCCGCCATCGCCGCCAGCCCCAGATCGGGGTTGGCGTATTCTTTTTCCAGCCATTGCAGCAGCTCCTGCATTCTCTCCAAACGGCGGTTAAGGGACGGCAGGTGGTTGCGCCTGCCGTTCGTCCTCAGCAGCGTCAGAAAACGGTACAATTCCGCGGAGCTTTGCCACCCCGACGCATCCGTCCCGACCTCCGCAAGCCTCAGCATTTTTTCCAACTGGTCCGTAATCGCATCGTCGCCGTCATCCCAGTGAAGCTTGCCGGGCAGCGCTCCGACCAGCTCTGCGGCGAGCGCGGCGGCCGAGGTTCCCGTGAAGGTAACGTAATAGGTTTTCCAGACCGGACTTCTGGCAAAATACGCATGGCGCGACGTCGGGGGCAGCAGAACGCCGGAGCGCTCCGGAAGTCGGAAGCTCAGGCCGTCCGCAAGCAGCTCGCCTTCTCCCTCGATCGTCTGCAGCCAGTGAAAGCAGGGATAGCCCTCCGGCCGCCGGATCGGCTCCTGCTCCGGGTTGAGGCCGATCGTCTCCATCTGCAGCGGCAGAGCTTCCGCCGGAACGGGGTGCACGACTCTCCTCAGCATTTCGAAAACCTCCGTTTTCTTATATCGTTTGTCATTTATATTATATGGGACAAGGGGCGGATCGGCTATATAATCGGATTAGAAACGACATTTTACGATACGATGAGGTGTGCCTTCGATGATTAACGCACGCAAGCCGAAAATCTGGTACGGCGGGGACTACAACCCGGATCAGTGGGAAAAGCCGGTCTGGGACGAGGATCTGAGAATGTTTAAGCTGGCCGGCATCGATGTCGCGACGCTGAACGTGTTCGCATGGGCGCGCAACCAGCCGGACGAGGAGACGTACGAATTCGGCTGGCTGGACGAGATGATGGACAGGCTGCACGCAGACGGCGTCGGCGTATGCCTGGCGACGAGCACGGCGGCTCATCCGGCCTGGATGGCCAGGAAATATCCGGACGTGCTGAGGGTCGATTTCGACGGGCGCAAGCGCAAGTTCGGCGGCCGCCATAACTCCTGTCCGAACAGCCCGACGTATCGGAAATACGCGGTGCGGATGGCGGAGAAGCTGACCGAGCGTTACAAGGATCACCCGGGGCTGCTCATCTGGCATATTTCCAACGAATACGGCGGTTACTGCTACTGCGACAATTGCGCGGAAGCGTTCCGGGAGTGGCTGCGCAGCCGCTACGGAACGATCGAGGAGGTGAACCGGGCCTGGAACGCGGCGTTCTGGGGGCATACGTTCTACGACTGGGAGGATATCGTGCCTCCGAGCGCGCTGAGCGAGGAGTGGCGCGGACCGAACGGCCGGACGGCGTCCAACTTCCAGGGCATCTCCCTCGATTATTGCCGCTTCCAATCGGATAGCCTGCTGGAGTGCTACAAGCTGGAATACGCGGCGGTGAAGAAGCATACGCCGGACATCCCGGTGACGACGAACCTGATGGGCGCTTTTAAACAGCTGGATTACCAGAAGTGGGCCAAGGAGCTGGACGTCGTTTCATGGGACAACTATCCCGGCCTCGATACGCCGCACAGCTATACGGCGATGATGCACGATCTGATGCGCGGACTGAAGGACGGCCAGCCGTTCATGCTGATGGAGCAGACGCCGAGCCAGCAAAATTGGCAGCCGTACAATTCGCTTAAGCGTCCCGGCGTGATGCGGCTGTGGAGCTACCAGGCGGTGGCGCGCGGCGCGGACACGGTTATGTTCTTCCAGCTGCGCCGCTCGATCGGGGCGTGCGAGAAGTATCACGGCGCGGTTATCGAACACGTCGGCCACGAGCATACGCGGGTATTCCGGGAGTGCGCCGCGCTGGGGCAGGAGCTGCATGGGCTGGGAGATTCCTTGCTGGACGCGCGCGTGCAGGCGAAGGTCGCCATCCTGTTCGACTGGGAGAACTGGTGGGCGGTCGAACTGTCCAGCGGTCCGACCGTCGCCTTGAGCTACGTCGCGGAAGCGCATAAAATATATGACGCGCTGTACCAGGCGAATATCGCGGCGGACGTCGTATCCGTGGAAGCGGATCTGAGCAGCTACGATCTGGTCATCGCTCCGGTTCTTTATATGGTCAAGCCTGGGGTTGCTCGGAGGCTGGAAGAGTATGTGGAGGCGGGCGGGGCTTTCGTTACGACGTTCTTCAGCGGCATCGTGAACGAGAGCGATCTCGTCACGCCCGGGGGATATCCGGGAGAGCTGCGCAAGCTGCTCGGCATCTGGGCCGAGGAGATCGACGCGCTGCTGCCGAGCCAGAGCAATAGGCTCATCGTGCGGGCTCCGGGAGACGGGCTGAAAGAGAGCTACGCCTGCGGGATGCTCTGCGACCTCGTTCATTCGGAAGGAGCCGAGGTTGTCGCCGAATACGGCGAGGATTTCTACGCGGGGATGCCGGCGCTGACGGTCAACCGGTTCGGAGCCGGGGAGGCCTGGTACTTGGCGACAAGTCCGGAGGCGGCGTTCCTGCAGGACTGGCTGCCGAAGCTGTGCGCATCCCAAGGCATCGCGCCGCTGGTCGCCGCCGCTCCGGAAGGCGTCGAGACGACGTTGCGGGAGAAGGATGGAACGAGCTATTTGTTCGTTCTGAACCATAACGCGGAGGCCGCTTCCGTATCGCTGGGAGCGCGAACGGGCACGGACGTGCTGAGCGGCCGCAAGCTGGGCGGAGCAGCCGAGCTGCCGGGCCGGGACTTGTGGATCGTACGGCTGGACGGCTAGGCGTATGGATCGGTACTGCTGGGCTTTATAAGTAGCGGTAGTGTTGGCAGTCGGTAGTGTCGGCGGCGCTCGTTGTACCGATCATGTCGATCGTGTTGGCGGTGCGGGTGGAGTCGGTGGTGTTTCTAAGTTGCCCGATAGTGAGAGGGACCTGGAAGTTGCGGGGAGCGGTCTGCGCCCCTTCCGGTTGGAGCATGGGGGTTTCCCGTCTTTTGGCGGTGGAAAACCCATGCTCTTTTCCTATTTTTCACGGATGCTGGCGAATTTGAATAAGCGGTTGGAACCATGTGAAATTGTCGACGTATGAGATAATATATAGATTAACCGTCCTTTCGGAAGGGAACGAGCTTCTTCGTTCACAGGGTTCAATTTATGCGAGCATAGAGAGGAGAGTTCGGATGAGCTTTTTCAAAAAAATTACGGATTCGGTCAGCAAAGGGGTAACGACGGCAACCGAGAAGGCGCAGCAGACCGTGGAAATCACCAAGTTGAACAATCAAATCTCCGGCAAACGCAAGGATATCGATAAATTGTACGCCGCCATCGGCGAAGCCGTCTATGACGCTCACTTGGCGAACGATCTGTCCACCGCGGAAGCGTTAGTGACGCCGAAGTGCGAGGAGATTACCGCGATCCGCGAGGAAATCGCCGTGCTGGACGCCAGAATCAAGGCGATTCGCAACGAGAAGGACTGCGAAGCGTGCGGCAAGCGGGTGCCCGAGGATACGAGATTCTGCCCGTCCTGCGGCTACGCCTTCCCGGCGCCTGTCGTCGAGAAGGAACCGATCCAAGTCGATCTTCATGTGCCGGAGGAATCGGAAGAGGAATCGGGCGCTCGGCAAGAGGCGGATGGAGCGATCGAAGCGGAACAGGCGGAGGCCGAATCGGCCCGCGTCGATCTGCGTCAAATCTGCAACAGCTGCGGTACTCCGCTGTACGCGGACAGTCATTTCTGCCCGGCCTGCGGACAATCGACCCGCGCGTAAGCTCTCATCGCATGTGCGTTGGCACCAGCGGCCGGCGCGGGAGAGAGAGCGTAACCTGAATCGGCTCACGATACTCGAAAAAATCGAACATCGTGCCCGCGAATGGCCTGAATCGGCTCGCAATACTCGAAAAAATCGAACATTGCGCTCACAAATGCCCCAAATTGGCTCACGATACTCGAAAAAATCGAACATTGCGCCAGCAAAGGGCCCAAATCGGCTCGCAATACTCGAAAAAATCGAACATCGCGCCCACAGATGGCCCAAATCGGCTCGCGATACTCGAAAAAATCGAATATTGCGCCAGCAAATGGCCCAAATTGACTCGCGATACTCGAAAAATCGAATATTGCGCTCATAAAAAGTCGGCAGCTGGCCGGTTTTCGCAGAAACAAGTCTCCGTCGGAGTTGATCCGGACGCGGACTTGTTTTTTTATTGGGGCCGCCTCGGGCCATAAAGAGAAGAGAACTGTCCGCCCAGCCAACGAACTCCTCATACGTCAACTAATGTAACCTTGACGAACGATGCCTGCCTGAAATGGTCAAGCATATCCCGAAACCTCCAGCCTTTTAATCAAATTCGCTAAAGACATTTCAATAATTATGTTATAATATATAACATATAAAGTCATTCGAGCTGTCGGGAGATAGGTTTCGGGTATATTCCGGGTATATTCTGAGTGTATATATTACATGGTTGGCGGTTTTGCATAGAAGGAGGCAAGTTTCATGACCATCATGCCGCGCGAAGAAACGCATATCGATTCTCCTGAGGAAGAGGCGCTGTTTACGGTAGCCGATTTGCTGTTATTGCCGATCATGAAGTCCGCGAGACTGCTTGCCGGCGAACGCAGCGCGCAAAGTCGGCCGATCGCGCGAGTGCATGCCTCGGAGTCCATAGAAGCCTTTGCCAGGGCGAAGGCCGATGATTTGCTTGTCGTCGCGGGAAGCGAGTTCCGCAAGAAAGCCGATGCGTTCAAGCGGATTATCCCCGAATTGGCGAAGCGCGGGATCGCGGGTCTGGTCATTTACGATTTTCCCGCCGAATCTCGCGGAGGCTTGCTTCCCGAAATGCTGGCGGAAGCGGAGAAATACGGCGTGCCCCTGATCCGTTTTTCCGGGGAGCTGCGCGTGTCCGAACTGTCGTCCGTCGTTACGGAACGGACGGTATTGCGGGAGAACGCGATGTTGGCCGAGCTTAACGGCCGTTTGAAAAAGCTGACGGCGCTGCTGCTGGAAGGACGAGGATTGTACGCGATATTGGACGAGATGGAGACGATGCTCGGCAATCCGGTCGCCGTCGTCCGCGAGCGTGACAACGCCTGGCTATCCCAAAGCCTCAGAGACAAGGAAACGGCGGAAATATGGCCGCTGCTGCAATCGCTGACTTATCGGCAGATCGACCGGGGGGCGAGCGACGGGTACGTTCCGCTGCCGAATGCTTCCTGCCGCGTCTATGTCAAATCGATTCCGGAGCAGAAGACGAAGCAGTCGTATTTGGCGGCGCTCGAGCATCGCCGGAAGCTGAGAACGCTCGACAAGCTCAGCATCGACAGGCTGTCGCTGCTGGTCGGCTTGGAATTGGCCAACGTCGAAGCGGTGCGTGAGGTGGAAGACGAATATCTGGACCGGTTTCTGCACGACTGGCTGACGGGGAAAATCGTCTCGGATGCGGATTGGAGGCTGAGGGCCGATGTGTGCGGCTGCCTGATTCCGGACGGGACGGCGCTCGTTGCCGCGTTGATCGGATTGCCCGCAAGCGGAG
The DNA here is from genome assembly GCF_042431195.1 of Cohnella cellulosilytica. NCBI lineage: Bacteria > Bacillati > Bacillota > Bacilli > Caryophanales > Paenibacillaceae > Cohnella > Cohnella cellulosilytica. Next base: position 146,088 of record NZ_JBHMDN010000033.1, read on the forward strand.
GCTCGCCGGATCGTCTCCGGGAGGCGTGCCGGCTTCTTCGTTCGGAACGGGGGCGCGCGGGCGAAGGGCTGCTTGTCGCACAAGTCGGCGAGGATCTGGCCGCCGTGCTGCCGATTTCGCCGGAGAAGCTCGCCGGTGACGAACGGGATTCCGCGCTGACCGCCGCGTTAACCGAGCTGTCGGAGCAATTAAGGGAGCATCTGGGCGAGCCCGGGCTGAAGCTGTACGCGGGAAGAGCGGTTCAGCGCCCGAGCGGGCTGCAGAGCAGCTGGACGCAGGCCAAGTATGCCCGCCAGGTGGCCGAAGTGTGCGGGCTGCCGGGAGAGATTGTCGCTTACGATAAGCTGGGGGTGTATTCCCTGCTGTACTTGATTCCTTCCGGAGAGGAGCGGGAGCAGTTCTTGAACCGTTATTCCCTGCCGCTCCAGTTGGCGGACCGCAAGGGAGGCGGAAGGCTGACGGAGACGCTGGAAATGTTCTTTCGCTGCAACGGGAATATCAAGCTCACCTCCGAAAAGCTGTTCGCCCACTACAACACGGTCGTCTACCGCCTGGAGAGAATTCAAACGATACTGGGCGTTTCGTTCGACGATCCCGAGGATCGGCTGCAGCTTCATTTGGCGTTAAAGCTGGGCCAGATTACGCCGGGTTCCGCGCAGGATTGAGCGATTGGGCGGCAATCAAAACACGTCTCCGCATCTTTGCGGAGACGTGTTTGGGTTTGGCGATTGCCGAGGCCGGATTAGTAGCCTGCACGCAGGATGATGACCAGCAAAATAAACAGAACGAGGGCGAACGCAGCCGTTCCGAAGTAACCTCCGCCTGTCGGTCCGTAACCGCAACCGGCCGCGCCGGCCGCACCTGCTACCGGATAACCCATAGTTGAAAACCTCCCGTATTCATGTGTTTGTGACGGCGAATCACAATCCCAGCATATGACGGGGGGCGGGCGAAATCCTGTACGTTTGTACCCTTAGGGGGATTCATCCCCGTTTTTCAGCGGATACCCGGGTTGATTGAAATGGCGGATATGCTTGATCCGGGAGACGCCTTCAACCGGGCCGCTGCATCCGACGCGAAGGGTGGAGGAGCTGGAGACGCCGAGCGATCGAACGCAGCCGACGTGCTGGGTGGGCCAAGGCGATTCGCTCTTGAAGCTGACGGGGACTTCGGCCGCCGGAACAAGCTTCGGCAGATAGAAGATCGGATAAGATTCGAAAAAAAACTCGTCATCCTCGAAGTTCGCGACCGCTCGCTGCACCGCGATTGCCCACGACGACATTTCGGTGTTCCCTCCGTCGCCGAGCTGTACGATGCCCGACGAACTGACGGTGTTTACGAACAGACGGAGCAGCGTCGTGTTTCTGCAGTCATAGCTCATTTTCTTCGGCCTCGCCTTCGTTTGGGGTCTCGCTTTCGTTCACGGCTCCGACTTCGTTTGGGGCTTCGCTTTCGCTTGCGGCCTGCGGCAGAGGCAGCGGAGCCAGCGGCGAGACGAGCACCGACTCGGGCGGCGTGTCGAAGTAGGAGAACAGCGTAATCGATTCGGTATCGCCGAGCAGCAGCGCCGACGAGCTGGACACGCCGAGCAGATCGATGCAGCCGACCGACACGGGTCCGTTCGTTACGTTCAGAGACAATGGAGCTGTCATGTTTCGCTTACCCCCTTTCCGCGGTCTTTCGAATTTGCTGCTGTTTGCTCAAATAAGCGACGAAGGCGCCTTGAACGTCGCGCATCGTTTTCTCCTTGATCGCTTCCCGCCATTTGCGCTGCTCCTCCCTCGTTCCTTGGACCGGGTAAGCTTCGGAGCGAACGTAGTAATGAACCCGCTCGTTCAGCTGCCGCTTGACGTCGGAGACAATCTGACTGCGAAGCTCTTCGCCGAGAGAAATGCCGAACTGCCGCTCGAGTCCGATCAGCGCCTCGTACGCTTCCCCGTCCATATATGCCGCCATTTCCTGCTGCAGCTCGCGCATCGGCTCGCGCGCGTCGTCGTTGCTGTCGGGAGCGGCCTTCCAGCCGGCAAATCCGGGCGTCTCCAGGGATTCGATATCCGGAGCGCCCTGGGGGGCAATGCCTACGTTCAGCGTTCCTTCCAGACGGTTCACCTTCAATTGATCGAAATGGTATTCGACGTGCAAGGGAGGCTTGCTCTTTATTTCATCCAATTGCTGCTGCAGGGACGTAAGCTGGTCCGTCATCTGTTTGAGCCGGTTTTCCGCAAGGCACAGACGCTGCGTCATCTCGCTCCAGGAATTCGGGGCCGGGCCAGTCGGCGCGGCGTTCGGATACGTACCGGGCTGGGGCGACTGGTAGACGCCGCTCCACATGTTGGGCTGCGGGGACTGCCGCATCTTCATTGCCCCTTTCTTAGGTCGGATTGGGCAAAGGCACAAGCGAGAGGGCGGAGAGCTCTTCGCCCAGCTCGGGAGCCGGCTCCGTGAAACCGCCGGTATTGTACAGCTGGGACAGAGACTGGATGCTGCCCGCGCTGCCGATCTGCAGAACGGAGGAATTCGTAATGCCGTCGATTCGGAGCTGGCCGATCGTTATCGTTTGCTGCACGTTCCAGGTCATGTCAGACAACCCCCGAGTTTCCGACGTTGTTTTCGCTGGAATCCTGCACGTCGGGATCGTTCGTATTCGTGGCGCTGATTGCGTTGTTGCTGCGGGACAGATCGCCCGTCAGGAATGAGCCGGCGCCGGCATAGGTTTTGTTCGTGCTTGAAGGAGAGATCTGAATCGCATCGCCGAACTGGACGACGCCGCTGCTGCCGATGCTGAGGATTTTGACATTGCCGATGATGGAGGGCATGGGCATGACGACTCCTTCCGGGTAAGCTCATAGACAGTGTATGAAGGCATCAGCCCAGAGGTTCTCCGCGGCGGCGGGAACGGCGGGGACGCCGGGTTCATAGAATGAAGGGAAGGTGTCTGGGCGGGCGGCCCGGTTATCGGACTTATCAGGCGGGGAGGAGACGGCGTTGGTTTCTTTTTTTGACAGCGGGCCGCTTCCGGATTGGAAGGAGCTCCGGAAATGGCTCGGCAAGGATATTCCGTGGGAGATGGCGGAGAACTGGGACCGGACGGGAGACTCCGGCTGGATGAACGATTATGTAAAGAAGATTCTGCAGAGCGCCAAGGTCGGCACGCATACCGCGGACCGTCCGGTGGTCCGGGCAGAAACGAAACAGGGCGAGAAATACGTCAACGTCGAGATTCGGCTCGCCCCGGAGGTCGACGTCCGTACGCTGCAGCTGCTGGCAACGTCGGAGCGGCTAAAAATAGCCGGGCTCCCGGAGGGCAAGAAGCGGATCGTCCGGTTTCCTTGCCGCGTCTATCCGCGCAGCGGGAAGGCCGTAATGAAGAAGGAACGCCAGCTCGTCGTGCGCTTTAAACGGAAGCCTGCGGAAAAGTCCGAATACGAATTGTTTATCCAGACGTAAAACGTTATAATGCTAGTGGAAACGAACATTCGGAAATTCGGATCAGGCATTCGTTAAGGGGGCAAGGGCAGTGGAAATTACGGACGTATCCCAAGTGTCGCTCGGTCTGTTCATCGCAGGAGTCATCTTCATTATGTTGATCGGATCGTTCCTGAGCATGGGCGTGCTGCGCTTTTTCCAATTGAAGAAGCGTCAAGGGGGCATTTACCTGGGGCTGTCGGCGGTTTCTTTCGTTACGATGGTGCTCGTGGTAAACACGTGGTTTTCTTGAACGGAAAGCCGGAGGGCCGCTCGCGCGGGTAGATCGGATGCGAGGCGGCTTCTTTGGTGTGCCGTGTTGTGCAAGCGGTTTCCCGCGAGGGGAAGAGGAGGAGAAGGCAATCGCCGTGAAAAAAAGGCGCCGTCCCCGGCTGCGGGCCAGGGACGGCGATCGGAGAGCTTAGGCTGGCGCGCGCGTCTTAGCGGCGTTTGTTTCTCCAGCTTGACGTGCGGACGCCGCCCTCGCAGCCTTCCGCGCCTTCGAAATCCCCGCAGTATACGTCTTTAACGGATACGCTGGTCTTATGATGATACACCGGGACGCAGTGATGCCGCCGAATCACTTGAACCTGATGAACGACATCGACGTGCTGCGGATGATAGTAATCTTCGAATACGGTTTGCGGCGGATCGAAAACGGCTTTGCTGTTGCATTTCGGATGATCGGACACGTAGATCATTCTCCTTCCTTGGGATGTTGTACATTATACGGCGGCCGATCCCCATTGCCTGTTCGATGGCCTAAGAGCTCGCCCACATGTTGGCGGCGTTTGACGCGGGCTCGGCTTTGCTGCATAGTAAAAAGAATAAAAGTTTTGCGGGAGGGATCTCGTGAGAACAGCGGAAGGCATCAGACAGAGAATGTCCCGGCATGGGCTTCGCATTACCGGGCGGCACCATCACCACTCTATCATCGGCCTGCAAGGCGGGAAGACGCTCCCGACCCGCTTCCGTCCGGCGACGGGGGCAGACGTTCAGGGAGAGTTCGAGGTCGAAGCGTTCGGCGGTTGCAAGGAGGCGGCAGCAGCGGGCATGCCGGAAGTCCAATGAAGATCGCCCGTCGCACTTTGCAGGCGCCCATCCGCGTGTATCGCAAGTTCATTTCGCCGCTGAAGCCGCCGACCTGCCGTTTCGTGCCGACCTGCTCGGCTTACGCGCTGGAGGCGATCGAGGTTCACGGGGCGGCCAAAGGCTCGTACCTGGCGTTCAAACGAATCTGCAAATGTCACCCTTTCCATCCGGGTGGCTTCGACCCGGTGCCGGAGCGCAAAACCGGGAATGAGCTTGCATGAGCCCGGAGGGGGATTTGTCGTGAAAAAGGCGCTGTTGGCGCTCGGTCTCGTATTGCTGTTGTCCGCCTGCGCCTCCGGCGGGAAGGGCTCGAAGGCGGAGTATATCCCGGAGGATGCGTACGCGGGAGACGAGCTGGACATCGTCCGACTGATCAATCAAAGAATCAAGTATTCGCAGGATGACAACGAAAGCGAGTACCTGAAGCTGTTTTATGCCGACAGCCCGATCAACGGATTGCCGAACTTCAAGCTGAGGACCGTCAGGCTGACAGAGGATATCGGCATACAGGAACAAAAGCAGGCGGTGGTTGCCGTGGTTTTGGCCGAGGATGTCGTATCGACGGGAGAGAGCTTCACCAGCCAGTACGTTTTTATTAAATCCCGACTTACCGACGACGTTTGGAAAATATGGGATATCGATTGACCTTGATGACGTCTGGCTGCTCGAGTCGGCAACGGCGGACTCGCTGAACGCGGCGGGTTTCGAGGCGACGAATAGACAGGCCGCGACACAGCGGCGGCGCCATGACTTGACACGGGCCGTTCGTTCGGCTATATTGCGGAAAGAAGGTCATATTGTTCCAGCGAAGGGATAAGTACGAGGAAGCGAACTATCGCAGAGAGCCGGGGAAGCTGAGAACCGGCATAGGGCGGCCTTGGAAGATGGTCCTGGAGGAATCGTTAACGAGCCTGGCGCGGTTGGATCGCACCGGTAAGAGACGACGCGGAGATCGGCGTTAAAGATCGACTTAATGAGCTTTCGCGGGGGATCGACGCCGCGGGAGGAATTTGGGTGGTACCGCGTGAGCGCAGCTCTCGTCCCATACGGACGGGAGCTTTATGTTTTTTAAACCGCGAAGGAGATGAGCACGATGACGGAAAAGGCAAAGACATTCTACATTACGACGCCGATCTATTATCCCAGCGACAAGCTGCATATCGGCCATGCGTACACGACGGTGGCGGGAGACGCGATGGCGCGCTACAAAAGATTGCGCGGCTACGACGTGCGCTACTTGACGGGAACGGACGAACACGGGCAGAAGATCGAACGGAAGGCGCAGGAAGCGGGCAAGACGCCGCAGCAATTCGTCGACGATATCGTCGTCGGCATCAAGGAGCTGTGGCGAAAGCTGGAAATTTCCAACGACGATTTTATCCGCACGACGGAACCGCGCCATACGAAGGTCGTTCAGGATATTTTCGCGCAGCTGCTGGAGCAGGGGGATATCTATAAGGGCGAGTACGAAGGCTGGTACAGCATCCCCGACGAAACGTATTATACGGAGTCGCAGCTCGTCGACGCGGAGCGCAATGCCGACGGCGTCGTCGTAGGCGGAAAAAGCCCCGACAGCGGGCATCCGGTCGAGCTGGTCAAGGAAGAGAGCTATTTCTTCCGGATGAGCAAATACGCCGATCGTCTGCTGCAATATTACGAGGACCATCCCGACTTCATCCAGCCGGAGTCGCGCAAGACGGAGATGATCAACAATTTTATCAAGCCCGGTCTGGAGGATTTGGCCGTGTCGCGGACGACGTTTAATTGGGGCATCCCCGTTCCGGGAGATCCGAAGCACGTCATCTACGTCTGGATCGATGCGCTGTCCAACTATATTACGGCGCTCGGATACGGGGCGGATGCCGGCGAGGCTTATCGGAAATACTGGCCGGCCGACGTGCACCTCGTAGGCAAGGAGATCGTCCGCTTCCATACGATCTATTGGCCGATCATGCTGATGGCGCTTGGCGTGCCGCTGCCGAAGAAGGTGTTCGCCCACGGCTGGCTGCTCATGAAGGACGGCAAAATGTCGAAATCGAAAGGCAACGTCGTCGACCCGGTAAGACTGATCGATCATTTCGGCCTGGACGCCGTGCGGTATTACTTGCTGCGGGAAGTGCCTTTCGGAGCGGACGGCGCGTTCACGCCGGAAAATTTCGTGGAGCGGATCAACTACGATCTGGCCAACGACCTGGGCAACCTGCTCAACCGGACGGTGGCGATGATCGACAAGTATTTCGGCGGCGAGGTTCCGCCATTCGAGCTTGGCGTGACGGAATTCGACGGAGACTTGGAGCGCACGGCGCTGTCTACGGTGGAAAAGGTGGAGGCAGCCATGGAGAACATGGAGTTCTCCGTGGCGCTCTCCGCGATCTGGACGCTGGTCGGGCGGACGAACAAATACATCGACGAGACGAAGCCGTGGACGCTGGCCAAGGAGGAGACGGATCGGGCGGCGCTCGCTTCGGTCATGGGGCACTTGGCGGAAAGCCTGCGGATCGTCTCGATTCTGATCCAGCCGTTCCTGACGCATGCGCCCCGCCTGATCTGGCGGCAGCTGGGGCTGTCGGAGGGCGCTCTGACCGAATGGGATAGTCTTCGCGAGTTCGAGACGAAGCTGGCCGGCACGAGAATCAGCAAAGGCGATCCGCTCTTCCCGCGGCTGGAGCTGGCCGATGAAGTGGCGTGGATCTCCGGCTCGATGGGCGGTGCCGCGGCTGCGGCGGGCGCAAGCGCGGAGGCGGCAGCTCCTTCGGGAGCGGGGGCGGCTGCGCCGGCGAACGGCGAGGAAGCTCCGGAAATTACGATCGACGACTTTATGAAGGTCGAGCTGCGGGTCGCGCAGGTCGTGGCCTGCGAGCCGGTTCCGAAAGCCGACAAGCTGCTTAAGCTGCAGCTCGATCTCGGCTTCGAGCGGCGTCAGGTCGTATCCGGCATCGCCAAGTTCTACAAGCCGGAGGATCTGGTCGGGCGCAAGGTGATCTGCGTAACGAACCTGAAGCCCGTCAAGCTGAGGGGCGAAATGTCCCAGGGCATGATCCTCGCCGCGTCGCAGGACGATCAGCTGACGCTCGCGACAGTTCCGGACGGCATGCCTAACGGCGCGATCGTGAAGTAGGACGGGGCTCGGAGAACTCGCGAAGGAATCCTGCGGGAGAACCTATGGGAGACCTTGTGGGAGAACCTTCGGAAGAACCTTAATGAGAACCTATGGGAGACTTTGTGGGAGAACCTTCGGAAGAACCTTGGGGCCCCCCATTCTGCTGGCTTTATGTATTAAAGGATACTCAGGCATCCTGGTCTTTATCGCCGCTCTAAGCGCGGTGAGGGACGGGATGCCTTTTTCTTTTGCTTCACCGATCTTTCGTCATTTAGCCCGGAGGAGGAGAGGGCGAGCAGGGTGCGAGGGAGCACGTCTGGAGGGCTTATGGTCGATGGCCGGGGCTTCGGGAGCGCGATAAGCTCCTGTGACGATCTAAAGTGACGGAATCTAGATAGTTTGCGGGGGTTAAGCACGTCTGGAGGGCTTATAGTCAATGGTCGGGGCTTAGGCAGCGCGATAAGCTCCTGTGACGATCTAAAGTGACGGAATCTAGATAGTTTGCGCGGGTTAAGCACGTCTGGAGGGCTTATGGTCGATGGCCGGGGCTTCGGGAGCGCGATAAGCTCCCGTGACGGTCTAATGTGACGGAATCTAGATAGTTTGCGGGGGTTAAGCACGTCTGGAGGGCTTATGGTCGATGGCCGGAGCTTCGGGAGCGCGATAAGCTCCCGTGACGGTCTAAAGTGACGGAATCTAGATAGTTTGCTCGGGTTAAGCACATCTGGATGGCTTATAGTCAATGGTCGGGGCTTAGGCAGCGCAATAAGCTCCCGTGACGGTCTAATGTGACGGAATCTAGATAGTTTGCGGGGGTTAAGCACGTCTGGAGGGCTTATGGTCGATGGCCGGGGCTTCGGGAGGGGCATAAAATGCAGAGAGCTTCCTCTATTCCACTATGGCCACTAAACCACTCTGCCTTTAACACAGATCCGGGGAGTTCGCCAAGAGTTCGTCCCTATCTCCTGATACCCTGGTTAAACTATGTGATTCAAGAGACATAGAAATCTGCGAATAGATGAGTATGCGTGAGATAACCCACTATTATCTGAGGGAGTTCGCGGCACGGGGCTAAAGGGCCGGTTCGACCCCGGAGGCGAGTGATAAGCCCCGCGGCACGGCGCTAAAAGGCCAGTTCGGCCTCAGTGGCGAGCAATCAGCCTGCGGCAGCACGGTGCTAATGGTCTGAGGGGGGACTGCCCCGGGAATCCGAAGTTGACAGCGGATGGACGGGGGCCTATAATCGGATCTGTTAATAAAAATGATTACGATTAAGGGGAGCGTCATGAATTCATTAGCAGTTACGAAGATATCCTTTAAAAAGATGTTGATTATAGTGTTGGCAGCGGTGGTTACAGCGATAATGAGCGGCTGCGGCAAGAGCGATACGCATTCGCAAGCGGACGGCAAGGTAAATGTGGTTACCAGTTTCTATCCGCTGTATTTCTTCGCCAAGGAGATTGGCGGAGAGCATGCGCATGTCGTGAATCTGATTGCTGCGGGGGTCGAGCCGCACGAGTGGACGCCGAAAAGCCGCGATCTCGACGCGGCCTCCAAAGCGCAGCTGTTTCTCTACAACGGCGCGGGTCTGGAAGGCTGGGTCGACAATTTCCTGAACGGGCTCGGGTCCGGAAGCCAGGTGCTGACTGTGGAGGCGAGTAAAGGCATAGAGCTCATCCAGGGCAATCCGGAGCATGATCACGACCATGAGGGGGCCGCGGAGGAGGCAGACGACCACGATCATGATAGCGAAGAAGGGGGCGAAGCCGATCACAGTCACTCCGATCTGGACGTCGACCCGCATACGTGGACCAGTCCGCGGTCGGCGCTGGTGATGGCCGCCAACATTCGGGATGCGTTCGTGCAGGCCGATCCGGCGAACAAGGCTGCGTACGAGAGCAATTACGCCGGGCTGGAGAGCAGGCTTCGGGAGCTGGACGACAAGTTTACGCAGGGGCTGGCCGGCTTCGAGCGCCGCGATATTGTGGTGTCGCACCAGGCGTTCGGTTATTTGTGCCGGGATTACAATTTGAACCAGATCGCGATTATGGGCCTGTCCCCGGAGGCGGAGCCGAGGGCGCAGGATTTGCTGGAGATCGCCAAGTTCGTGAAGGAGAACGGCATTCCGTACATTTTCTTCGAGGAGCTCGTGTCCGAGCAACTGGCCAACACGCTGGCAAGCGAGGCGAAGGTGGACACACTTGTGCTGAATCCGCTGGAAGGGCTCACCCCCGAGCAGGAAAAAGCGGGAGAGGATTATTTTACGCTGATGGAACGCAATCTGGAAAACTTGCAGAAGGCGCTCGGGTAATCTAACATATAAGGATTAGGAGCATTGTCAGCGCAGGGGAGGAGAGCTTCGCATGAACGCAGCGGCAACGGATGCAAGGACGGCAGCGGGAACAACGGCGGGAACGACTGCAGGGGGAACGGCGGAGGGAACGGCTGCAGCGGACGCCGCGGCTGGAACACTTGCAGGGGTACCCATCGCAACGGAAACCGCGGCAGCAGGAGCGGCAGAAAAGACGCCGATGACGGCGGCGCAGGTGAGCTGTCATCAGGAGATCGTGAAGCTGAGCGGGGTGTCGTTCTCGTACGATAACCAGACCATCCTGCAGGACGTGAGCTTCCGGATCATGGAGCGGGATTTCGTCGGCCTGATCGGCTCCAACGGAGCCGGCAAAACGACGCTCCTGCGAATGATCGTCGGCCTCACCCGCCCCCAGACGGGGACGATCTCGCTGTTCGGAACGCCCGCCGCGCGGTTCAAGGATTGGAATCAGATCGGCTACGTTCCGCAGAGAAGCCATTTCAACCCGCTTTTTCCGGCTACGGTAAGGGAAGTCGTCCTGTCGGGATTGTACGGCAGAAAGAAGCTGTTTCGCCGCATATCCAAGGAGGATGCGAGCCGCTGCGAGGACGCTTTGGCCGCGCTGAAGATCGAGGATCTCGGCGACAAGCGGATCGGAGCGTTGTCCGGAGGGCAGCAGCAGAGGGTGTTCCTGGCGCGGGCGCTGATCAACAACCCGAAGCTGCTCATCTTGGACGAGCCGCTCACCGGCATCGACATCGAGACGCAGCAGAACTTTTTCCATATGATCAAGCACATGCATCAACGACACAACATTACGTTCCTGATGGTATCCCACGACATGGATATGGTGCGCTCCTACCTGGGCGAGGAGCCGAAGGAGCGCAGCGGCAAGCTCAGCTTCTACGTTCGCCACTCCCACGACCTGGAAGATTGCCAAGGCACGGATTTGCTGCACTCGTTGCGGAAAGAAGGGTAACCGGGATTGGAACTTTTATCGGCTGAATTTTTCCAGAGGGCTCTGATCGGAGGCGCCTTGATCGCGATAACCGCTCCGCTGTTGGGGCTGTTTCTCGTGCTCAGGCGCTTGGCCATGATCGGGGACACGCTGGCCCATGTGAGCATCGCAGGCGTTGCGCTGGGTTTTCTGATCGGCGTGTATCCGGTGGCGGTCGGCCTGCTGTTTGCGATTGCGGCTTCGTTCGGGATTGAGTGGCTACGCAAGGCGTATCGCACGTACGCGGAGCTGTCGCTGTCCATCGTCATGTCAGGTGGGGTCGCGCTCGCCTCGCTGCTGTTTACGATGGGGAAGAGTTTTAACCAGAACGCCAACTCCTTTTGGTTCGGAAGCATCTATACGCTCGATTATATGGATATTTACGTCATTATGAGCGTGACTGTTGTCGTGCTGTCGATGGTGCTGATCCATAAAAAGGAGCTGTTCCTGCTGACCTTCGACGAAGACGCGGCAGCGGTGAGCGGTTTGCCTATGAAGTATTTTAATATTATGCTTAGTATATTAACCGCTCTTGTCGTCAGCGCGGCGATCAAGATCGTCGGGGCGCTGCTCGTGTCCGCTCTGCTCACGATTCCGGCGGCGTGCAGCCTGGCGCTGTCCCGCAGCTTTAAGCAGGCCGTCATTCTCGTCGTCGTGATCGGAGAAGCGGCGGTGCTTGCCGGGCTATGGATCGCCGGCGTCGCCAATCTCGCTCCGGGCGGGACGATCGTGCTGCTGCTCATCGCCATTCTGGCGGTGTCCGTCGCTTCGACGCGGCTAATCAGAACGTAGTCCAGGAGGTATCGCAATGGCGGACTTAAACGTCGGAATCGCCTTCGCCGCAGGCTTGGCCTCTTTTATTTCTCCCTGCTGCCTGCCGCTGTATCCGGCGTATCTATCGTACATAACCGGGGTGTCCGTCAACCAGATCAAGACGGATACGAGCCGGAGCATGCGAATCAAGACGATGAGCCATACGTTTTTCTTCATTCTCGGCTTTTCCGTCGTTTTCTTCGCGCTGGCTTATGGCGCCAACGCGTTTACCGACACTTTCCGGGATTATCAGGATACGATTCGCAAAATCTCGGCCATTTTCATCGTGTTGATGGGACTGTTCCTGATGGGCATTTTCCAGCCGCAGATGCTCATGAAGGAGCGCAAGCTGAACCTGAAATGGAAGCCGGGCGGTTATCTGGGCTCGTTCGTGTTCGGCATCGGCTTTTCCGCCGGATGGTCGCCCTGCGTCGGTCCGATTCTCGGCTCGATTCTGCTGCTCGCGGCCAGCAATCCCGGCACCTGGATCAGCCTGACGACGGCGTATTCGCTCGGCTTCGCCTTGCCGTTCTTCGTTCTCGCCTTTTTCCTGGGCACCGCGAGATGGATTCTGAAGTATTCGAACGCGATGATGAAGGTCGGCGGAGCGATGATGATTCTGATGGGCGTGCTGCTGTTCACCGACAGGATGACGCAAATTACGATCTGGCTGCAAAGCGTTACGCCGCAGTGGCTGTTCGATATTATGTGAAGTATTCGATGCGGGCGTCCGGAAAACGCTCGAAGATGCGCTCCGTGATCCATTCGCGGAGCGCTTCCGCTTGCTCGTCGGGATACACGTATTTGTGCTGGCCCCAGCGTCCCCACTTTTTTTTGCGTTTGGCCTCGTCCATCTCCAGCTTCGACTTCGGGTATCTTTTCTCGATGACCGTCTTGGCCGTCTTCGTAAAGCGATGCTGAATGAGCTCGAACGTCAGGTCCTGCGTCGCTTCCGCGGGCAGCGCCTCCGCGAGCTTGGCGAACAGCTCGCTGTAGCCATCCTGCCAGCCGTCGTACCAGATGATCGGCGCGACGATGAACCCGAGCGGGTAGCCGGCCTTGCCGATCCGGCCCGCGGCTTCTATGCGTTCGTGAAAACGGGAGGTGCCCGGCTCGAAGCTGCGGATGACGTAGTCCGCGTTGACGCTGAAGCGAATGCGGGTATGGCCGTTGTGGCGCAGCGGCAGCAGCGAATCGACATGATGGTATTTGGTCACGAACCGGAGTCTGCCGAGCGGCTGATCGGCCATGAACTCGATCGCTTCGGCAAGCGAGCCGCTCAGGTGCTCCAGTCCGACGGGATCGGACGTGCACGCCGCTTCGAACCGGGTAAGCTCGGGCGCGCGCTCCTCGATGTACGAACGGGCGGCCGCAAAGATGTCCTCCGTGTTCACGTAAACCCGGATATAGGGCTTGGCGCCCAGCGTCGTCTGCAAATAGCAATAATGGCAGTGGCCCATGCAACCGGTGGCCAGAGGCAGGGCGTATTCGGCGGACGGCTTGGACGTATCGAATTTGAGCGTTTTGCGCAGGCCGACGACCAGGGTGCGCTTGGCCGTCTTGTACTGCTCCAGCTCGGTGTCGCCGGGCAGATTCGTAATCCGGTTGTGGGACGCCGTCATTTGGTACGGCAAGCCTCGCTGCTTGACCCAGTCGAGGATGCGTTGGCCTTTCGGATAGTCGAGCGCCGCCGGCTCGAAGTACACGAGCTCGGGCATGAACAGGGCGGTTTCTTTTGCGCGTCGGGAAGACGTATCGGCAGGGGACATTGTACAAGCCTCCGTTTCCGGCCAAAAAGGTCCGTACGGCTTATTATGCAATGGGGAAGACGTCTTGATACTTTCCCTGTCGGGGAGCGAGTTCGGGCTTGCCCGGGCCGCGTTAAACAGTGTATGATATGGAAGGAAAGGGGGACTAGCGTTGCCTACCCCAAGTATGGAAGATTATTTGGAGCGGATCTACCGTTTGATCGACGAGAAGGGCTACGCGCGCGTCTCCGACATCGCCGAAGGACTGGAAGTGCATCCTTCCTCGGTAACGAAGATGATCCAGAAGCTGGACAAGGACAATTACTTGATTTACGAGAAATACAGAGGACTCGTTCTGACGAACAAAGGCAAGAAGATCGGCAAAAGGCTGGTCGACCGCCATCATCTGCTGGAAACCTTCCTGACGATCATCGGGGTTCAGGAGGATAAAATCTATGGCGACGTGGAAGGAATCGAGCATCATCTTAGCTGGGATTCCATCACGTGCATCGAATCGCTTGTCGAATACTTCGTCCGCGACCCGTCCCGCGCGGAGGAGCTGGGGAAGATCCGGTCCGAGATGGACAGCGAGTAAGCGAAGAGACGGATTGCGATTATCGTCCGACCGAGCGGTCGTACCCTTGAAAGGGTGCGGCCGTTTTTTGCGTTTATTCGAAAAATTTGCCCTCCGGCGGACAGTCGTCCCCGGTATTAGGTTTTGAGACCGCCGCATATGGATGGAAGCAGGGGCCGCGGCTGCGGCCTTATTCGCGAAAGTCCGCGGGAGGCGAAGCATGGGTGGAGACGACTCGGGTAAATGCGGTGTTCGAAGGCGGCGGCGTGCGCGGGATCTCGCTGACGGGGGCCGTCCGCGCCGCGGAGGAGCACGGCATCGTGTTCGACCGGGTCGCCGGCACGTCGTCGGGCAGCATTATCGCCGCGCTGCTGGCGGCCGGGTATACGGCCGACGAGATGAAGGCGGCAATCGAGCGGACTCCGCCGAGCTCTCTGCTGACACGCAGCGCGTTCTTTAATCTGAAGCCGATCGGTCCGGCGCTGCGCCTCTTCCTGCGCAAGGGCCTCTATTCCGGCAAAAGGCTGGAGCAATGGATCGCGGAGCTGCTTGCGGTCAAAGGGGTGTGCGCATTCGGAGATTTGCCGGAGGGCAAGCTGCGGATCATCGCGTCGGACATTACGAACGGCAAGCTGCTCGTGCTCCCCGGAGACATTGCGCAATACGGAATTTCGCCCGAGCGGCTGTCCGTCGCCAGAGCCGTGCGGATGAGCACGAGCATTCCGTATTTTTTCGATCCGGTCCTTTTGCGGCAGCCGTATAAGGAACGCAAAAAACGGGCGGTTGCGTCGAAATTTTCCTATGTCGTCGACGGAGGCTTGCTGAGCAACTTTCCGTTATGGCTGTTCCGGCACGACGAATCGTCGGAAGAGACGGCGCCCGTCATCGGCTTTCAGATGGTCGGACGTTCCGATGCGCAGCCCCACCGGATCGACGGACCGATCTCGATGTTTCAGGCGATGTTCGAAACGATGCTCAGCGCCCACGACGAGAGATATATCGAGAAAAACAAAGAGATTCGCACAATTAAAATTCCGACCTTGGGCATCGGCGGCACGGAGTTCCATCTGTCTCCGGAGAAGAGCGAGGCGCTGTATCGTTCGGGGCTGGAGGCGGGGGAGAAGTTTTTCCGCAATTGGGATCGCAAGCTGGGGATGCTGAAAGTGACGATAGCCAAACGAACCTAGCGTTTGGCGCGCGGCAAGCCGCTGCGCAAAGCCGCCGCCGCAACCGGAGAACGAGATCTCCGGCCGCGGCGGCGGCTTGTTCGCAATATAGGGCGGTTACCTTTAATGATAGCGGGGCGGCTCGTCGTCCCGATTTTTCCGTCCTTCGATGACGGTAAACGGAGAAGCCCGCTTCCGGTCCGGCTTGGGAGCGGCGCCGCGGAAATCCGGCCGCGCCCTCTTGGCGGACGGGCGGCTGTTCCCGGCCGGTTTGCCCCACCTGTTCGGCGGAAACTTGTACAGCAGGAACACAATCGCCACAAGTCCGAGCGGAATCGCCCAGGATTCGACGGAACCTTGCAGCAGCGTGGTAAGCACTCCGATCGCCATGAAGGCGAGCACGACGGCGAACCAGGGCTGGATTCGTTTTTTCATGCCGCATCCTCCTTCGGTTCCTTTAATGTCTGACACACCCGATTCAGATCAGGCCTGCTTGGCAAGCGCAACGCGGGGATTGCCGATCTCGTCGTCCAGCTCTCTCATCCGGTTAAAGGAGGCGATTGATACCGCTACCTGCTCGTCGTTCGGTTCCTTGGTCGTCAGCAGCTGGAGCCATAAGCCCGGCGCACCGAGCCACTTCAGCACCGGAATGTCCCGCAGCGCGTTCGTCCATCTGAGCACCTCGTACGAGACGCCCAGCACGACCGGCAGCAGCAGAATGCGCTGGAGAATCCGTTCGGCCATCGTGTCCCACGTGAAAAAGGAATAAATGACGACGCCGACGATGACGGTGAAAATAATAAAGCTGCTTCCGCATCTGTAGTGCAGCCGGCTGTATTTCTGAACCGCTTCGACGGTAAGCTCCGAGCCCGCTTCGTACGCGCTGATCACTTTATGCTCGGCGCCGTGATACTGGAACAGCCGCTTGATTATCGGCGTCTGCGAAATAAACCACAGATAAGCAAGCAGGAGAATGATCTTGATGACGCCTTCAAGCAGGTTGTGCATTATTTTATTCTCGAAGACTTGGTTAAAGATCAACCCTTCCACAAAAGCGGGCACAAGGGTAAAAATTAATTTTCCGACGACGAAAGATAGTATGCCCACGACCGCGACTCCTAAAATCATCGTTAAATTCCAGCGGTCCTTGTCTTTGTCCTTCTCTTTCTCCTTGGCGGCTTCTTCCGGTCCGGTCTCGTCTTCGGCGTAGGCTTCGGCGGAATAAGTCAGATGCTGCGAGCCCTTGGCGGCGGATTCGACAATGCCGACGATGCCGCGAATAAACGGGATTTTCTTGATCTTGCTTAAGACGGGAGTAGGCTTCTTGGGCACCTCAAGGAAGGTGATCTGCTGATCCTTGCGGCGCACCGCGGTTACGTTGACGTGTCTGCCCGCGAACATGACGCCTTCTATTACGGCCTGTCCTCCATAGATCGAGGTCGATTGATTTGACATGACGGTCACCTGCTTTACGAATAACTCTGGGACGGGCGAGCCGATGCCCCAAGTAACTCTATTTTACAGGATCGGGGAGGAGAAAGCCACTGGGAATGGGGCTGCGGGCTCGGAAGCGAGTAGCGCGTCGGGGCGGAGGCTATACTAGCATCGGAAAGAGTTCACTCGCAGACGAAGGGCGGGATAACGTGACATCCGCATCGAGACATGAAGATCGTCGCAAGAATAGGGAAGGCGAGCCCGCTCCGACCCGTCCGATTTTGTTCAGTCTGAAAATCGGCTTTTTCGCCGGTCTCATATGGGGGCTGGTCCGTTGGCTGGCGACGGGGCTTCATTTTACGAGCGTATCGCAAGGCTTTGTGCTGGACCCGTTCGTCCCGCGGGCATGGCTGACCGGGGTTTTCTGGCAGTTCGGCGGACTGGCCGCGTTCATCGCGATGTCGATGCTGGCGGCGCTCGTCTACGTCGCGCTGCTCGGCAGGCTGCCGGGCCCGTGGCCCGGGCTGATTTTCGGAGCGGCCTGGTGGACGCTGGGCTACGCGCTGGCGGGTCCTTACGTCGGGGCGCTGCCGCCGCTGAAACGGATCGGATGGGGCAGCATCGTGACGGATTTCTGCTTGTTTCTTCTATGGGGCCTGTTCATCGGGTACAGCATCGCTTTCGAGCTTCACAACGAAGCCGCGCGAGAGCCGGATCGCGAAGGTTCCCAAGGTTCGCCGCAGCCGTCGTCCTGACGAAAAAGAACGGAATCGGCCGATTCCGCCGTTTTCCTGGGAGCCCCGCGTATGTTACAATGTCTGTTGTACTCGGCCCGGTCGGAAGATCGGCCGAAGACGGCTGCGGAGCGGAAGGAGCAGGAGAATGGCAAGCATACTGGTATTGAACGGACCAAACTTGAACATGCTCGGAATCCGTGAGCCGGGCATCTACGGCACGGTTACGCTGGCCGAGATCGAGGCGACGCTGAAGAAGTCGGCCGACGCTCTGGGCGCGGAGCTCGGCTTTCTTCAGTCGAACCACGAAGGGGTTCTGCTGGATGCCATTCATGCGGCGTACGGCACGCGGGACGGCATTCTGATCAATCCCGGAGCGCTGACGCATTCGAGCTACGCTTTGAGGGACGGGTTGGCCTCGGTCGGGCTTCCCGTCGTCGAGGTTCACCTCTCGAACATTCACAAGCGGGAAGCTTTCCGCCACACTTCGGTGACGGCGGCGGTGGCGCTCGGACAGATCGCCGGATTCGGAGTGGACAGCTACGTGCTGGGCCTGCAAGCGCTGTGCCGGCACATACGGGGAGGAATCGCGAATGCCTAATCGACGGGTCGTCCGGCTGCGCGAAGCGATCGCGGTGACGGAGGGCGAGGCGCTGCTCGTCACCAATCTGCACAACGTCCGCTATCTGACCGGGTTCACCGGAACGGCGGGAGCGGCGCTGATCTCCGCGGACAAAGCGGCGTTCCTTACCGATTTCCGCTATACCGAGCAGGCGGCGGAGCAGGTGCGGGGCTTCGACATCGTGAAGCACGGCGCGGACCGGAACGCGACGATCGCCGAGCTGCTCAAGGAATGGAACGCGGGCAAGCTGCTCATCGAGGAGCAGGACGTGACGTATGCGGCGTACCTGAAAATGGAGGCGGCGTTCCGCCCCGCGGAGCTGCTGCAGTCGGAAGGGCTTGTGGAGAAGCTGCGGATGACGAAGGACGAGGACGAGCTGGCCGTTCTGCAGGAAGCGGCCGACTTGGCCGATCGGACCTTCGATCATATTCTGGCGTATCTGAAGCCCGGGGCGACCGAGGTGTCGATCGCTCTGGAGATGGAGTTCTTCATGCGCTCCCAGGGCGCGACGAGTTCCTCCTTCGACACGATTGTCGCTTCGGGAGAGCGTTCGGCGCTGCCGCACGGCGTCGCAAGCGGCAAAACGATCGGCGCGGGCGAATTCGTCACGCTTGACTTCGGCGCCTACTACAAAGGCTACTGCTCGGATATTACGCGCACCGTTGTCGTCGGCAAAGCGAGCGACAAGCACAAGGAAATCTACGCGATCGTGCAGGAGGCCCAGCAGTACGCGCTGGATCATCTGCGCCCGGGAATGACCGGCAAGGAAGGCGACGCCTTGACGAGAGATATCATCGCACGGTATGGTTATGGAGAAAATTTCGGTCACGGTACGGGACATGGAATCGGATTGGAGATTCACGAATCGCCGAGGCTGTCGCCCGCTTCGGATGTCGTGTTGACCCCCGGAATGGTCGTAACGGTCGAACCGGGCATTTATCTTCCCGGCTTCGGCGGGGTTCGGATCGAGGACGACGTCGTGATGACCGATCGCGGAATTCGCGTCCTGACGAGCTCGCCCAAGCAATTGATCGAGTTGGACTAATCAAGAGCAACGTCTCTACAGGAGGAGTATCGAAGTGATTTCTGTCAACGAATTTAAAACAGGCCTGACCATCGAATTGGACGGAGCTCCTTGCACCGTCATCGATTTCCAGCACGTTAAACCGGGCAAAGGCGCCGCGTTCGTGCGTTCGAAGCTCAAAAACCTGCGCAACGGCAACGTTATCGAGAAGACGTTCCGCGCCGGCGAATCCGTCGTCCGCGCCCATGTCGAAAACCGCACGGTGCAATACCTGTACAACTCCGGGAACGAGTACACGTTCATGGACAACGAGACGTTCGACCAATTCGAGCTGTCCAAGAAGCAGCTGGAATGGGAGATCAACTTCCTGATCGAAAATATGACCGTCAACATTTCCAACTATCAGGGCGAGATGATCGGCATTTCGCTTCCGAACAGCGTCGACCTGAAGGTCGTGGAGACCGAGCCGGGCATCAAAGGAAATACGGCGACCGGCGCTACGAAGAGCGCGAAGCTGGAAACCGGCTACAACGTTCAAGTTCCGCTGTTCATCAACGAAGGCGACGTGCTGACGATCGACACGCGCGAAGGCAGATACGTCTCCCGCGCCTAAGCTTCGTACACGTCCGAAACGGGATGTCTCAAAGGTCGAAAATGCGGCCTGGGGGACATTCCCTTTTTTTTGTGCCTTGAAATCTGAACAGGCAACCCCGTCGCAAGGAGATTACACGTCGGCAAAGGCAAGCGCTTCGCTTCTCCGGGAAATCATACATAACCTCTTTCTCCTCGCTTGCGGGACAGCCGCTTGAAATGTCGGCATTATTTTTATTCTTTTTGGGCCAATGGACTTATGCTATAATATAATGCTGTATGCAGGGGTTCATTAATAGCATGGAAAGTTGACTGGGGGAGTGGCTACCGGTGTCATTGACGGTGATGAAATTCGGCGGAAGTTCCGTAGGCACGACTGAACGGATGGGCCGGGTGGCGCAGCGGATCGTGGACAAGAAGCTGCAGGGCGACCGGGTGGTTGTCGTCGTGTCGGCGATGGGAGATACAACGGACGATTTGATCGATAAAGCGAACGAAATCAACGCCAATCCGCCCGCGCGCGAGATGGATATGCTGCTGACGACGGGAGAGCAAATCTCCGTCGCGTTGTTGTCCATGGCGATCCATAAGCTGGGACACGACGCCAAGTCCTACACGGGCTGGCAGGCCGGCATCGTGACGGAGCCGACGCACGGCAGGGCGAAGATCGGCGATATTTCGCCGGAGCGCATTTTGTCTTCGCTGGACGAGGGCAACATCGTGATCGTCGCCGGGTTCCAGGGCATGACCGAGGCCGGAGAGATTACGACGCTCGGACGGGGCGGCTCGGATACGACCGCCGTCGCGCTGGCCGCGGCGCTGAAAGCCGACGTATGCGAAATTTACACGGACGTGGACGGCATTTATTCGACGGACCCGCGCGTTGTCAAATGCGCGAGGAAGCTGAATGAAATTTCGTACGACGAAATGCTGGAGCTGGCCCATCTGGGAGCCGCGGTGCTGCATCCGCGCGCGGTAGAGTACGCGAAGCATTACAAGGTCAATCTGGTCGTACGCTCGAGCTTTACGAATAACGCAGGCACGCTCGTGAGGGAGGAAGCGCAAATGGAGCAAGGAATCGTCGTAAGAGGAATCGCATCGGATAAAAACGTGGCCCGCATCAGCGTCCTGGGCGTCGAAGACGAGCCGGGCGTGCTGGCTACCATGTTCGGAGCATTGGCGGAGCACGGCATCGACGTCGACATTATCGTGCAGAGCGGGGTGCAGGGCGGCAAGGCCGACTTCTCGTTCACGGTGTCGATGAACGATCGCGCGAAGGCGCTGGACGTTCTCGCCGGCCTCAAGCCGAAGGTGCCGTACCTCGAGACAACGTACGAGGAAGGCCTCGTTAAAGTGTCGATCGTGGGAGCGGGCATGGTGTCGAATCCGGGCGTGGCCGCGCGGATGTTCGAAGCGATCTCGAGCGTCGGCGTCAGCATCAAGATGGTCAGCACATCGGAGATCAAAGTATCGTGCGTAATCGCCGCCGAGCCGCTGCAGGAGGTCGTTCGGGCGCTTCATACCGCGTACGGACTGGACACGGCGGACACCGCGTTCGTGGGCGGACCATCCGAGCGTCGGTAGTGTATAAAGGGACTGAACTGTAAAAGTCAAGAGCAGCCATTGATTGATCGATGAATATTTCCATTTCGATCCTTCAAATGGTCCGACTTACAGTTCAGTCCCTTTTATTTTCCGATAAGCAATTGGACCAGCTTGACGATGACGGCGGTAATGCCGGCCGCCATGAGCGGACCGACGGGGATGCCCCGCAGCAGCACGACGCCCGCGATCGAGCCGATGACGATGCCGACGATCAGTTGAGGGTCGGCTTTCAGCGTGTCGAGACCTCTGCTGTTCAGATAAGCGCCGGTCGCTCCGCCGATCAAGGCGACCCAGCCGATCCAGCCGGAGAAGGCGGCCAGGATGTCCTTGGGCTGCACGCGTCCGGAGGCGAAGGGCACGAGAACGGCCAACGTCAGGAAAAGCAGGCCCAGCTCGATGCCCCTCCTCTCGATGGAGGGCAGGTAGCGGTCGAGGTGGGCGAGCTTGACGATCAGCAGAATGCACGCGGCGGTTGCAATAATCGACGATCTGCCGATCAGTCCGATCACGATGAGCGCGACCAGCACCAATTCTCCGTACAGCACCCGCGTCACACTCCCGAAATTCCAGATGGTACACGATATGGAACAAGCCCCGCGTTTAGAACGCGAGGCTTGTTTTCGTCTGCGATTCGGAAGCATAAATCCGCGAGGGATGCTCGACAGAACCAGTGTCTTCCCCATCGAAAACCGGCAGCTCCGTTGGACGGATGCAAGGAAGTGAACGGATGCAAGGAAGTGAACGGATGCGAAGGGGGAGAACGGATGCAAGGGAATGAACGGATGCGAAGAGGGCAGATGAACGGGGAGTGGACGGATGCAAGTAAATGGATCAAGCGAATGCTTAGATATTCACCACACTTAAAAAAAACGTCAGGGAGATTGACGGTTTTTTTGCTGCGGCTGACCAATTTGACGTACATGACGCTCGCCAGAATCTTTTGCCCGAATTGGCCAGCGTAACGGCCTCCCAGAAGCTGTCGATTAACTGTGGAAAAGGCATGGTCATTGCGACCGTGCTTTTTCTCCCCCTCCCCGCCGCTAACCTTGGTATAATTTCTATATCAAATTGTCC